>DXIQ01000028.1 GCA_019112785.1 Candidatus Blautia stercorigallinarum
ATTTCGCTATCCCTTCTTCTCGCCTGTACCTCACGATACAAACCTTGGGAGTCGCTATGGGGTTCGTTGACAACTACGCCCCCTGTGGACTTTCACCACAGACTGACGGCATGCCCGTCATACAAAAATAAATCCCGGCTGAAATCAGGCTTCAGGCCAGGATTTAAAAGAATTTTTATGCAAAAAAGACTTTTTCAGGATACATATGTTTGATTCTCTGCATCATTTCATCTGTAAGGTCCAGAAGGAGTTTGATCTTTTTTCCATCTTCTTTGATGATCATCGTATAATAGGGAATGTCATCCTCATAGGAAGTATAGTCGTATTTACGCAGCCTCTCCGTTCCGCCTTTTATCCGGTATTTTGCCACCGCATCATGCCAGTTGGGAGCCAGGACTTCCAGTTCCTTAAGATCCAGATCATGGCGGTGTTTCCGGTATTTCCGTCCATAGATCACATCAATAGACAAAACCCCGTTTTCCAGGATATACTCATAGTCCTTCCTACTGAAGATATCATATACAAAATATAAAACAACCATCAGAAATCCCGGAAGCATAAATCCTCTGGAAAAGATGATGCCCATCAGCACAAACAGTACTGCAAAGACGATCATAGCCCCCCGGAGAAGACCGCTCATCTTCTTTTTCTTTCTTTTTACCTGTGTTACGATCCTGTAATTCGAATACATATTTTTCTACCATCCTTTCTCAGAGTGTATTTCAAATTTCAGAAGCTCCTGCTCATAATTTTCCGGGCGTTTTCTCCATTCCATAGGCGTCACTCCCAGAAGGTGCCTGAAATTGCGGTTAAATGTAGAATTGGTGGTAAATCCGCATTTTGCTGCGATAACTCCGATAGAATCATCGGTTTTTTTCAGATATTCGCAGGCATTTTTGATCCTGATCTGATTGATATATTCCAGAGGGCTCATACTTGTGTAAGCAGAAAACATCCTCCGGAAATGAGTCTCGCTGATATGGCACCAGTCGGCAAGTTCCTTGATCTTTATATCTTCCTCATAATGACTGTTTATGTATTCCAGCGCTCTGGCCAGCATTGCAGAGGTTTTGCCCTCCTCCAGTCCGCCGTCCGCCCTTTCTCCCTTTCCCGGATTTTCTCTGGCAACTTCCGCAAGAAAGGCAGCCAGAAGGCCATGGGCTTCCACCAGATAAAAATCTTCTTCGTTCCTCATCACATCCAGGATCTTTCTCAGCCTGGCTCCCAGTTCCGGATAGTCCTGCTCTTTCAGGAACATGGCCTTAGAGTTCAGCCGCTTGGCCATTTTCTCCGCCCTGAGACTGCTTCCTCCGCAGATATCCTGAAGAAAGGCATCCACATCTACAAACAGATATTCCCATCTGCTCATTGTATTTTCATCACTGTTGGTAGTATGAGGGTAATTCTGGGGAATCACGGAAAATTCTTTTCCGGAAAATCTCACCTGCCGGTTTCCCATTGTAAGCTCTCCGGCTCCTTCGTAGCAGTAGCCGATCTCCATATAATTGTGGAAATGGAGATAATCAATATTTCTGCCATAATACTGGATCCACTTTTCTCCCAGAAGGGCAAACATTTTTCTGTCTTCCGGCATACTGTAATACCGGAATTCCATCTTGGGTTTCTTCTTTTTTCTGCTCAGTTCCACCACCCTCTCTGCCTTACTTTGATGTTTTCCTCTATCCTATAATACCAGAAAAATAATTTTTGTACAGTAAAGGCATTTATCTTTATAGTCTATAAGCATTGGACTTTTCCCTGCGCCCTTCCTATAATAAAAGAAAAGAGAAGGAGAAATCAAGACCTTCTCTTCATCTGAGATATTAAGATTGGAGGAACAGACATGAGTAAGAAATTAGTAGCCTATTTTTCTGCAAGCGGTGTGACAGAATCTGTTGCCCGTACCCTGGCACAGACAGCAGATGCAGATCTGTATAAAATCCAGCCGGAAGTTCCTTATACTTCCGCAGATCTTGACTGGATGGATAAAAAAAGCCGCAGCTCCCTTGAAATGAACGATCCCGCTTCCCGTCCGGCAATCGTAACAGGAGATCTGGATCTCTCCTCTTATGATGCGATATTCCTGGGCTTTCCTGTATGGTGGTATGTGGCGCCTACTATTATCAACACCTTCCTGGAGGCTTATGATTTTGCCGGAAAAACAGTCATTCCTTTCGCCACCTCCGGCAGCAGCGGCATCGAAAACAGCGAGAAAAAACTGCAGCAGCAGTATCCTTCTATAAACTGGAAATCCGGAAAGCTTCTTAACGGACATCTGGATAGTACTGCTTTAGCTTCATGGGTAAAAACTTTAAATATATAAACTTCCGAACAATAACATTCCATATGATAAGCTCCCTGCTAAGTGAAATACAGAAAACTCTTCACTCAGCAGGGAGCTTATCAGTGAATTATCAGTGAAAAATCCCTTTTATATTACAGCAGATCTGGAAATTTGCACTGGGACTTCCTGCGTCTAATTCAGCAGTTTATTCCCCTTTTCACATATTTCATAAATCTCATCATATTTTTCTTCGATAAGAGGAGTAATCTTCTCTGTCTGTTTTCTCACACTTCGTTTATAGAGAAAATAAGGAAAGATCCAGCCTAAAAATCCAGGTATGGCCAATATAATACACAAAAGTATCTGCGGCGGGTCTGCTGTTACAGCGAATGTAGAACCCGCCATAAAGGCCGTTCCCAGGATTCCCAAAGACAGCGCCTGGACTGCAGGTCTGGAAGTTTTTTCTTTTTCCAGATTTCCTATTTCTGCCACACAGGCTTCAAAATTTCTCTGAAGTCTGGTAAGTTCCATTTTATTGATGATCTTCCGGTTCCTCTTCAGCCGGAGCAGGATTTTCTTTCTGCCAGGCGCGCCTGTTGTTTCCGGATATTTCTCCGGAGCATATTGAAAGTTCTCGTCGATCTCCCATCCAAAGTTCACATATCCGTCTATGAGAAAAGAGATCTGCCCAGGATCTGCAGACACCTCTTTATATTCATAGGGAATAAAGCCTTTGGCTCTTCTGTTCTCATTTGCCATTATTTATCAACCTCCGCCTCGTCTTCATTTTCCATTCGTCTGGGAAGCTTTACTGTAAAGGTGCTGCCTTTTCCTTCTTCACTGACCACCTGGATATCTCCATTCATCAAAACCAGGATTCTTTTGACCAGAGCCAGTCCAAGACCATTTCCTTCTTTGGAATGGGAAGTATCCCCCTGATAAAACTTGTCAAAAATATGCCGGATACTTTCCCTGCTCATTCCGCATCCTGTATCCGATACAGAAACTTCCACATACTCCCCGGCTGTGATCTGACGTACCGTCACTTTTCCTCCATGTTCTGTAAATTTAATAGCATTGGAAAGAAGATTGTTCCACACCAGCTCCATCAGACTGGGATCTGCCTGTATCACTGCTTTTTCTTCCATATCAACTTCCAGTTCCAGTTCTTTCTCATCCCACAGCTCCTCATACTGAAGGATACATTCCTCCAGCTGCCCGCAGAGATCATACCTTTCGATCTCCGGATCGATCCGCTGATTCTCCAGCTTATTCAGCTTCAGGATATTACTGATCAGAGCGGACAAATGCCTGGCAGCCTCTTCAATATTTCTGGCGCAGTCTTCTTTTTCCTCTTCACTGACATTTTTCATCTGGAGAAGTTCCGCATAGTTTTTAATAATAGCAATAGGCGTCTTCATTTCATGGGAAACATTAGAGATAAAATCTGTTTTCAATGTTTCTACGCTTCCCAGTTCCTCCACCATCTTGTTAAAGTCCAGGATCATCACATCCAGATAATCCAGTTTGTCAGCAGTATGGATGGTAGGAACATAAACAGAGAAATCCCCTCCTGCTACCTGTTCTGTAGCTTCTGCCAGCCGGTGGAGAGGTTCTTCGTAGGTATCTTTCATTTTCTTCCTTGTAAAAAGAGTCAGCCCTACTGCTACCACGCTCCAGTAAACTATGGGAAGCACGGACTGAATGATCTTATTCCATTCCAATGCATTCATCAAAACTACCAGGCCCTGATGTAACCCCGACATCAGCAGCAGAACGCCCAGGTAGATTGCGAAAAGTGAGACTGGGAAAAGGCTGTCTTTGATGATACGATTTCTGGCTTTATCCTCTTTTTTCATTGGAGCACCGCCTTATATCCCAATCCCCGGACAGTCACGATCCTGAATCCGTCGCAGCCGGAGAGTTTGTTTCTCAGTTTTGTCATATACACATCTACAGCCCTCAGGCTGGTATCACTGTCAATATCCCAGAATTCGTCCATAAGTTGAGCTCTGGAAAAAGTTTTTTTCGGATAAGAAAGGAGCTTGAAGATAATGTTGAATTCTCTGTTGGTCAGGCTGATCTCCTCACCATCCACCTCAGCGCTCATTCCGTCTGCATCCAATACCAGATTTCCTACTGTGATCTTACGTTCCATCTCAATATTGGCCCGGCGCAGAAGCGCCCGAACCCGAAGGACCAGTTCATCCAGGTCTACCGGTTTTACCATATAATCGTCGATACCCAGCTGAAATCCTTTCTGTTTGGAGGGAAGGTCGTCCCTGGCAGACATAAAAAGTATGGGGATCCTCTGATTTACCTTCCGCACTGTCCGGGCAAATTCAAATCCATCGATCCCCGGCATCATAATATCTGAAATAATCAGATCGTAAAGCTGATTATACATTTCGTCATAGGCTTCCTGTGCCCCCAGGCAGCCCTTTGCCTGAAAGCCGCTGTCGTTGAGATACGTACAGACGATCCGGTTCAGTTTTTCATCATCCTCTACCACAAGGATGTGTATCATTTCCTTTCCTCCTTTTCTTTCTCTGATTAATATGATATCCTGTTTCTGTTTCCGGAATGTTTGACTTTTGTTTCTGAATTGTTAATTTTATAGAGGCACCCCAAGCCGTTTGGCCTGGGGATACTCCTTTTTATCTGCGCCTAGATATTTCCTTCAGACTCACAGCACCTGAAGTCCGTATCAATGGTATTGGCAATCACCTGCGCCTTAAATTTTCTCTCTCCGCACATTGCCCCGGGATTTCCGCCGCATTCATTTAAATCCTCCGGAAGCACGAATTTCACGCATTTTACCTGGATGTCACGGCAGCCTGAAGAATGATGGGCAGGAATTGTCACGGTCTTTAATCCTCTCTGATGTTCTTTACCATAACAGTCAACCTCTGTAAGAATGATCCCCAGAGCCACCCTTTTATCCGGACACACGTTCTTAATGGTGAGATTCAGCTCAAGGATCCTTCCCGGAGATTCCAGATATACATCCCCCAGATCTATTACCGCAAAGTCCTTGCATCCTTCAATTTTGAACTCTACCGGTTTTGGACATTTCTCCGGGGTCACCGGCTTCTCACAATCTACCGTTACATATGGCTCCGGGAATGTTACCTTATTTCCGTCTTTATCTGAATAGGTAATAGAAGCATTCACAGGTTTTATCCCGGAAGTCTGACCGATATGCTTAATATAAAATTCCAGGGAAGCTCCTTCATTTCCTGAAACTCCCAGCTCAGATATCTTCCACTGGAGTGTGGTGGAATCTATCATCTCAACCGTGCCTTTGCTTGGAGGATCTATGCTCACAATAGCAAAATCCGGATTTACTATTTCATCAATGACAATATCCAGGGCACCGGGCTTAGAGATATCAGCGGCCAGATCTGCAAACAGATCTTCCAGTTCCTCCTCATCAGGAGTCACCGCCACATGAGAGGCATCCGGGTCTGTGGCCCAGTCGTTAAGCACCTCCACATCGATCCCATCGTCTCCCAGAAGTCCGATACAGTAGATAATGATCCCTGCTGCTCTGGCCTCTGCCGCTACAGGAGAAGGTGGGGCACCGGCTGTGGTTTTGCCGTCTGTAAACATAACCATGACCTTGGCATTAGAGGAAGCAGGATCAAAAAGCTGGATTGCCTTGGAAAAGGCATCCGCATGATTGGTGGCTCCCCCGGCGGTAAGACCGTCTACCACATTTTTCAGATCTTCTGTTGAAGTGATAAGCCCTGTATCTGCTGTGGCAATGGTTGCAAAGCTTACAATTCCCATGTGGCTCCCGGAGCCGATATTCCCGTCCTGGGTACTGTCTGTAGACTCATCAATAATGTCGATAAAAGTCTTTGCTCCTGCTTTCATATTGGCAAGAGGACTTCCAGCCATACTCCCGGAACGGTCCAGCACCAGGACAATATCTGTAGGATTGGAAGAAATATCCGGTGCTGCGGAAAGCCCAAGGGTTACCTTCACAGTTCCATCACAGTCTATCCTGGAAACATCTATTTCTTTATTTGAATTTGTGATTCCCATAGTTTTACCTCCATATTATGATCAGGGGCAGATCATTTTGCCCTCAATCTCATAATATGTAGGATAATCCCAGGGGTCATAGGCATCTTTATTCCGGAGTAAATCCCCTATATTTTTTTCAAATTTCGTCAGTTTTATGATACAATGAGTCCTGTAGAATTAAAAATACCTGAAAGGTCTGACGAATATGAAAAATGTAAATGTACGCAAGCTTGCTCTGGCAGGCATTCTTGTCGCTGTTGGGATCGTGTGCTCTCCTTTGTCCATTCCCGTAGGAGCCTCCAGGTGCGCTCCTATCCAGCATTTCATCAATATACTGGGCGGTGTCTTCTTAGGCCCCTGGTATGCAGTGGGAATGGCCTTTGTCACAAGTCTCCTGCGGAATCTCATGGGGACCGGCACCCTCCTGGCCTTCCCGGGATCCATGTGCGGCGCTTTGATCTGCGGACTTCTTTACCGTTATACTCAAAAGCTGCCTTTAGCTTATCTTGGTGAGTTATTTGGCACCTCCGTGATCGGCGGGATCCTGAGTTATCCTGTATCCGTTCTGCTCATGGGCAGTTCCTGTGCAGTGTTTGCTTTTGTTCTTCCTTTCTTTATATCCAGCTTTGGTGGGACTCTTATTGCCATAGTACTGGTGACAGCCCTGAAGCGTACGAAAATACTGGATATCTATCTGGAAAGACCCGCAAAGGCAAAAAAATTTTTCTAAACTTGCAGGCTTTTCTCCCGTAACCGTACTTCTGTTCTGGTACGGTTACATCTTCCATTTCGCGTTTGTAACCGTTCTCTTGGACTAAGTGGGACGGTTACATTTCCCATTTTCGCTTTCGTAACCGTTCTCTCGAACTGAATGGTACGGTTACATCTTCCATTTTCTCTTTCGTAACCGTACCTGGCAAGATCCGGGTTTTCTATCCTGGTTTTCTGGCCCGGAATTAATTATTTCTCTATTTTTTATTGAAAACGGATAGATTTCCTTCTTTTTTTACGAATATAAGGTGTAACCATCAGATGTGTTTGATGGTATATTTTTCATATGGCACCGGCAAGTTCTTTAGCCGGATCTTGTATGCATACTTAGCCAGAAGGAGAACTTATGAAAATAACAGAACAAAATTTTATAAAGGAGATAAGCCTTGGAAATGAAAAGGCGCTGGAATACTGTATGCTCCACTACGGCGGTCTGGTCCGTTCTGTGATACACCGGCATATAGGAAACCTGACTCAGTACGAAGAGGATTGCATCAACGAGGTATTCTTCGCAGTATGGGAGCATATTGATTCCTACTGTCCGGAGAAAAATCCCTTTGCTAACTGGATCGCAGGGGTGGCCCGGCTGAAAACTCTGGACTGCCTGCGGAGATATTCCCACCACCTTATGGAGCATAGCTGGGAAGAAAACATCCCCCACACTGCTTCCCGGGAAGATACAGACCTTCAGGCCATTGAAGAAGAAATTTCCCGTGAGACCCAGCAGATGCTGGACTGTCTCAAACCCCAGGACAAAGACTTATTTATCCGCCTTTATGTGGAAGAACAGGACATGGAGGAGATCAGCCGGGATACAGGCATGTCCAGACCGATGATCTACAACCATCTATCCCGGGGAAAACGAAAGATCCGAAAATTATTTCCCGGAAAATCCAGAAAGGAGACTGACCTATGAAAGAATCCATCTACGATTTATTAAATGATATTGACAGCAGACCGGAATCCTACACGACTGCTCAGGTAACCCAAAAAGATATAAAAGACTGGAAAAAAGCTTTTAAGAATAAAGAACAAAATTCCAGTCAACCCGGTAAAAGAGCCCTCAGAAAGCATCGTTATGTAAAATATGCGGCCGCTGCTGCCGCCGCAGTGGTCCTCATCTGCGCCGGATCCATCCCTTCTGTCAGGATCACCGCCTATGCCGCAGTAAAATCTGTCACCTATGATCTGGGACAGCTCCTGGGGATCTCAGCTGATCTCTCCCCCTATACCACAGTGGTAGGAGAATCTGTTTCCAAGGATGGCATAACCGTAACCTTAAATGAAGTGATCATGGACGAAAACATGATGTATATCACCGATACGGTAACTACTTCTGAAAAAATGGACACCGTGGAAAAGCAAATGGGATATATGGCTGACGCCATGGTATTTATCAACGGTAAAATGGCTTCCAGCGGAGCCAGCGGCGGCATTGAGCAGGCAGATGACTATAATCTGGTATCCACCATGGAGATCGACCTTCCCGATATTGATACCAGCGGCACTGTGGATATGGAAATCCGGTATTCAGTAGAGGGCAGAGAGATCGGCACCATAGCCTTTACTGCCTCAGGTGCAGAGCTTCTTGCAGATACTGTTACCATACCTTTAAACGAAGTCATTACCCTGCCTGATGACAGCACATTATCCCTGGAAAAATACACTACCAGCGAAGTAGGCCAGAAAATCTTCTTCACCCTTTCTCCCAAAAAGGTAGTCTACGACGTTATCCTGAAAGGAGAAGATAATCTGGGGAATCCGGTGGAATTCATCACCCGTTCTATTCACGACGGCCAGGGCCGTATGGAAGTCAGCACCATAGACAACGGCTACGTAAATGACCAGGCGGAAAGCCTGACTCTGACCCCGTATGCGGTAAGATTTCCGGAGACCAGCGGAAAAATGAGCAATGATTATCAGCCGGTAGGAGAAGCTTTTACGATCCAGCTGAAGTAGATCTATAAAAACAGGGCCGGGAAGTTACAGATCGTACCGAAACTTTCCCGGTTCTGTTTTTTGGTTTTATATCCTATCTCTTAATCCAGCTCTTTCAGCAACTGAAAAATAGTCTTTTTATAGATCGGATGCCGGATATTTGGCGCTATCTCACTTAGCGGTCTCAGCACAAAATCCCGCATATGCATTTCTACATGTGGAATGATCAATTCGTCGGTTTCCATGACCAGATCGTCATATAATAAAATATCAAGATCTAAGGTCCTTGGCCCCCAGCGGATGATCCTTTCTCGATGGGCCTCTTTCTCAATCTCATGAAGTTTTTCCAGAAGTTCTTCCGGAGAAAGAAGCGTCTTTAAAAGAAGACAGGCGTTGAGAAAATCATCCTGCTCCACTCCGCCGTAAGGTTCTGTCACCAGATAACCGGAGACTTTTTCCACCTTGCACCCTTCCGCTTCATTCAGACGCTTCACCGCCTGATCCAGGTAAGCCTTTTTATCTCCCAGGTTAGATCCCAGCCCCAGATACGCTCTGTGCCAGAATCTGCTGATCTTCACAGATACATATTCCAGAGGCAGCCCTACCGGAGCCCAGGGCTTTTTCAGCTCCAGTTCAACTCCTTTCAGCAAAGGGTATCTACAGAGCAGTTCCCGGGCAAGATTTTCTCCAGCCGCCTCTATAAGCTTAAAGGTATTTTTCTTCATATATTCTGTGATAAAGTGGCTGACTTCCCCATAATCTATAGACAGTTCCAGCTCATCCTTCTTTCCTGCCGGCCGTGTATCAGTATACATGACCAGAGAGAGGATAAATTTCTGTCCCAGCTTTGTTTCTTCAGGGAAAACCCCATGTCTGGCATAAAATTCCAGATTCTCTATATGTATTTCATCATATTTCATCGTTCTCTTACTCCTTCAGGATGGCCTGGGTCATCTGTATAGCTCTCCGGTTCTCCTTAACATCATGGACCCGGACAAAAGATGCCCCCTTTTCCACTCCCATTACCGTAGTTACCAGAGTTCCTTCCACCCGCTGATCTGCCGGAAGGTCCAGAGTCCGTCCGATCACAGACTTTCTTGAAGTAGCCAACAGCACCGGATACCCCATATCTTTCAAACATTCCAGATGGTTTATGACCCGGAGATTCTGCTCGTATGTTTTGCCAAAACCTACGCCAGGGTCCAGAATGATATTTTCATCGGGGACCCCTGCCGCCTTTGCGATCTCCACGGAGTCTCTCAGATCCCGGCACATATCTTCCAGGAAATTTTTATATTCCGTGTTATCCCGGTTATGCATGAGACAGCAGGGCACCTGGTACTGTGCCGTCAGGTCCGCCACCCTTTTGTCATACTTAAACCCCCAGATATCATTTACCATATCAGCTCCGGCCCTTAAAGCAGCTTCTACAACAGCGCTTTTATAGCTGTCCACAGATACCGGGATATCAAAGTTTTCCTTTATCATACGTATAACCGGGACAACTCTCTGGATTTCTTCCTCAATGGTGATCTGGGTATGGCCAGGACGGGTGGATTCTCCTCCTACGTCAATGATCGCCGCCCCTTCCCGGATCATATCTGCCACATGTTTTTTTGCCTTATCCATACTGTTCCACTTTCCCCCATCGGAAAAAGAATCTGGAGTCACATTTAAGATTCCCATAATGTAGCATTCATTTTCTGTATCAAAATATTGATTTCCGATTTTCATGGCAGTTCTCCTGTTCTCTTATACGCTGATCAGCATATTCTTCTTTTCTTCACTCCAGTTGCAATCCGGTTCCGCAGGACAGAACCCGCAGAGTCTGGACTTCTTATCTGCCCGGTAGAGTATTCCGGCAAGCCGGCTGTCCTCTCCGATATCTTTGTCTCTGTGCCGGGCAATCGCTTCCAGGATCTCTATCTGCTCTTCCCCGGTAAAACCGCTGTCTTTCAGGATCTCTTCAGCCAGGTCTTCTCCGGCTTTTTCGTGGGGAATTCCTTCCGTATACTGAAGATATCTTCCGATATCATGGAGCAGCGCCGCTCCATAAATGATTTCCTTGGAAATCCCACAGTTCTTTTCCAGATTTTCTATGTAAGCGATCCTGGCCACATCCATCAGATGATCCATGCCATGTCTGCAGAAAATACGATTTTTCTCATATTCCGCCAGATGTTCCATTTGCTGTTTCCACACAGGATGTCTCCATATTTTATTGACTCTTTCCATATCATCTCCGCTCCAGCATACGATAGAACTGATTCTGCAGTTTCTCATCATCATTAAAAACGCCTCTTGTAACTACCGTAACCGTCTTTGTGCCTGGTTTTTTGATCCCCCTCATAGTCATACACATATGTTCCGCTTCGATCAGCACCATAACTCCATGGGGTTTTAATTCTTTCATAAAGACATCCGCAATCTGTGCGGTCAGACGTTCCTGGAGCTGGAACCTCTTTGCAAAGACTTCCAGAGTACGGGCAATCTTGCTCAATCCTACTACCTCCCCATCAGGGATATAGGCAACTGCCGCTGTTCCATAAAAAGGCAGCATATGGTGTTCGCAAAAAGAATAAAAAGGAATATCTTTTTCCATGACCATATCATTATTGTCCACATGAAACCGTTTCTTTAAATGTACCCCGGCATCCTCTGTATATCCTGCAGCCAGTTCCTCATACATTCTGGCAATACGGTCCGGAGTCTCTACAAGTCCCTCTCTGTGTATGTCTTCTCCGATACCTTCTAAGATCAGCTTTACTCCTTCCTGTATCTTTGCCTTATCCATGTTTCTTCCCTCCTTTTCCGGCCTCTCTGTGTAAGCCTGCTGAGGGAAGAACTGTTTCCAGATTCTTCAAGTCAAGTCCACTTCCGTATTTGGATCCTTTTTCCAAATATACTCTTGCTCTTTCTTTCATCTTTAGGTTCTCCTATCTGAGATAATATTTTCCTCTCATTATAGAACGCTTCTTTTCTAAACTCAATATCTTTATGCATTTTCTATTTTTCAAATTTTCCCGTATATAAAATCTGCCCTCAGCATATAGAAGTAAACTTCTTTGTATGCTGAAGGCATTTTATCTTCCATCTATGCAAACTGGCTGTTATAAAGCTGGGCGTAAGCTCCGCCTTTCTCCAGCAGTTCCCTGTGACGTCCCTGTTCGATAATGTTTCCATTCTCCATAAACAGGATCAGATCTGCGTCCACAATAGTAGAAAGCCGATGAGCGATCACAAAGCTGGTCCGGTTCTTCATCAGACTGCCCATAGCCTTTCCGATCTCCATCTCTGTCCGGGTATCCACACTGGAAGTAGCCTCGTCTAAGATAAGGATCGGCGGATCACAGAGGAATACTCTGGCTATAGTCAGAAGCTGCCTCTGGCCCACAGAGATATTCTCTGCCTCATTCTGCAGTACCGTATCGTATCCCATAGGCAGGGTCCTTACAAAGAAATCAACCCGTGCGGCCTTGGCTGCGGCGATGATCTCTTCTCTGGAAGCTTCCGGTTTTCCATAGGCAATATTTTCTGCAATGGTTCCCTGATACAGCCAGGTATCCTGAAGGACCATGCCAAAGTTTTCCCGCAGGTTTCCTCTGGTCATTTTCCTGGTATCTATGCCGTCCAGGAGGATCCTGCCTCCATTTACCTCATAAAACCTCATGAGCAGATTGATCAGTGTGGTCTTTCCTGCTCCTGTGCTTCCTACCACGGCAATCTTCTGCCCCGGTTTTGCCCGGAAACTGATGCTCTCCATAAGAATCTTTTCCGGGGAATATCCAAAACGTACCTTTTCAAATTCTACCAGGCCTCTGGCTTTCTCTACCCTCTCCGGTTTTTCCGGCTCCGGAGAGATCTCTTCCTCATCTAAAAGCTGGTAGACTCTCTCCACACAGGCCAGGGCGGACTGCATGGAATTGATCATATAGGCCCCTTCTGTCAAAGGTTCCCCTGCCTGATATACGTACTGAAAAAAGGCCTGAAACCTTCCTACGGAAAGACTCCCCTCCAGCAAAAGCTTTCCCGCAAACACTGCAATCCCTACCTGCCCCAGACGATTGATGAGGCGGATCGCAGGATTAATGGCATTGGTCACAAAATCCGCCCATTTAGATGCCTGGGCCAGTTCTTCCGTCACCTGATGCATATCCCGGGAACTGTTCTCTTCCTGGGTAAAAGCTTTGATAATATTCCTGCCGCTGTAGGCCTCCTCTACCTGTCTGGTAACCCGGCTGACACACTGCTGCCTTCTGGCGGCAAACTCCAGGGTCTTGGCGGAAAAAAGTTTTGTAGAGAAAAGAGAAAAAGCCATAAACACCAGAAAGATCATCGTCAGTCCCACATGAAAGCGGAACATCATGATCAGAGCTCCTATTACAAGACCCACTGCGGAAAACAGTTTAAGCAGTCCCGTCTGAAGAGCCTCTGCGTTTTTATCCAGATCGTTTACCGTCCGGCTCATGATTTCTCCCGGCTGATGTCCGTCAAAATAGGAAAGAGGAAGCCGTGAAAGTTTCTGACTGATATCTGTCCGCAGTTTCAGGCTGAGCCGCTCCGCAAAGCTGGCCATAAGAAAATTCTGAAGGCCGTAGAACAGAGAAGTTGCTCCGTAAACGACAAGAAGAATACAGATCTCCCTGCCTCCTGATCCCCAGGTCACAGAAAAAGCCTGTCCGCCTCTGACTGCTTCCTGTATCTTTTCCCAGAGCAGATCAATGATCCCCGCGCTGTAAACAGGCGCCAAAATAGAAAGAAGGGTGTAAAAGATCACAGATACCAAAACCACCAGAAGACGGCCGTGCTGCTCCTCTACAGAATCCCACATTCTCTTTAAAGTCTCCAGAGGCCGGCTGGGCATTTCAAACTCCTGCTCTTCAAATAAAGCCTGGCTGTTCTCTTCCATACTTACTCCTCTCCTTTCATCTGGGATCTGGCAATATCTCTGTATACGGAACAGTGTTCCATAAGATATTCATGATCACCCACATCTGCGATCCTGCCTTCATCCAGGACTACGATCTGGCTGGCATGTAAGATGGTACTGATCCTCTGGGCAATGATCAGCACTGCCGCTTCTTTTGTCTCTTCTTTCAAAGCCTCCCGCAAGGCTTTATCTGTCTTAAAGTCCAAGGCTGAAAAACTGTCATCAAATACATAAAGGCCGGTCTTCTTCATCAGGGCTCTGGCAATACACAGTCTCTGCTTCTGCCCTCCGGAAAAATTTGTGCCTCCCTGGGCCACTTTTGTCTCCAGACCCTGAGGCAGATTTTTCACAAAATCAGCCTGAGCGGTCTTCAATGCATGGAACATTTCTTCCTCTCCGGCCGTTTCTTTACCCTGGGCCAGATTTTCCTTTATGGTCCCTGAAAAAAGCCAGGCTTTCTGGGGCACATAAGAAATTTCCTTCCGCAGCCCTTTCTGGGGAAGACTGCGGATATCCTGTCCTCTGAACAA
The DNA here is from genome assembly GCA_019112785.1 of Candidatus Blautia stercorigallinarum. Classification (GTDB taxonomy): domain Bacteria; phylum Bacillota; class Clostridia; order Lachnospirales; family Lachnospiraceae; genus Blautia; species Blautia stercorigallinarum. The sequence continues at coordinate 14,486 of DXIQ01000028.1, forward strand.
GATCCTTCCCTGGCTTACATCATGGAATCTGAGGATCAGCCTGGCTATAGTAGATTTCCCGCTTCCCGTACTTCCAATGATCGCCGTAGTTTCTCCCCTTCTGCAGGTAAAACTGATGTTTTTCAGTGTGTTTTCTTCTGCATCTGAAAAACAAAATCCCACATTTTCAAAGCGCAGGATTTCCTCTCCCTCTTCCTCCGGCCGGGCTGCACTTTCCTCTGTGTCCTGTATTTCAGGCACTGTCTCCAGCACCTCCTCCATACGGCGGATACAGACTCTGGCCCTTGGAAGGAGGATGATCACCATCTGTGCCATAATAATATAAAACAGAATGAGAATCACATATTCTGTCATGGCTGTTATGTCCCCGATCTGCATAAATCCCCGGCCGATACGGTTTCCTCCCAGCCAGAGGATCAGGACAATACACAGATTGATCACTGTAAAAGCCGCCACATCCAGTCCTGCAAAAAGCATGTTTGCCTGGATGGAAGACTCTGCATAGTCCTCAAAGGTTTTCCTCATTCTTCCCTCTTCCCGCCGCTCTTTGTGGAAAGCCCTGATCACCCGGACTCCTGTAATATTCTCCCGGAGGACTACATTCATCCGATCCAGGAACCGCTGGAGCCGGTCAAAAATTTCCGATGCTTTCCTGGTCACAAACAAAGCCAATACAATGATAAGGACCGTCACTCCGATAAGCAGCAGCCCCATCTGAAAATCTATGGCAAAAGCCAGAGAAGTGCCCATGATACAGACCACCGGAACAGGGACTACCATCTGAATACACCAGACCACGGCCTGCTGGATCACATTAATATCATTTAAAGTCCTTGTGATCATGGAACCGGTCCCAAATTTCTGAAAATCCTCTCCTGAAAATTCCAGAGATTTGTCATATACTGCATTTCGCATATCCCTGCCAAGTTTTGCAGACAGATCTGCGCACAGGTAACTTCCCCCAAGAGCTCCTGCTCCTGCAAGAAAAGCGATCAGGATCATCTGACCGCCTTTTTCCAGCATATAGCCCAGGCTTCCTCCGGCCACGCCTATATTGACCATATCTGCCGTCAGTCTGGGGATCAGCAGGCCGCCCGCCACATCCAGCACTGTTACCAGTAATGTAAAAAAGCATAATCTTTTATACGGTTTCATAAACCGTAATACCGTCTTCATAAAATCCTCCTGTTATGTCTCTCTCTTTTGTAATTGTCAGATTTTTTCCGCTCCTTCTTTCATGTATCTGGTATACTTCCGGAGAATCTCCGTGATCTGTTCCTGTTCCTGTACTTCCAGCTTTGCAAAGACCTGATGCTCCAGATCCAGCATCCGGTCTACGGTCCTTTTCACAAAGTCTTCCCCTTTTGCTGTGAAAGAAAGAGTCTTGTTCCTCCTGTCACCGGGAGCCGGCGCCATATAAAGATATCCCTGTTTTTCCAGGTTCTTAATAGCAGAGTTTATAGTCTGCCGGCTCATAGACATTTCCTCTGCGATCTCCGATTGGGTCAACTCCCGATCTGCTTCCCGCATGGTACACAAAATCCACATGGCACTGTCGGAAAGCCCAAATTTCAGTGCCAGTGTATGATAGACATCATCTGCTTCTTTAGAGGCGCTGATAAATTCCTGATATCTTTTTTCCGATTCTTTTTCCAATTATTCTCCTCCTTGTTCCCAAAAATAATCCGAAATCGGAGTATGGAAAGTATATTACGATTTCGGATTATTGTCAAGACATATCTTATTATTTCAGCCAGCTTACTTTTAAGCCGTTTTCCTTTAAAACGCAGAAACTCCTAAATATAAGGGGTTTTTCTTTGTTTTTCCCCTTATATTTAGGAGTTTTTATAATCACTCTTTTATTCCAGAACCCAAGCTCGTCCCTTTCCCTGTCAGCATTCAGCCGGTCCCAAAGCCGCAGTCCGGCCAGCGGCATTCCTCACAACCCAGACACAATCCTCCATTTCCAAGCCTGGTAATATCCTTCCTGGAGATCCGGACTCCTGCCGCGATCCTGGGCAGGACCAGATCGAAGATCGTGGTTTTTGCATACATGACACAGCCGGGCAGCCCCATAACCGGTGTGCCGTCGGAGAAATAGGCCAGGCAGAACATAGCTCCCGGAAGTACAGGAGCTCCATAGGTAACTACCTCAGCCCCGCTTTCTTTTATAGCTCCCGGCGTCTGGTCGTCGGGGTCCACGCTCATGCCTCCTGTGGCTATGATCAGTTCACATCCCCGGTCCTTCAGCTTTCGGATCCCTGCTGTGATCTTTTCTTTTTCATCTCCCACAGTGATATGATCTTCTGCCTGTATACCGTATTGCTCCAGTTTGTTTTTAACTACTGGGGTAAAGGTATCCTGGATCCTTCCATAAAATACCTCATTTCCGGTGGTAATGATCCCTGCTTTCTTCAAACTGTAAGGCAAAAGCCGGCAAAGAGGCTTCTCCCCTGCCGTCTTTTTGACCAACTCCATTTTTTCCTTTTTGATCACCAGAGGGATCACCCTGGTCCCCAGGAGTTTATCTCCTTTTTTCACCGGAGTATTACTGTGTCTGGTAGCGATCATCACCTGGTCGATCTCGTTGACTGCATCCAGTCTTTCCACATCAACCATAAACAGTCCGTCGCAGGCAGCAGTCAGTTCAATCTTGCCTTCTTTAACTTCAGAGGGGATCATATTTTCTCCCCCGGAAACCCGGCACAGGATCCGGGCTGCTTCATTTTCATGGTAGACAGTATCATCTTTTTCCCATACATAGAGCTGGTCTTTTCCCATACTCAAAAGAACGGGGATATCTTCCTCTGCGACAATATGCCCTTTCCTGAACCGGGGGCCTTTGGAGACCCCTTTGATGATCTGGGTCAGGTCATGACAGAGCACCTGTCCTACCGCATCTTCTGTACGTATTAACTTCATATCTCATCCTCCTGTATCTGCTCCGGATAAAGAAGCAGAACATTCTGAGGGGCAATGCCAAGCTTCTCCGGCATGATCCTCGGGTTTCTGTCCTTAGGCAGTCTCCACCAGAGATCCCCGGTCCCCTCCTTCTGTCCCGCATATCGGAACAGGATCCTCATCTCGAAGGGCTCTTCCCTTTCTGATGAATATATAACCGGGAAGACATTTTCCCGGGCTTTAGGGTTAAAATAATGAGCCCTAAGCCCCACCGCGCACACATCCTCTCTTACCGGCTTTCCTGTGCGGAGACAAATGCCCCATTCCGGCACTTCCACTTCATATTCTCCAATTTTCCGGGCGCCGGCGATATTTTTACATCCCGTAAGCATTGCTCCCGCACGGCTGCCCGGATCTGCGAAAAGTTTTTTTGTTTCATCGGTTTTCAGGATCCGGCCCTTTTCCATGACTGCCGTCCGGCCGCAGAGATAATAAACTTCATCCCGGCTGTGGCTCACCAAAAGCACATCTTTTCCGTAACCGGCAAGAATATCCTTCACCTGTATCTGGAGAAGTTCCCGGAGATAGGAGTCTAAAGCGCTGAAAGGTTCATCCAGTAAAAGGACTTCCGGTTCGCTGACCAACATCCGGGCCAGCGCAGTTCTCTGCTGCTGGCCGCCGCTTAACTGGGCCGGATATAATTTTCTCTGTTCTGAAAGATCCATTTTTTCCAGCATATCTTCCATTTTTTTCTTCCGCATTCCCCTGTCCTTTTCCGCGGACAGGCCGCAGAGAATATTTTTCTCCACAGTCATATTAGGAAACAATGCGTAATTCTGAAAAAGGTATCCTACCTTCCGATCCTGGGGCTTCAGGTTGACCTTCTTTTCGCTGTCAAAAAGCACCCTGCCGTCCAGGACAATCCTTCCTGCATCCGGCTTTTCAATTCCTGCGATCGCTTTCAGGGTCATACTCTTTCCGCAGCCGGAAGCTCCCAGAAGCCCGGTAATACCGCCAGGATGCTCCAGATCTACTGCCAGCTGAAAATCCCCCAGTTTTTTCCGGATATGGACTGACAGACTCATCTTCTTCCACCTGCCTTTCTGTTCCGGCGTTCCAGCATATTTACTGCCAGCAGGATCACCGTGGATATAACTACATTTACTATAACCCAGAGAAAGGCTTCCTGCTCATTATTTGTCCTCCAAAGCTGATAGACTGTAGTGGATATAGTGGCAGTCCTTCCCGGTACATAGCCGATCAGCATACTGGTGGCTCCATATTCTCCCAGTGCTCTGGCGAAAGCCAGGACAGTCCCTGCTAAGATCCCCTGGCGGCAGGCAGGCATCCGGATCCTCCAGAAAATATAGGTATTGGAAAGTCCCAGAGTCTGGCCGGAGTAAGCTAAAGTTGTATCAAAGCTTTCAAAGGCCCCTCTGGCCGTCCGGTACATCAGCGGAAAAGCCACCACAGCTGACGCTACAATTCCTCCATACCAGGTCATAGCAAACTGTACGCCGAAATTTGCCAGAAATTTCCCCAAAGGTCTTTGAGGTCCCAGCAGGATCAGCAGAAAATAGCCGCATACTGTAGGCGGGAGCACCATAGGCAGGGTTAATATCACGTCCAGTATACCTTTGACGCCTCTGGGAAGCCGGGCTATATAATAAGCCGCCAGGATTCCCAGAAAAAATACAACTATGCAGCTGACCGCCGCGATCCTCAGAGAGTTCCAGAGGGGATACCAGTCCATCATCCTTCTTCCACCCTGGAGAAGCCTACCTGTTCAAAGATTTCCATGCAGGGATCTGTCTGCAGAAAATCCAGGAAAGCCTGTGCCTCCTCCGGATGCCGGCTGTTCTTCATAACAGCAGCCGGATAGATTACCTGCCCGCACATCTCCGGTGTGGCGTAATCAGAAGCAGTAAGTCCTGCAGAGTAAGCATCTGTACAATAGATCACACCGCAGTCTACAGCACCTTCGGAAACCTGAGTTGTTACTTCCTTTACATTGCTTCCATAAGAAATCAGACCGTCAGCAGCCAGCTTTTCTTCATCCAGTCCATAATATTCCAGAATCTTCCGGGTATACTGTCCTACCGGCACATCGCTGTTTCCCATTCCCAGCAGGATCGTCCCCTCTTTAAGAGCCGCCGCCATATCATCAAAAGTTTCTAATGGCACGCTGCTGTTTTCGCTGACACAGAGCACTCCTTTATTCTCCAGAATGTCAACTCTTGAGTCCTTCATCACCAGATCAAGACCTTCTGTATTCACAGATGGGTCTGCAGCGCTGTCCATCTGATCCATCTGGGTCTGGCCTGCAGAAATAAAAAGATCGCAGGCAGCGCCCTCCTGGATCTGAGTCTTTAAAGTTCCTGATGAGTCAAAATTAAAGATCAGGTCCACCTCCGGATGCTCTTCCTTATAAAGTTCGCTGATATCCGTAAGAGTTTCTGTAAGAGATGCAGCTGCAAATACTGTCAGTTCCACCTCTTCTCCTTCATCAGCAGTTTCTCCGGTCTCAGAATCTGTTTCTGTAGAATCAGTCTCCCCTGAAGAAGATTCTCCTGTGCCGGACGTCTCTGTGCCGTTTCCCTGTCCGCAGGCTCCCATAGCCAATGCCATTGTACCTGCCAGCAGTACTGCTAGAACTTTTTTTCTCATTTGCTTTCTCCTTTCTTATTCAGAAATTTTATATACAAAACGTGGATTTACACGCTTTGCCCTAAAGCTATCAGAAAAATAAAGTCTTCTCACTTGTAACCCAAAAATATTCGGCAAATCTCCGAAAATTGTATACTAATTATAGCAATCTTCTCCTGTTTTCTCAAGGAAATTCCTCTATTTTAACAATTTCTTCTCCCCGGACCAGATAGCTGTCTTCATTGTTTTTTCTCCATCTCAGATCTTCTCTTTTGTCTCCAAGGAAAATCAGTTTTTGATCTTCCGCCGGATCTGCTGTTTCAAAGAATCTCTCCTTTTTATTCCATGGCGTAATGATCTCCCCGTATGCTCCGGGGAGATTCTCTGCATAATAAAGTTCATTGGCCAGCACCCGGATCCCCTTGTGTGAGAATCCCCGTATCTCCAGCCAGAACCGGATCACATTTCCCAGTCCGGCGGAGACGATCCAGACCGGAAGATCTTCTTCACTGCAAAGTTTCAGAAGCTCCAAGGTCTCCATCCGGGGAGGCAGCAGCTGTGCCGCTTTTCTCAGAGTTTCTTCACTGATCCCTTCTCTTACATACAGTTCCATCTGCTCCCGCCACCAGTCCTCTGCCATTTTCCTGAAGGTTTCCGTCTCCTGGCCCTTCTTTGCCTGGCTTAAAACAGATTTTCCCAGAGTCTGAAAAATCTTGTCCTTTCCCATAGCCAGTCCGGAATCCTCTCCCAGTACATGGACCGCCCCGTGAAGGGAACTTCCGGAAAGGGTCAGGGTTCTGTCAAAATCCGTTACCAGGATCCCCCGGCTCCGGGACAGCGCCTTTTTTATCTTCTCCATTTTTCCCGTCTCCATAATACCGCTCCATAACCGCATCTGCAGCCGCCCAGGCAGCCCTCTCCGCTTCTTCGTAAGCTTCCAGCATCTTTCTCCCTTCCACTGTGAGGGTAGAGCCGCTTTTTCTCATCCTATGCAGCAGCTGTATTCCCAGGGCTTCTTCCGCCTGACGGACAATCCGCCAGGCCTTGCTGTAAGCCATTCCCATATGTCTGGCCGCCAGGTTCAGGGAACAGAATTCATCCACGCCGTGGAGAAGGTCCGCCACTCCCCTGCCAAAATATTCATTTCCCTTATCATCTTTGCGTTTGATCCGCAGCCGGGCGATATAATAAAACTCATTCATCTGCTTTCCACCTGCCTGTTTCTGCTATTTTCTCTATCCTCAACTCTGCGTTTTCCCCGGTAACAGGGGCCGTCTTCAGATCCCGCCTGTTTCCAGATACTGCCAAGTCTTTTTCCTTTCCACTCTCCGGGAAGAAGTCTCTTGATTTCTCCTTCCCTGTCCTCTGCTGTTGTCAGCCCTTCTATCTCCAGCTCTTCTCCTTTTCTGGATATCCGGTAATCCACGATCCAGGGAATCTGGAATATCACGTCATCCAGCTCTTCCATTTCTTTTTCTGCCCCCATCCGGCTGATCCTGTCCAGCCGCCGCAGACAACAGCCGCAGGGACATGCACCCGGTAAAAAACGAGTTCTGTCCCCTGTACGGTAACGGATCAGAGGCATTGCTCTGGCTTCTGTCAGAGTGATCACCAGCTCTCCCCATTCTCCTTTGGGCACTCTTTTCCCCTTTTCATCTACGATTTCCCCGATAATATCATTTTCTCTCAGATGCATACCCTGAAAAGCCGGACAGGTAACCGCTCCTCCCAGTCCCATTTCTCTGGATCCATAATGGGGATATAGTCTGGTCCCCAGGATATCCTCGATCGCCTTTGTCACTCCCGGCGGACAGGCGTCGCCGCTGACCAGCCCTCTTTTTATACTGCCAGCCGGTCTCAGCCGGAGCAGAGACAGCAGCAGCACCGGCGGACCTATAAAGGTATCCGGCTTTTCATTATCTAAAATCTCCAGCAGCTCTTTAAAGGTATTCAGATTGCCTGCCGGTACAGGTACAGCCCTCAGTTTTTCCACCCCTTCCCGGATCAGTTCTCCCAGTCCCCTGTTCCCCGTAAAAGGCATAGCGATCATAGCTTTCTCTCCCGGATAGATCAGCTCGGAAAGTCCCGCTGCAAAAAAGGAGACCGTCCGCTCATTGTCCTCCGCTGTATAAAACACCCTCTTTCCAGGTCCTGTGGTTCCCGAAGTTTCCCAGCTTCTCACTCTTTCGATCTCTGACTGGCTGACCAGGACCATGGAATTTCCCTGTTCCCTCAGATCTTTCTCTGTGGTGAAAGGCAGCGATTCCAGGTCCTCCAAGGCCTTTAACTGCCGGGGAAGGTTCCTGTAAAATCCCTGCCTCCTGTATTCTCTCTCAAGAAGCCTGTTCAGTTTTTCCAGCTGAATGTTATCCACAGCTTTTCTATCCAAAGTCTGGATTCCTTCTTTCTCCCGGACCCAAAGGTCCAGTCTGGCTATATTCATCGATACAAAGTCCTCCCGTCAGATCCTGTCAGATTATAAATGCAGAAAGGCACCATTCCATACCGGCTGTCGGTTTCCAGTATATAACAGCGGCGGAGACGGTCCAATTCTAAATTCCAGGCGTCCTGAAAGAGCATTCCGGAAACCGCCAGAGTATTTCTGTGCATTTCTTCCAGAAATTCATCCAAAGAAGAAGTATCCAGAGTCAGTCCCGCTGTGGATCCTCCGCAGCAGCAGGTCTCTTCCCGGGGCTTTTCTCCGCAGCAGGAAGCTTTCTGATCTGCCTCCTGGCAGCAGCAGTCATCAGTCCCGCTCCACTGGCGGGCCACAAAATCCCGGGCCTGCTCTGAAGCACCGGAAGCCCTGGGTTCTCCATGGGCCAGAAGTTTCATTGAGCCGTCTTTCTGTTTCAGATAATTGGCCTGGAAAGTACAGTAAGGGTTGGTGGCTCCTCCTCCGGTAAAATCCCCTGCATGGATCCACCCTTCTGTCTGGTCTTCCATAAGTGCCAGCATTTTCGGGATCGTGATCCGGTAGCTGCCCGCCGGCTCGCTGCATCGTCCGAAGTAGCTGACCGGCTGAAAATGAACTCCTCTTACCGCAGGCATCCTGCTTTTGGCATAAAGGAGGATGTCCCCTGTCTGGTCTTCATTGACTCCGGGAGCAATGACCGGAACCAGGACTACTCCTAGACCTGCTTTTTCACAGGCGTCGATAGCCTTCTTTTTTATCTCCAGCAAAGGACGTCCTCTGAGAACCTGGTATACAGAATCTTTCAGTCCGTCAAACTGGAGAAACACACAGGAAAGCCCCGCCTTCTTCAGCTTCTCTGCATATCCCGGCTCTTCTGCCAGACGGATTCCGTTAGTATTCAGCTGAAAAAAAGTAAAGCCCAGGTCCTTTCCAAGGCGGAGAATGTCTTCTAGGTCCTCCCGGACTGTAGGTTCCCCTCCGGAAAGCTGAAGATTAAAAGGCCCTCCGTGTTCCATCAGATATCTCATCTGTTTCTCCAGCTCTTCAAAGGGCACATCCCGTCCCTTTGGCCCGGACCCTGCAAAGCAGGTAGGACACTGGAGATTGCACCTTCCTGTTACCTCCAGCAGAACACAGCAGCCCCGCCGCTGATGATTTTCACAGAGTCCGCAGTCCAGAGGACACCCTTTCTTTTGAGGAAGGGCAGCAGGAACTGAATCCGGAGGAAGGATCGTTTTCCCCCAAGCCTGATAACTTTCCAGCGATCCTTCCCAGATCAGTGCCTCAAACTTTCCATGTTCCGGGCATTCTTTCACCAGGTAGATTCCATCCTCTCTCTCCACTTTTCCTGCAGGCAGGACTTTCAGACACTGAGGACAGATGCTTTCCCCCGGCTCTGAAATATAGATTTCCTGGTCTTCCATCCACTTTTCCATCTGTTCTTTTTCTGTCTCCCAGTTGTCTGCCGTATAATTGATCTTTACAACTTTTTCCTTCAGGATCCCCTTCACTTCCAGTCCGCCCTTCTTTGCGGAGAAAACCGGACGGCGGAAACTGTGGTTTTCTTTTACTTCAAAGCCCTCCAGCCTGACGGACAGCTCCTGTCCGGTAATAGGCAGTTCATATTCATAAGTCCTGGCTTCGGCAAAACAGTTTTCTGTCTTTTTCCACTTAAATTTCATCTTTTAGGTCTTGCCCTCCCTTTTCAGGATATTTCAATGAGATTCCCTCATAGCCGCCACAGCCTCCAGCACCCTGTCGGCGTCTGCCTTTTCTGTAAACCGGGACAAACTCAGACGTATAGTTCCTTCCTCCATTCCCAGGTTTTCCATGATCATAGGCGAACAATGAAGGCCTGTCCGGCAGATAATGTCATAGCTGCCGGATAAAATATCTCCCGCATCTCCCGGATGCCAGCCCGGAACAGTAAAGGAAACCACCGGCGTTACCGGAGGTTTTGGCCGGATTACCCGGCACCCCAGCTTCTCCAGACTCTCTTTCAGATATTCAAGGATTTCTTCCGTCTTCTCCTTTTTTAAAGGATTTTCCGCCGTCCACCGCAAAGCTGCCAGAAGGCCGTGGTATGAAGGCTCGTTCCCGGTGCCTGCCTCCAGATGGAGAGGCATTTCTTCCGGCATTTCCCTGAGGTCGCTTTTTACGCCTGTGCCTCCCAGCACATAAGGCCTCAGGGTCAGTCCCGGCCGGACATAAAGCCCCCCGGTTCCCTGAGGGCCAAGCAGATACTTGTGTCCTGTAAAAGCAGCCATGTCCACACCCCATTTTTCCAGCTTTACAGAGATCCATCCCAGACTCTGAGATATATCCAGAAGCATAGCAGCGCCGGCGGCTTTAGCCATGGCAGTAAGTGTCTCTGCATCATTGACAGCTCCCGTCACATTGGAAGCATGGATCAGCGCGCACAGCCTGGGCCGGTACTTTTCCAAAGCCTTTTTCCACATTTCAGGCTCCATCCGGCCGGTCTTATCCACATCCAGATAGATCACCTGGATCCCCTCCTTTTCCAGGCGGTGCAGAGGCCGGAGTACTGCATTATGCTCTGCCTTTGTAGTCAGCACTGTATCTCCCGGCTCCAGAGGGAAACCGAAAACAGCCTGGTTCAGCCCCCAGGTAGAATTGCTCCCCAGAGCGATTCTTTCCGGACAGCCAATTCCCATCAGAGCTGCCAGTTCTTCCCTTGCCTGATCAAAAATATTAAAATCCCGGATTCCTCCTCTTCCGGCATCTCCGGGGAGATTTTTCAGGGCTTCTGCCATAGCCGAAGCCACACACTCCGGTTTCGGCCAGGAAGTAGCCGCATTATTCAAATATATTTTGGGTTCATAATCTTTCACCTGTCATCACCTCAAATTCCTTTATCAGCCGACGGCAGATCTCTATATCCCGCAGAATCCTCTTTTTTACCTCTTTTTTTTCTAAAGCTTTCCTGTACCGCTCTTCCAGAGACACACGCCTGCCCTCCATGATCAGTTTATCCGCCAGGCATACCAGCGCTTCCTCTGTGCAAAGAGTATCCGGCTCCTTTTCAAACCCTCTGTGTGCTCCTACTATCTTTGCAAGAGCCAGGTATCCCTTCTCCTCCAGAAATTTTTTTCCGGCTTTTTCATGGAAAGGCTCCAGTCTCAGCACATCGTGGAGATACCCTCCGCTTCTGCACAGTTCCATGTCCAGAAAAACTCCTGCATCGATCAGGCTCTTCGCCATCCAGGCCGCCATTTCCCCTACTGCCAGACAATGGGTCCGGATATGAGCCGGCAGAGAAACTTCATCATAGAACTCTTCACACAGTTCCCGGGAGATTCCCCTGTGCTTTCTGGCATAGTCCTGGATCTGAGCCAGGTCCTTCCGGTTATCAGCGTCCATCTGAGCTCCCCTATCTTCTGCTGTGACGATTTCCGTTTTCATAGACCGGAAAGCTCCCTGGAGTCCCTGGCCGCCCCGATAGTTCAAGGCTTTTCTGCAGCCTTCAGGGAACAGAAAAGGCGGGTGAAGGGTTCTTCCCCCTGCTCCGGGGATCAAAGCCTCAGTTCCCGGCTTGGCCCCGGAAATCCCTTCCGCCAGTTTCCGGAAAGTACCTGGCGAGGTCAAAGGGATATCCCCGGGGAGAATGAATACTCCGTCCTTTTTATCCGCCGCTTCCAGCCCCAGCTTCACAGAAGCCAGCATATCCGTTTCCTGCCAGCGCCGGTTTTCTATGATCCTTACACCCATGGGCTCCAGAACTTTCTTCACCTCATCTCCCCGATATCCTGTCACCACAGTGATGTCTCTGATCCCTGCATTACTCATGCTCTGAACCGTCATAGCGATCATGGGAAATCCATTTATTTGCAGCAGAGGCTTAAATCCTTCCATCCGTCTGGATCCTCCTGCCGCCGGGATCAGTCCTGCTCCTTTCATGGAATCCCTCCTTTTTCCTGGAGCAGCTCCACACATTTGTGATACACTGCTTCCACCAGCTCCGGGCACCGCTGAAATTTGTTTCTTGGGTCTCCGTCCAGGATTTCCCGGCAGCTGCACCCTCCATATTTGCTTTTTGTTGTCTCTTCAAACCACTCCGCCAGCCTTCCGATCAAAAGCGCAGCCTCCGGATCTTCCAATTCTTCCGCCTCTCCTTTTCCCAGAAAGTAACTCAGAAAGCAGCAGCCTCCCGTAAGAGCGCCGCAGACTCTTCCTGAAAATCCAAGACCTCCGTTTAATCCCCCCATGGCCCGGACCAGATCCGGATCCTCTTTTTCTTCCGATTCCAGGGCCAGGATCATTAAGATCTGGGCGCAGTAAAATCCCTGCCCTGACAGTTCCAGCATACGGTCAAATAAATCCATTTTTCTCTCCTTTCCTGAGACAGGCCAGAAAGTATCCGCACCCGGCTCTTCCTGCCTCTCTGAAGAAATCCACACAGCTTTCCTCTGCATTTCCGTTCCAGAGACTTTCCAGAAAAAATTCTCTCCATGCTCCTGTTTCGTCCCTGGCTTCTTCCAGGCGGAACCCAGCTTCCTCAAAACCATCCTTCCAGCAGTTCCATGTCAGGGGCTTTTCCATTGACAGACAGGGCGCGTTTTTCTTATGAAAAAAAACATCTGACACCAGCAGGCAGCCGCCTTGTTTCAGCACACGGAACGCCTCCCTTAAGGCGGCGCCGCCGCCTCCGCAGCCGGAAATACTGCATTCTGCCAGACAGCAGTCAAAACTCTCCTCTGCAAAGTCCAGCTTTCTCATATCCCCTGGCTCCACGTCCGGACCTGCCGGGTTCAGGTCTATTGCTTTTACTTCAAATCCCAGAGATTTCAGATATCCCGCTGTATCTCCCCCGCCGGCGCCCAGTTCCAGGATTCCGGCAGGAGGGCATATTCCTGATAGATCCAGAAGGCGGACTGTCATTTCTTTTCCCCCGGGATGAAGGCCGATCATTTGTCCTCCAGGCTGCGTTCTACAGAAAGGACCTTGCCCACAGCCAGTTCCTCCGGCACATAAATGTATCCGCATTCCGGACACACCGGCAGTTCTACAGGAAAGGCATTCCCCAGATAACTGAACACTGCTTTTCCTCTGACCAGTTCTCTCCTGCATTTATGACACATCAGTTTTCCCATGGGATCCATGGAATAGTAAGTCTTTTCTCCCATTCCGCCCTCCTTTACTCCACTGTCATCCGATGGCTGTAGGCTCCGTATACCAGATAGCCTTTCTCTGTCTCTCTGAACTTTACCCAAAAGGTAACGTTCCCGATCCTGGCAGATGCAGCCAGCCATCCCTTCTCGGGATCTTCCACCGCTTCTCCCGAAGCTTCATAAGCCTTCAGCACAGCTTCTACGTCGCTTTTCAGGATCATACGCCTATCCATTTCTTCTTCCGCTCCATTTTCATAAAAGACCGGCAGCATGATTTCCCTCCTTATTTCTTCTTTCCAGATTTCTTCCAGCAGTTTTTCCTTCAGTTTCAGACGGTTGGCTCTCCGCTGGGACAGATCCGGCACCGGACCCGGACCTGTTCCATAAGCCAGTTCCAGGATATGTACAGAATCTGCTCCCGCTCTGGTCAGCTGATCCCTGCAGGCCATGCAGTAGGTCAGGATCTTCCCGGAAGTCCTGCCGGCTGCAAAAGAAGCCTTTTTTTCAGACATTTCCGGATTTGCGAACCGGACCATCCCTCCGTATCCGCAGCAGGGAGAAAGATCCCCCGAAAATGGGATTTCCTCTGTTTGACACCCCAGAGCCGCCGCAAAGGCCCTGATCTGATCCTGGGTCTCATGATCTCCTCTGGCTCCGCAGGCATCCTGTATGGCTACTGTCTCCTCTGTCACAGGATCTATTCCCAGTTCCAGAAGTACCTGCCATATTCCTGTGACAGGAATTTCCGTCCTTTCTTTTAAAATCTTCATACAGGTGGGACAGGCGCAGATCACTTCCGTCTCTCCCATCTCTTTCCAGGCGCTGCGGATTTTCTCCAAAGCCTCCTCTGCCAGATCCTCTCTTCCTGCCCATTGGGACAAGGCCCCGCAGCAGCCAAGGATCAGTCCCACGCCCCCCGAAAGCCGTTCTGACAGATCTCTATAAGCTGCTTCTACAGTATCCGGCGACACTGCCAAGGCCTGACATCCGGGGAAGAACAGATACCTGCAGCGGTCATATCCCGGCTGAGGCCTGGCCAGAAACCCTTCCCCCAAGGAAAACTGCTGATCCAGGAGTCCGAACTCATGAGCAGAAGGAGGCATTTTCTCTGTCTCCACCATGATCTTCCTGGCCATCTGGCACACCTCCGGATAATCAAACCCCTTAGGACAGGCAGCTTTGCACTGGCCGCACAGGTCACAGGCATTGATCATCCCATTTGCCATATGATTTCCCATGACAATGGAAAGATTGTTATAAATCTCCCGGACAGCTCCCCTGGGATTCCGCTTATACTCCTGAAGATATACGCAGCCCTTTACACATTCCAGGCACTGGCACTGGATGCAGCGGCCTGCTTCCGCCTCAGCCTGTTCTCTGTCAGGGTTCTCTGGTCCGGCAAGGGCCCGGCTTCCTCCCACTCCATCCATTGTCACATATAAACGGCTTTCCTCAGGCCCAGGCGGTCTGAGTCCTTCCGGAGATGCTCCCTGGAGATACCGGTCAGCCTTTGCCGCTGTATATTTCGCCCAGGCCAGTATCCAGACCGCAGCCTCTCTTTCTTCCCATTTCTCTTCTGTTCCAAAGGTATTTTCCGGAAGACCTCCGCGCCAGAGATCCGGCGACAAGCAAAGAGCATCCCCCTGTTCCGCCCATTCTGAGATTTCCTCTTCTGCCCCTGTTCTTATTTTTTGTGTAATCCGGTAGAGAGCCAAAGAAGCGGAGTCTCCCTCAGCTTCCTCTTCCGTCAGATTCCAGCAAAGCAAGGGCTCCTTCCTATTCTGACACCGTGTATACCAGAAGATCTCATATCCCTTTTTCCCCAGTTCCCAGCAGCAGGCCAGGGCAAAGAGATCATCTCCTGCCACGATCACTTTTTTATTCTTCCGCGGGATCAGAAAGCGGCTGCCTCTTTCTTTTCCTCCATACAAAGCGCAGGCTTTTTCCAGAGCCTTCATCTGGATCCCCTCTCCTACCCGTGACAAGGCGCAGGCCTCTTGGCACATCCCGGGGCAGGACCTTGCCAGAAGATGGAGAAAAGGAGTAACTCCGCGAATGACCCCTGCGGCTTTTCCAAAATCTCCTTTCGCCCCATAAGCGCAGATAGTCCGCACATCCAGATGAAGGGGACACGCCGCGGAACACCCGGGGGGATCCTCTCTGGTACACACTGCCTCTCTCTGATGAAGCTCTTCCTGGCCGAAAGCCTGTTTCATTAAATAATGCTTTCCCACAAAGCCCCGATCCTTATGTTCCATATTTTCTCTCCTATATTAATTATCTATTTCCAGAATAATATATGGGTAAAAGGTGCTGCCGCACTAATCAAAATCGACTAATGCGACAGCCCCTCTGTTTTTTATTTTTCTGTCATTTTACAGAGCGTCCAGCGCAGCTTTCACCACTTCCGGTCTGGCCGGAACTCTGGTGATCCGGGCTCCCGTAGCGCTGTAAATGGCGTTCAGGATTGCCGGATGAGGCGCCGCCAAAGGTCCCTCGCCGCAGCCTGCGGCTCCGTATGGCCCAAGGGGTCTGGGATGATTTTCCTGATAAACCAGTTCAATATCATCCGGGATATCATTAGGATAAGGAATTCCGCACTTCAGCAGGCTGGTATGCTTCTTCAGATCTTCAAAATCCTCTGACAGGGCCAGACCGATACCCTGGGCGATAGCTCCCATTACCTGTCCGTCCACAACGGTTTTGTTGATTATGGTTCCGAAATCTGATACCATGGTAAATTTCACAACCTTTACCTTGCCTGTCTCCATATTTACCTGTACCACAGGAAGGTTGATACAGTACATATACACAGAGAAAGGATTTCCCTGGGCTGTTTCCTGATCGCAGTCTGTACATGCGGTAGCCACCCATTTGCCCTCATACTTTAACGGAAGTTTTTCTTCTACCATTTCTTCATAGGTACGGTAGGTTCCGTCTGGTTTTCTCATGGCGTTCACCAGCATCTCCGAGGCAACCCGCACTGCGTTTCCTGTCATAACATTAGAACGGGATCCTCCTGCAGGTCCGGAGTTCGGAGTCTTTCCTGTATCATTCATCACCAGCCTGATCTGGTCCGGAGTAAAGCCTGCCTGGCGGAGAGTTTCGTGGGCATGGGTAAGGGTGCCGATATCTGCGCCCTGTCCGTGATCTTCCCAGGAATCATAAATCGTTACCGTGTTATCCGGATTCAGCTCTGCCCAGGCCTCTGAAGAGTCCACACCGTCCAGTCCGCATCCATAAACCCCCAGTGACACTCCGGCTCCGTATTTGAACTTGCCGTTTTCCCCTTTTTCCTTGTTCAAGGTTTCCGCATAAGCTTTATTCTTCTGGTAATAAGGTCTTGCCAGATCATACAGATCTTCCAGACAGTATACGTCCGGCTTGCATCCGTTAGGAGTGGTAGACTCTGCGGATTCTTTGTAGCAGTTCATGGCTCTGAACTCAAAGGGATCGATCCCCATCTTGGCTGCCATCATATCCATAGCGATATCGCCGCCCATAAAAGACTGAGGCGCGCCGTATCCCCGGAAAGCAGCTCCATATGCGTGATTGGTGCAGACAGTGCGTGACCTGTTCCGGATATTAGGAATATCCACTCCGGCCCCCACAAACTGGCTGAGACGCATAGTCAGCAGGTCTCCGAATTCTGAGTAGGGACCATGGTCAATAAGGTTGTCTCCTTCCAGGGCCAGGATCTTTCCTTTCTCATCAGCCGCCAGCTTAATGTGCATAAAGCCCGGGCTTCTCTTTCCTGTATAAGTGATCATCTGGTACATATCAAAGTTCAGCGCCACCGGACGTCCTGTGACAAGCGCCGCCACACCTACCAGAGCTTCGATGGTTGGAGAAAATTTATAGCCAAAGGTTCCTCCGGCATGGAGCTGTATCAGCCGCAGTTTTTCCGGCTCTACCCCTATTCCTGCACAGATCATGGCATGGTGGAGATGGATGCCGATGGATTTGGAATGGATGGTTACTCTTCCTTCCTCATCTATATAGGCATAAGCCACATCCGGCTCAATAGGCATATGGGGCTGGCGGGAGCAGTAGGCGTCCATTTCTATCACATTGGGAGCCGTCTCCATAATAGGCGCAGTGTCTTCCCCTTTTATACAGTTGGTTTCATAATAAACATTCGGCGTGCCCGGATGGATTTCAATAGCGTCGGGATCCATGGCCTCCGGCGCGGACATATAAGCAGGCAGCAGTTCCAGATCAACCTTCACATGTTTGGCCGCTTCTTTTGCATGGGCTACTGTATCCGCACATACCATAGCGATGGCGTCTCCATACTGGAACACTTTCTCGTCGCAGAGAATGGGACGGTCCCAGCCGTCTCCTTTATTTGTAGGGAAGGTAATAAGTCCGGTGATCCTGTTCTTGCCGGGAACATCCTTGTATGTAATGATCCTGTATACGCCTGGCATAGTTTCTGCTTCTGAGGTATCTATCCCTTTGATCAGTGCGTGAGATACTTCCGCCTGGACCAGGGCGATCTGGAGAGTATCCTCAGGAAGTGTCTTAATCTCATCTGCTCCGAAATCCCAGGACCCCGTAACCTTTGCCGCCGCTGAGGGCCGGGCATAACTGGTCCCCAGGATCCTATTGTCTGTAGGCTGGAACATCAGATCTTCTTTTGTGATCTCCCCCCGCAGTACACGGGCCGCATCCATAACTGCGTCTACTAAAGGCTTGTATCCCGTACAGCGGCAGAGATTCCGGTTCTTGTTAAACCATTCCCTGACCTCTGTTCTGGATGGTGCGGGATTATTCTCAAGAAGCACCTTTGCGCTCATAATAAAGCCCGGCGAACAGAAACCGCACTGGGCGCAGCCATGAGCGATCCAGGCTGCCTGCAGAGGATGAAGGTCCTCCAGCGTCCCGATTCCCTCGATGGTCTCGATCTTGGCATAGTCAGGCACCTTAGATATCTTGGTAATACAGGAACGAGTCACTTTTCCGTCCACGATCACATTACAGGCGCCGCAGTGGCCTTCGCCGCAGCCGATCTTGCATCCTGTAAGAAGAAGCCTGTCACGGAGTACTTCAGCTAAGGACTCCTGTCCCTCTACGACCAGGGTCCGCTGAGTGCCGTTAATGATAAGGATTTTTTTTATCATCCTTCCACCTCCTTATTTTGTTGTTATGAACTCTGCCGCCGGCAAATTCTATTCACAGCGGCCCTCTATCTTTAAGGTTTGGAACCTTAAATTCTTATCTTTTTCTGGTCAAATTCTTCTCCCTTTGCTACAATAGGCATATAAAAAGGAGAAATATGAATGGAACTGAAAGAAATTCACGCAAAACAGGTTACTGTAGAGGTCAGAGACGAAGCCACCGGAGAAATATTCCGCCGTACTCTGCCTATGGATTATTACGAAACCGCCAATTTCCTCCGCCTTAGCGGAGAAGACGGGAGAGGAAATCCCAGCGAACTGGTTTTTCTGTCTGAAACAGGTATGCGGCGCCTCAGAGATCTGACAGGAAAAGGGCCCGATAAAGACCCCTGCGGTACACATCAATAATTTTCTGAATCTTTTGTCTTAATTATAATTTGTTTTCAAAATAGAGTCAATGAATTCACTTTTTTCCAATTATTCTATTTTGAGAATAATATATTTTTATTTTTTGGGAAAGGAGTTTAACATATGACAGAACTGTACCACCTCATCGCCTCCTGCAATCCTAACCGTCAGACACTCATTCTTACGGCTTTGGAAGGAGAAGCAAAAGGAGAAAAAGCTTTTGTTGTGGACGGAGTCCTCCAGTGGGAATCCAAAAAGGGAGGATTTTTCTCACAAATATCCGATACTCTCCCGGATGTCTCTGCTCCCGGTATTATTACAGAGAACAATACCCGGATCTTCTGTGAATTTCCGGCCCATGAGCAAAAACTGGTGATCTGCGGCGCCGGCCATGTATCCATTCCTGTGATCCAGATCGGCCGTATGATCGGCTGTACTGTCACAGTCCTGGAAGACCGGCCGAAGTTTGCCGACAATGCCAGAAGAGCCGGTGCAGATACCGTGCTCTGCGAACCCTTTGAAGAAGGGCTGAAAAAAATCCCCGGGGATCCGGATACCTATTTTATCATTGTGACCAGAGGCCACCGTTACGATCAGGTGTGTCTGGAAAAGATCATGAAAAAAGAGCATGCCTATATCGGCATGATGGGAAGCCGGGCCCGGACTGTCAAAGTAAAGCAGGCTCTGCTGGAACAGGGTGCCGATCCCCAGGTACTGGAATCCGTACACACTCCCATCGGTCTGCCTATCGGAGGCGAAACTCCGGAAGAGATCGGCGTCTCCATCATAGCTGAAGTGATACAGGAAAAAAACCGCTGCCGGAAGCGGGGCGGTTTTACAAAAGAAATCCTCAGGGCAATTTTAGATGAAAAGGACAAAGACATCAAAAAAGTCCTGGCCACTATCGTGACCAAAAAAGGTTCCTCTCCCAGAGAAGCCGGGACAAAAATGCTGGTTTACCAGGATGGAAGAACTGTGGGAACCATCGGCGGAGGCTGTCTGGAAGCAGATATCATCCAGAGATCCCTCCGTCTTATGTCCCAGGAAAACCTCTCGCTGGTACTCCATCACGCTGATATGACCGGAAAAGATGCTGAGGACGAAGGCATGGTCTGCGGCGGTATGGTGGATGTTTTATTGGAAGTGCTATGAAAAGTAAGCGACAGAAAAAGGGCTATCGGACAATATTTCTCGATAGCCCTCAATCTTATGCTTGGACACAAGGTTATCTTGCGATAGCACTCTATATTACTAATCTGTCAGTCAGTGATTACTCGATGATAAAAGTAACACTGCCTGATCCAACTCTGTACGTCTGCCTTCACTTCATGATATCAGACCAGTGTATTGCGGTGTGAATGATGATTTTTCGTGTGATTCATGTTGGAAAATACAGATTTTCCGCTGTGTCCGCGTGATTTTGGTGGATTTTGTTATCACTACCTTACTTAGTTCTTAGCAAATTTTGAAAAAAATGCAGGCATCTCTGGAGCAGAAACTGGTTCTGGATCATTGTTCGCTCCAACTCTTGTATAATATCCATTGTCAAACATAATAGCTCCATTGTCATTTACTATTTTCATAATAATGATAGACTTGTCGTAATAACTTACCATCCTCATTTTACTTCCAATCTGTCTTCTATAATGTTCATCTAATGGCATTGTTTGTAATGCATTTTTAAATTGAGCAAAGTACACATCGTAATCGCCTTTATAAAATTTATCAACTTCCCCATCAATGCCAGTAATATAAAAATTACCAACTTTTATATTTTCTGTATTATATTTTCTTGAAATTTTTTCTGCATCTTCAAAGTTATCCGCAACACCTATAAGAACATACCCAACAGCATTTTTTTCCGAATTTCCCATCGCTGTTAAAGTTTTATATATTTTTTTAACAAGTTTATCATTTTTCTCTCCACTAGAAAGATCATGTATGCCTTGTTTAAAATCATATTGTGAATTTTCAGTCTTTGACTGTTTTAATAAAGTTTCTATTTCTGTAGCATATGAATAATGCATCGGATCTCCTTCTGCTCTTTCAACAAAAGCAGGATGTAAAATAGCTTTTACTTTTGCTACCACTTCTGTTTTTTCCCTTGCACTCCATGCGCCGCCGCCTCCAGATATTACCATCGTACGCTCTGCAATATTTCCAAGTTGTTCATAAACTTTATCATAGTCTACTATTTTCATTTCCTGCTTAATCAATAATTCATACAATGTTAAAAATAAAGATTGAAAATATCTCGGTCCTCTGTAAACTTTTTGAGCGAGAATATGCTGTATTACCGTATGTTCTCTATTATAAAAAATCTTTTTGATTTCATCTATTATATAAAGAAATTGCGCACATATAGCTTCAGATCCTCGGGCTTGAATTGCCTGTTCTGTCTTATATCCACGACCATCTTGTTCCCCTTCATTGATATAATAATATCCATCTAAAACACTTACTCTAGATGGTGGCATCGTATCTGAAACCATTGCACCCACCAGGTCTCCCACTATCTCTTCATCCAGAGATAGTCTTAAATCCTTTTTGTCAATAATATTCTGTTTTACCCAAAAAACATCATCCGCATTAATACCATACCCGTTTCCATCTTGTTTAATACTGATCTCTTTCATTTGATCCAACAGCAAAATATCTTCATGTGATACGTCTCCCCGAAGTTTTGTGGATAATACTCGTACCAGTTCCGCAAACTCACCAGTTGCTCCTGCCTGTCTGATCTCCTGTCTTGATAGATGCTTTCCATTTGAATTAATCCTTCTAAATACCTCATCAATAATATCTGGATCGTCCTCGTCATAAACAGAAAATGGTAATTCATAGCTTGCTATACCAACGCAACTAGTTCTATCCAAAACAGGTGTTTTCTGCTCCAATATTTTCTCATCTAATAATTGTTTTGTTGATGCAGTCGATGAAAGATCAAAATAGTATCCACCTATCGTAAATTCGTTTTCAATAAAACCAAATATCGCATTTAATCGCTGCATTCCGTCTATTATTTCCCGCCTATCCATTCCTTTATAGGTATTTGTTGAAAATAGGAACAATGGTACTGGGTACCCATTTCTTAATGAATCTATGAATGCTTCCTTCTCATTTATACTCCACACAAGTTTTCTCTGATATCGTCTATTTACCAAATACACGCCATTTCTATATTCTTCATATGCTCGCTCTACTGTTTTCCCATTTATTTTAGGTAGTAATCCCATTTCTGCTCCTTTCCAGCAAAAGCATCATTTATATTTACATAATATATTTTTTATTATGCTTTTTCATCAAACTCTGCAAGAACTTCTCTCCATCTTGTCAGGACTTCTTTCCCAACGATAAGTTCATTTATAAGTCCCATGTTAAGCGTATCAATAAATCTACATAAATAAGATTTTCCTTGTCCCCAGAAAGTATAATGGCTATCAATAAACATCACATGATATACCTGCTGTCCGGTTCTATCATATATTTCATTAAATTCATATCCATCAAGTTCTGCTTCGTACACAGCATCCGCAACTCTACTTCCAAATGATTTTGAATAATAATATTCTTTTATCTCCCACACTATTTTAGGATTATAAATTGAAGGGTATGCTCCATCGAACCTTCTGGAAGAAGCTCCAATAATCTTTCGATTATTCAGCAAATAAACAAGTCCTCTTGGATCCGGATTAAATTCCTCATCCCCACCCAACATTTCTTCTGCTATCATGGTTATAATTGCTGTAAAATAATTTACTTTCTTGATCTCTTTGCGTTGTTTGTTCAAAATCAGCTTACATTTATATTTTCCGCTGTTTCTCATTTCTTCAAATATCTGTTTAGCTTCATCAACGTCCATCAAATTTTTCTCAATCGTATTGTTTAACAAATCGGCTCTCATATTACAATATAAGACAGCTTTATTAACTCTATCTGGCGAAACTTCAATATTCTCTTTTTCACATAGTTTTTCTATTTGCTCTACTGTATAAGTTAAAACGATTCCCTTTCTAGAATACCCCAATTTTTCACTAATAAATCGTATAAAAAACCAAAACGATTTATCTTCTCTTCTAAATTCCTTAAATGCCTTCATATTGCTCCACCTCAACAAATAATTCCGACTTCTTCATTTGCAATGCATGCGCAATTTTATCTATATTTTCCAAAGAAACATTACGCTTACCAAGTTCTATGTCACTTATATATGTTCTATGTAATCCGCATAAATCAGCCAGTTCTTCTTGCGATATTTTCTTATCTTGTCGTATTGTTCTTACAGCTTTTCCATAAGCGACACGTATTTCTTCCTGCATTGCTTGACACCTCCAATTAGTTAAATTATAATAGCATTGTAGACTTTGAGTCTACAGACTATAAGTTACATGTGAGGATCGAGCAATGTCCAAAGTACCAGCATTATTAAAGTGGATAGGAAATAAACAACGTTTTGCCGAAACCATTATTTCATATATGCCTGAACAATTTAATAACTACTATGAGCCCTTTTTGGGAAGTGGTGCTGTAATGGCGCAATTACTATACCAAAGCAGCACAACTAACACTCCTATATTCTCTCATTCATATGCCAGCGATATCTTACCATTTTTAATTGATATCTTTAATATCGTCAAATATGATCCGCAGCAAATAAAAAATTATTATGCAAAGGAAATTGAAGAATATTATAAAAATCCTAATGACAAATATAATGAGATTAGAGATAGATTTAATAAGGATCACAATGCTCTTGATTTCTGTCTTTTATCACGCACATGCTATTCTGGAATAATACGTTTCCGAAAAGCTGACGGGTATATGTCTACTCCAAAAGGTCCACATAACCCTATCAAGCCAGAAACTTTTTCAAAAAGAGTGGATTTATGGCATAACCTTATAAAAAACTCGACATTTTCAACTATGTCATTTGAAGAATGTATGAATAAAGCACAACCTGGTGATGTAGTTTATTGTGATCCGCCATATACTCATAGCCAAAGCATTATTTACGGTGCTCAAACTTTCAATATAGAAACGTTATTCAATAAAATAGCTGAATGCAAAGCTAGAGGTGTTTATGTAATGTTATCAATCAACGGCACACGAGAATCTAACAAAAAAGATATTTCTGTCACTCCTCCTATCGGTTTATTTGAAAGGGAAATCTTTGTAAATTGTGGCACCTCTATGATTGATCGATTACAAAATGCTGGTCAAACCATGCAAAATGAAGTTGTTCATGATAAACTGCTTCTTACTTGGTAAACAATTTTTTACAAAGGAGATACTCGGCATCAGTATCTCCTTTTACAACACTTCTATTTTTCTAAAACGAATATATATTCATGGGCTAACATTAAAAAAGCTTTTTCTATATTTTCCCAATATTCTGTAGTCTTGCAATTATGTTGCTCTTTTATAACAATTTCTTTAAGTTTAAATCCTGCATCAACAAATTTTTGCATAGAATTCATTCCCAGTGGCAACACATAACCTTTTCTTCGTATATCTCCGATCATAAATGAACATATCCCTTGCTTTTTTAATACCCTATACGATTCTTTTGCAACTTGTTCCAGTTCCGTCAAGAATTCCTCATATCTTAAGTGTGAAATGTCTCCTGGAATTTCTTTGCTGTATCGTATAATATCTGCATATGGTGGATGCGTACAGATAAGATCTATACTTTTATCTTTTATAAATGATAAATTGTTTGCATTTCCTTGTTTGGTGAATATTTTTGATCTTTCTTGACAAGCAAAATTTAGATTTGTGTTAGATAATTTGACAGCTTCAGAATTTATATCAACGCCGATCGCATTTCTTCCCAATAACTTTGCCTCAATCAACGTTGTGCCACTGCCTAAGAATTGATCCAGTATCCATTCTTTTTTCTTTGAGTATCGTAAAATAATATTTCTAGGAATATACGGAGACCAGTTCCCTCTATATTTTCCTGAATGTGTAGCCCAATTTCCTCTTTCCGGAAAAGACCATATTGTTGTATCTTCTAATTTGAATCTTTCTGGCGCTTCTCTTATAAGAGTCTCCCCTTTCTTTTTTTGACCATTATACTTCCATAGCACTTATTTGTCTATAAAAAATTTCCCTCCAAATATTAAATATCACTAAACATTTGAACAGAGCTTTCTTATTCATTACAAATATATAATTTCTTCTATATTGACCTTGATACTATTCATCTAATCCTGCACCTTTAATTTCTCAGTCACTTCCTATTTGTCTGCCATCTGCCTTGATTACCTAGCCAGGACCAAAGGCTTCGACCTTCTTACCGGTGCCCAGACCGTGGTAAAACAACGTTGGTGCGTTCCTAGTCTGCCGGGCTGGTCCCTTCCTTATACAAAGTGATCTATACCAGTCTCTCCCCGGTTACTGTAAAGGAGTTCTACTGGAACCTTGCCGTGTCTCTTGGCGCACAGGCTTCCTACCGTAAAACAGAAAACATCCGTACTATTCAGGAGGAGATCAACATCCTTGCGCTGGAGGAAGACACCGGTTATCATTGATGAAGCAAACTATATCAAAACGCCGTCCTAAACGACCTGAAGATCCTGTTTAGCTTTGAGATGAATTCCCAAAAACGGGCAGTGATCCTCCTATTTGACTGCCTCGCTTGAACAATACACTCCATCTTTCTATTCACAAACTGCGCTACCAGCGTATCATCATGAACAACAACATGGACGGCTACTCAAAGAAAGGGGAGCCTACTTACATTGAATGGAAGCTGAAAAAGACTAGCTGCACAGATCCTGCTTTTGACAACGCAGCTATCAAAGCGATCCTGAACATTTCCAATATCGTCATGCAGTCAATCAGTGACAGCATTCTTGGCTGAAAAGAGAAAACAATTCGCAGGAACAGTTGCTTTTAAAGTGACTGATATACTTGCAAGGAACCAAAATCGGCATAAAATAATCTGCCTGATAGGGCATTATTTAAATTTGCTGGACAAGACATTCTTTCATCAGGTGGAATACATAAACAATCGAAGTAAATTATATCCCAATCTTTTACTTAAGAATAATAACCGAATTTTAATGGTACCGAATCAATTGGGATTAAATAAATACTAAAATTTTCAAAAAGAATGGCATTACAAATTGATGGATTTTCTATAGGGCCAGATAGTTCTATGGAAGATCTCAACACTATGGCTTCATTAATGGTAAATGGTATAGCTAAACAACCTTTTCCTATTATGATTTAGCATTAGACGATGATGTCTTTTCACATATGGAAATCTCTTTAAATCCTAAAATTAGTCTTGGTTATCGTCTCATAGTAAACATTCTTATAAAAAAATATAATCCTACTACTCAACTATTATATATTTCCGCATAACAGAAAAACCCGTAGAACCGAAGTTCTACGGGTAATCTTACGTTTGGACACAACGTTATCTTGCGATAACAAATCTATATTCAGATTGTATTACTCGATGATAGAAGCAACACGGCCTGATCCAACTGTACGTCCGCCTTCACGGATAGCGAATGTAAGACCCTGGCTCATAGCGATTGGGTGGATCAGTTCGATTGTCATTTCTACGTTATCACCAGGCATGCACATTTCTGTACCTTCTGGCAGTAAGCAAACACCTGTTACGTCTGTTGTTCTGAAGTAGAACTGTGGACGGTAGTTGTTGAAGAATGGTGTATGACGGCCACCTTCATCTTTTGTCAGAACGTAAACCTGAGCTGTGAATTTTGTATGGCAGGTAATTGTTCCTGGTTTAGCCAGAACCTGTCCTCTTTCGATCTCGTTTCTCTGAACACCACGAAGCAGAGCACCGATGTTATCACCAGCCTGAGCCTCGTCTAACAGTTTACGGAACATTTCGATACCTGTTACAACAACTTTACGTGTTTCTTCTTTCAGACCAACGATTTCAACTTCTTCAGATACATGCAGTGTACCAGCTTCTACTCTACCAGTAGCAACTGTACCACGTCCTGTGATGGAGAATACGTCCTCTAC
>DXIQ01000029.1 GCA_019112785.1 Candidatus Blautia stercorigallinarum
GAGGCTTCCCAACCAGCCAAACCATAAATCACCACCGAATGGACAGACAGACTTTCTAAGAGGTTTCCCCGGCGGGAGGCCAGGTCCCAAGGAGGCGTCGTCAATCGCCCTGCCTCAGTGATTATACCTCATGATCTGATCTGATGCATCATGGAAGCCTCAGACACGGTAAGGAACAATAACTTCTGATGGAGAGAGAATCCCTCCTTCAGTTATTCATTTAGACTTTGTAACTATTAACCCGTAGTCATTATTGACTACACCATTATCATACTAGGAGGAAGGATAATGGAAAAACAATATGAGACGGTTATCGGACTGGAAGTCCATGTAGAACTTTCTACAGAATCCAAGATTTTCTGCGGCTGCTCTACTAAGTTCGGGGGAGCTCCCAATACCCATACCTGTCCGGTATGCGCTGGCCTTCCCGGGGCTCTTCCGGTATTAAACAAGCAGGTAGTGGAATACGCCCTGGCTCTTGGCCTGGCAGCTAACTGCCAGATCAACCAGTACTGCAAGTTTGACAGGAAGAACTATTTTTACCCTGACAACCCCCAGAACTACCAGATTTCCCAGCTTTATCTTCCCATCTGCCACGATGGTTATCTGGAAATCCAGACAGCCGCAGGCCCTAAAAAGATTCGGATACACGAAATGCACATGGAGGAAGATGCGGGAAAACTGATCCATGACGAGTGGGATGACTGCTCTTTGGTGGATTACAACCGAAGCGGCGTTCCCCTTATTGAGATCGTGTCTGAGCCGGATATGAGAAATGCCCAGGAAGTGATCGCTTATCTGGAAAAACTGCGGCTTATCTGCCAGTATCTGGGAGTCTCTGACTGTAAGCTTCAGGAAGGGTCTATGCGTGCCGACGTAAACCTTTCAGTAAGAGAGGTGGGATCCCGGGAGCTGGGAATCAGGACAGAGATGAAGAATCTGAACTCTTTTAAGGCTATTGCAAGAGCTATCGAAGGAGAAAGGGCCCGGCAGATTGAGCTTCTGGAAGAGGGACGCCCGGTGATCCAGGAGACCCGGCGGTGGGATGACAATAAAGAATATTCCTACGCTATGCGTTCCAAGGAAGACGCCAAGGATTACCGTTACTTCCCGGACCCGGACCTGCCTCCGGTGCGCATCAGCGATCAGTGGATAGCCCAGATCCGGAATGCCCAGCCGGAACTTCAGGAGGAAAAGGCAAAACGGTATATGGAGCAGTACGAGCTGTCAGATTATGACGCCGGCCTTCTGACCCAGTCCAGACACCTGAGCGAAATGTTTGAAAAGACTGCGGCAATCTGCCAGATGCCGAAGAAGGCGGCCAACTGGTATATTGGGGAAACTCTGCGCCTGGTAAAAGAAGAAGGAATAGAGACAGAAGAAATCTCCTTCTCTCCGGAGCATCTGGCAGAGCTGATCCTGATGACAGACCGGGGAGAGCTGAACAATAAAACTGCCAAAGAAGTTTTCCGTATGATTTTTACAGACGATGTGGACCCCATGATCTATGCAGAAGAGAAAGGGCTGAAAACCGTTCTGGATACCGGACTTCTGGAAGAGACCGTGGCAAAAGTCCTGGAAGAAAATCCAGACACGGTAAAGCAGTATCTGGAAGGAAAGACGAAAGTCACCGGATTTTTGGTAGGACAGATCATGAAGCAGATGAAAGGAAAAGCAGATCCTAAACAGGTGAACCAGCTTCTTAGACAGAAGCTTCAGGAGGCAGAGGAGAAGGCATAGCGTAAGGTATTTAAAGTATCTTACATTAGAAAAGAAAAATCCGGAAGAGCTTTAAAACCATCCTCTTTTGTGGTAAGCTACTGTAGAAGATGGGAGGAAAGCTATGGATATTATTGAATTTCAGAATAAACTAAAAGATATACAGACCCTGGCTCTGAATAACGGGAAACAGGTACGGGCAGAGCTGGTGGAAAAATTTTTCGGTGAGGAGGATATGGATCAGGAGAAACTCCAGAAGGTCTACGATTATCTGGAAGTCCAGGGAATCCGTGTTACCGGAAGAACAGGAGACAGAGAAGACGCCGGACAAGGGCCGGTTCCTCATATAGAGAAAAAACAGGAAAGAGTTCCTCTTACAGCAGAGGAAGAAGAGTATCTTAAGGAGTATCTGAAAGCCTTTGGATTTGAGGAAAATTTAAGAGACCGGCAGGAATTGCTTCTGGCCTGCAAAAGAAATGAAGAAGGTGCCAGGGAAAGTCTGGTAAAGGCCTGCCAGAGAGAACTGGCAGATGTGGCAAGAGACCTGAACTGCCGGGAGGTTCTCTTCGCAGATCTGCTTTCTGAGGCAAATACAGCTCTTCTTATGGCACTGGAGGAGCTTAAGAATGTGACAGAGGAAGAAGCAGCAGAAGAATGGCTTATGCATAAAGTCCGCAGCCTGGTGGAAGAATTTCTGGAGGAGCAGACCAGGCAGAAGAGAGAAGATAATTTCCTGGTGGAAAAGGTCCAGAACCTGGAAGAACGGTTAAAGGCTCTCACAGAAGATGATAATATCAAATATACAGTGGAAGAACTTTCCGGATTCCTGGATATGGAGCCGGAAGAAATGAAAGCGATCCTCCGGCTGACAGGGGATGACAGCGAAAAGTAAACAAGGAAAAACAGGAAAAGAAGCCCGGATACTGGGGCTTCTTTTCTGAATTTTTTAAAAGTTTTCACAGTTTTTTCATTGATTGTTTTTATAATAAGAAGTATAGTTTTTATATAATGATGCTGTCATATTTTTATACTATATAAATAAAATGGAAAAGGTTGGAGGTAAACAAATGGACATTAAAGAAAAGAAAAAGCCTCAGCTTCCAAAAAAACCGGTGATGTTTTATTACCTTATCGTGCTGGTCATACTGGCGGCGGTTAACTTATTCCTTGTGCCCTCTTTGTCAGAGAGCCGCATACAGGACGCTACCTATGACCAGTTTTTGGATGATCTTGAGGCAGGCAGGATTTCAGAAGTAAATCTGGAAGAAGATACGATTTATTATCTGGAAAAGGACGGCGACCAGCAGCAGGTTTATAAGACAGGCCGTATTTTCGATGTAAACGAGGTAGAGAGACTGGATCAGGCAGGAGTAGTCTTCTCTGAGGAGATTCCTCAGCAGATGAACCCGCTGCTCTCATCCCTTATCAGTTTTGTACTGCCCCTGGTACTTTTATGGGTAGTAGGCGGCTGGCTGATGAAGCGGATGATGAAAAACATGGGCGGTATGGGTGGTCCGGGAGCTATGACTTTCGGAAAGAGCAATGCCAAGATCTATGTAAAGTCATCTACAGGGATCAAGTTTTCAGATGTAGCCGGAGAAGACGAGGCCAAGGAACTGTTGACCGAGCTGGTAGATTATCTTCATAACCCAGGAAAGTATGCAGAGATTGGCGCATCCCTTCCAAAAGGAGCCCTTCTGGTTGGACCTCCCGGAACAGGTAAGACCCTTCTGGCCAAGGCTGTGGCAGGAGAGGCCGACGTCCCTTTCTTCTCCATATCCGGTTCTGAATTTGTGGAAATGTTCGTGGGAATGGGCGCTGCAAAAGTCCGCGACCTGTTTAAGCAGGCCAACGAAAAAGCTCCCTGTATCGTATTTATTGATGAGATTGATACCATTGGTAAAAAACGTGACGGACAATTTGCCGGAGCCAATGATGAGAGGGAGCAGACATTAAACCAGCTTCTTACAGAGATGGATGGATTTGACAGCTCAAAAGGTGTTGTAATCCTGGCTGCCACCAACCGTCCAGATTCTCTGGACCCTGCACTTTTAAGGCCGGGACGTTTTGACAGGAGGATTCCTGTAGAGCTTCCTGACTTAAAGGGAAGAGAGGAGATCCTGAAGGTTCATGCCAGAAAGATCAAGATTTCCGATGATGTGAACTTCAGTGATATTGCTAAGGCAGCCCCTGGAGCTTCCGGAGCTGATCTGGCCAATGTTGTGAATGAAGCGGCTCTGAGGGCAGTCCGTGACGGCAGAAAATTTGCCACCCAGGCAGACCTGGAGGAGAGCATTGAGGTGGTCATCGCCGGATATCAGAAGAAAAACCAGGTCCTTTCCAACAAGGAAAAACTTATTGTGGCTTACCACGAAGTGGGACACGCGCTGGTTGCTGCCATGCAGTCCCATTCCGCACCGGTGCATAAGATCACCATTATCCCAAGGACTTCCGGGGCTCTGGGCTATACCATGCAGGTAGAGGATGGAGAACACTATCTTATGTCAAAAGAAGAACTGGAGAATAAGATCGCTACCTTTACAGGAGGAAGAGCGGCAGAGGAGCTGATCTTCCACTCCATTACCACAGGAGCTTCCAATGACATTGAACAGGCTACCAAGCTGGCCAGAGGTATGATCACCAGATATGGTATGTCCCAGGAGTTTGGCATGGTAGCCATGGAGACTGTATCCAACCAGTATTTAGGAGGAGACAGTTCCCTGACCTGTTCCTTTGAGACACAGACACGGATTGACAAAATGGTAGTGGATCTGGTACAGAAACAGCATGACAAGGCTGTGAAGATCCTGGAAGAGAATATGCCGAAACTCCATGAACTGGCTAAGTATCTCTATGAACATGAGACCATCTCGGGAGAAGAGTTTATGAGGATCCTGACTACCAAGCCAAGGATTGCAATGAACCAGGAAAACGCCGAAGAAGGGTCAGAGGAATAAAAGGTACATTGTATAAAACAGTTTACGTATTAGCTTTCCCTTATTTTTTTCTTACCGGAAAAAATAAGGGAAAGCTTTTTAACTTATAGGAAATTCTTCCGGACTGCCCTATAGAATAAAAAGCCTTCCGGGCGGGATGCACACGCCGCAATAAGGTATGTTACCGCCTTGTGATATTGCAGCGGCGCGCAAAGTGTTTAAGTCCCTCAAGATTGAGAGGTGGGGGAGCTGGGGTGGGCTTGCCCACAGACTGGAGGGATGTTTGGACAGACAGAATCTGCCGGAGAATGAATTTTAGCCAGCAGGGAAAATTTTGTGCAAATTATATATATTTTATATAGAAACTTTTGAAGACATGTGATACATGAGTCAGGAGGGATGAAATGTCAGACAACGAACTGCTGAACAAAAAAAGAAGTAATTTGATGAAAGCACTGAAGCGGGAAGGCGCTGATTATGTGCCCACTATGATGGCTTCCAGCTGCGCTGAGGTAGCCTGGACAGGACAGAAGGTTACGGATATTATTGATGATCCGGATAAATATGTAAAGGCCATGACGGATGTATTTGACGTGATGTGGGCGGATGGAAATACTTTTTCCGGAACACTGTTTACACCGAAGATTGAGGAGGTTTTGGAGCCCCTTCAGAACAAGTTCGGTCCGGATGGAGTGACTCCGGAGCATGTGCAGATGCCCATGATGGAGAGGGATGAGTACGATCAGTTTATCGAGGATCCGAACCGCTTTGTCTCTGAAGTGCGGGTTCCCAGAAAGTACCCGAAGCTTTATGAGGATCGGGAATATGCGAAAAAGGTTCTGAAGACAGTGGCAGAGGACAAGTTCTATTCTCTTGGCGTGCTGATGGGAAAGCAGTCCCAGGTACTGTCGGAGAAATATGGAATTACTGATATCGCGGATTTCTCCAAAGTATTCTCTAACCCGGTGGATACACTGTTTGACTACTGCCGCGGTTTCAAGGGAACCTTGACAGACCTGCGCAGACAGCCGGATAAGGTGAAAGCGGCCTGCGACAAACTCTGGGAGGTATACAATCTTCCGCGTATGTCCGGCCCGGTAGATGAATTCCCCTATGCGTGCCATATGACTCACATCGCGCCGTACTTAAGCCCGAAGCAGTTTGAGGAGCTGTACTGGCCTTATGAAAAGAAATGGATTGAGCGGGCTGCAGCAGCAGGCTCCAAGGTATGGATCATGCTGGAGGGCAGCTGGGAGAAGGTATGGCATCATTTCCTGGAAGTGCCGAAGGATTCCTGTATCTTACATATTGACGATGACGATATCTGCAAGGCCAAGAAGGAACTCGGCGATCATCAGATTATTGAGGGCGGTCTGAAAGTGGCGGCTGTGAGAACACAAAGCATTGACAAGATTAAGGATGATATCAAGCATGTTATCGATGTATGCGCGCCTGGTGACGGCTTCCTGTTCTGTACGGACAAGGCATGGATTGCGGCGGCGCACAAAGTGTTCAAGCCTCTCGAGATTCAGGGGAAGGGGGAGTTGGATTGACTTACATATTATATTTTGCTAGAATGTCTTCGGAGGTTTTGCAATGAATTACATTGTGTTTGACTTAGAGTGGAATCAATGCCCCTATGGAAAAGAAAGAGAGAACAAAAGGCTTCCCTTTGAGATCATAGAGATAGGAGCTTTAAAATTAGATGAGAATCGGAATTGTGTAGATTCTTTTCATCAGGTAATAAAACCGGTTGTCTATAAAAAACTGCATTATCGTACTAAGGAAATCCTGGATATTAAAGGCTCAGACCTGGAACAGGGGCTCCCTTTTACGGAGGCGGTAAAAAATTTTATGAAATGGTGCGGTCCCAAAGCAAAGTTCTGCACATGGGGTTCCACAGATCTGGTGGAACTTCAGAGAAACATGAAGTACTATCATATGCTGAACTTGCTTAAGGGGCCGATTTTTTATTATGATATACAGAAACTTTTCGGTCTGGTATATGAGGGGCAGCGTACGGCCAGATCTCTGGAAAGTGCTATCGATTATCTGGATATGAAAAAAGACGGGCAGTTTCACAGAGCCCTGAACGACGCATATTACACAGCTGAGATTTTTAGGGATATACCTGAGGGAGAAGCCCAGAAGTACTATTCTATCGACTGCTATCAGAATCCCAAAGGAAGACGAGACCAGATTTATACGGTATTCCCGGAATATTCCAAATTTATATCCAGAGAATTTCCTTCCAAGGAAGAGGCTATGAAAGACCGGGATGTTACCAGGACCAGATGTTTTATCTGCGGCAAGACGGCAAAGAAGAAGATACGCTGGTTTTCCGTGAATACAAAGGCTCATATGTGTCTGGCTTTCTGCCCGGAACACGGCTATTTCAAGGGGAAGGCAAGACTGAAGAAGACGGATGAAGGAAAGTATTATGTGGTAAAAACACTGAAGAAAATTGAGCAGGAGGAAGCTGAGCATATCAGAGAGAAGAGAGATACGCTCAGAAAAAAACGCCGTCAGCGAAGACATCAGGAAAAATAATAGAATTTACGAAGGAGGATTATCAGGCTTTTATGGAAGCGCAGGAAAAACAAGAAGAAAATAAGATGGGTGTCATGCCGGTAAACCGGCTTCTGATCACCATGTCTGTGCCGATGATGATATCTATGCTGGTACAGGCTCTATATAATATCGTAGACAGTATGTTTGTTGCTCAATTAAATGAAAATGCTCTGACAGCAGTTTCTCTGGCCTTTCCTATCCAGAATCTTATGATTTCTGTGGGAGTGGGAACTGGTGTAGGTATTAACGCCCTTTTGTCCAGAAGTCTGGGAGAAAAGGAGTATGACAGGGCCAATAAAACTGCCAATCATGGACTATTGCTGGCTTTTTTAAGCTATGTGGTTTTCGCTGTGGCAGGGCTTCTGGGCAGCGGATTTTTCATGGAGGTTCAGACTGCAGATCCACAGATCATAGCTTACGGCACGGACTATCTCCGCATTTGTACGATCATGTCTTTCGGAATGTTCTTTCAGATTACTTTAGAAAGACTGCTGCAATCTACAGGAAAAACAATCTACACTATGTGGACCCAGATGCTGGGAGCGATCATCAATATCATTATGGATCCTATTATGATCTTTGGCCTGTTTGGATTTCCCAGAATGGAGGTGGCAGGAGCCGCCCTGGCTACAGTTCTGGGACAGATTATTGCAAGCATTGTAGCACTTGTAGTAAACAGAAAGAAAAACCGGGAGCTTCATCTTACCTTCCGGGGATTCCGCGTTTCAAAACAGATCATCCGGAGCATCTATGCAGTGGGTGTGCCGTCTATAGTTATGTCTTCCATCAGTTCAGTGATGACTTTTGGTATGAATAAGATTTTGATCGCCTTTTCTTCTACGGCTACAGCTGTATTCGGTGTTTACTTTAAGCTCCAGAGCTTTGTATTTATGCCAGTCTTTGGCTTGAATAACGGCATGGTGCCCATCGTGGCTTTTAATTACGGAGCAAAGAAGAAAGAGAGGATTAAAAGAACAGTATTTCTTGCCTCCTGTTATGCTACAGGGATCATGCTGCTGGGCATTGCTGTATTCCAGCTGTTTCCGGCCCAGCTTCTGGCAATCTTTAATGCTTCGGAAAATATGGTTCAAATAGGAACTATCGCTCTGCGGCTTATCAGCCTGAGCTTTGTGTTTGCAGGATTTAATATCGTATCCTCTTCTCTGTTCCAGGCCTTGTCCCATGGCATGCTCAGTCTGTGGATGTCTCTGGTGAGACAGCTTTGTGTACTGCTCCCGGCAGGGTATATCCTGTCAAAAATAGGCGGACTGGATGCCGTGTGGTGGGCATTTCCCTTTGCGGAAATTTTTTCTCTGATTCTCAGCCTGGGGTTCAGAAGGTATATTTACCGAAAAGAAATTGATCCTTTAGAGGAGGATTAATAGAGCGGCGTCTCAAAATATTTTTTTCTATATTCTTTTGGAGTGCAGGAATACAGCTCTTTGAAGATTCTGTTAAAGGTCTGCTGGCTGTGATACCCGCACTCCATTGCTATATTGGTGATATTTAAGTCAGTATTGATCAGCAGATATACAGCGTAATCAATTCTGAGAGAATTAATATAATGAAGAAAGCTGACTTTCAGCACATTGGAAAAAATCCGGGAAACCGCATATTTTCCTATACCAAAGGCTGCTGCAACGCTGGCAAGAGAAATATCTTCTGTAAAGTGCTGAGAAATGTAGGCAAGGATATCACTGGTCAGATCTTGGGGCATATACTCCTGATAATCTGCCAGAGAAAGGTAAGGGAAGACACGAATTAGCAGCAATGTAACTAGACTGCTAACAAGTTCGGGGGGGGGGGTGTGGGAAGTGCCATAATGTGACGCCTCAAAAAGCCGGTGTTCTGCATACAGCACATCCTCATGGATCTGAGACTTGTGAAGAACAGGATTCTTAGGATATTTCCCTAACAATTGAGTTTTTAGCATGGGCAGCAAATCTACATAACAATTCATAATATGAAGCTGGGTATTTCCAATGGTGGACAGAGTATGATAGTCATGAGGGATATTAGGGAAGACCACAGCAATTTCGCCAGTTTCTATCTGATACTTTTCTGTTCCTATCTGCATTTCTGTTATTCCCTTAACAGCATGTACTACTTCAATATATGGATGAACGTGAAGCGGATATTGCAGCGGATTCGTTTCATTTACGATAAAAAAGAACTTTCTTTACTTTCATAGAACATTTTGCCATATCTCCCTTGCAATAATTGTGTGTTATTTCGACTTAATTAGGAATTATTATACGATAGTATTTGTTATAATGTCAAATAACAGAGGAAAACAAGTGAAAAACTTGTACCTAATGAATAAAAGACTTCCGGTGCGCGCAGGAGAAGTGTTTTAGACATGTGCAGATTGTACAGATATATTAAAGGTTTTGGAAAGGAGATACAATATGCAAAAAAAATATTTAAAAGCAGTCAGTGCATTAATGTGTACGGCTATGTGCGTTTCTCTGGCAGCATGTGGTTCCGGCGGAGGCTCTGATGAAGGCGGATCTGGTTCCGGATCATCAGGAAGCGGCGGATTGGAGATCGCTTATAACCTGACTACAGACGATTTTTCCGTGTTTGAGGATATCATCAATGATTTTTCAGAGGAGACCGGCATTGATGTAACCATTTATAATGGAGGCGATGATTATGAGTCTGCTATGAAAACTCGTATGTCCTCCGGGGATCTTCCAGATATGTGGGTTACCCATGGATGGAGTCTGATCCGTTACAGTGAATATATGATGGATCTTAGCGATCAGGAATGGGTAAGCAATATTGATCCAGGTTTGAAAGAAGTTATTACAAATGATAACGGAGAGCTGTTTATTCTGCCTATTACTCAGGCTGTAGCAGCTATTATGTATAACAAAGATGTACTTACTCAGGCTGGCGTAGATGCTACCCAGATCAGAACCTGGGATGACTTTGCAGCAGCATGCCAGTCTGTTCTTGACAATACAGACGCAGCGCCTATCACCGGTTTTTAATAAAACAAACCAGGTGGCGGATATACTGGGAGCTGGTTTTCTCTGGCTTATATGCTCAGTGCCGGTGGTAACTATCGGGCCGGCTACGGCAGCTTTGTACTATACAGTAGTAAAGGTTGTCCGAAGAAACCGGGAAACTGTGGTAAAATCTTTTTTTCACTCTTTTAAAAACAACCTGGGACAGGGAATAATCCTTACGATTCTATATCTGCTTTACGGAGCGGCCATTGGACTTTACATCCTGGCTGCACTGGAGGGCAGGATACAGATGAATCCATACATCATCTGTACTCTGGGCATTATTCTGGCATGTCCCTTTTTGTTTACCATAGTTTATATATTTCCAGTAATCTCCCGTTTCCAGGCAGGTTTGATCAGACAGATCCAATATGCACTTTATATGTCCATCAGGCATTTCCCCAGTACAATAGCGTTGCTGGTTTTACTGGCTTTTATGGCTGTTCTGATTTATTTTGTGCCTTTTCTTATGGCAATCCTGCCGGGATTTTATGCTTATCTGGGGTCCTTCTTTATTGAAAGGATTTTTAAGAAATACTTAGCAGAAGAAATAAAAAAATACAAAGACCCAACAGACCTTCCGTGGTACTTGGAGTAAAGGAGGAAAAATGACAAGAGAGATTAGGATTGAAGAAAATGGTTTGCGAGTAAAATTTCTGATCTGTGAGAACGGAGTAGTTGAACTTCAGGATTTTTCTTCTTCTCAGGTCCCTGAAAAAGCCAGGAGTGTAGAAAGAAAAAAGAGCGATCCGGAAAACTATCATCCTGTAATGGAAGTGCAGATCAGCGGAAAAACTACCAGGGGAATGCATGGATATAAACATAATCTCAGCAGTGCTTCCCTGGATTTCCGATATACCGGACATTATTTCGAGGAAAGAGAAAAAGGCAGGGAACTTATTATTTCAATGGCAACAGACTATGGGCTGAAAGGAACTTACCATATGCGGTTTTTTGAGGGGATTCCTGTAGTCCAGACCTGGAGCTGCCTGGAGAATCAGGGAACAGAAGACTTGGGGCTTGAATATGTTTCCTCCTTTATTTATCAGGGGATCAGTGGAAATGGTGAGAAGCCCTACTATGAAAAAACGGAGATTTATGTACCCAGAAACAGCTGGTCCTGTGAGGCTCAGTGGGAAAAGAAAGACATCAGAACAGTCAATCTTTCCGGTATGCCGGTAGATGGATTTAATACACCGGGATTTGGAATTAACCGTTACTGTTACAGCGGCAGAGGTTCCTGGTCTTCCTGTGAATATCTTCCTATGGGATTTGCCCGTGATACAGAAACGGAAGAAACTTATTGCTTTCAGATTGAGCACTCCGGCCAGTGGCATGTGGAATACGGCTCTGATTTAGAAGGAAAATTATATCTGGCTTTAAGCGGTCCCACAGAGGCGGAGCAGGGATGGTGGAAGAATCTGAAGCCAGGAGAGTCTTTTGCTACAGTTCCGGTGGCCTTTGGAGCAGCAAAGGGGGATGTCAGCCAGGGCGCTGCAGCGCTTACTCAGTACCGCAGAGCAGTTCGAAGAAAAAATGAAGATGATGAGAAACTGTATGTGGTATTTAACGATTATATGAACTGTCTTATGGGAGACCCTACCGATGAAAGGGAAAGAGCCATTATAGATAAGGCTGCGGAAATGGGCTGTGAATACTACTGCCTGGACTGCGGCTGGTATGACAAAGGCTACTGGTGGGACAGAGTAGGAGAATGGAAAGAATCTCCGGAACGTTTTCCAAATGGTCTGAAGGCTGTCTGTGATTATGCCAAGAGCAAGGGTATGAAAATGGGCCTGTGGCTGGAAATCGAGGTCATGGGAACTGCCTGTGAACTGGCTCAGAAACTTCCGGACGATTGGTTTATCTGCCGACATGGAAAACGTCACGTAGATAACAAGCGGTATCTTTTGGACTTCCGGAATCCGGAAGTACGTAAATATTGTATGGATACCATAGACAGGCTGATCCGGGATTACGGAGTAGAATACTTTAAGATGGACTATAATGTGACTATGGGCTATGGCAGCGACTTGAACTCTGACAGCTGTGCAGACGCTATCATGGAACATTATAAATATCTGTATCAGTGGTATGAGGAGATTTTCCGGAAGTACCCGGATCTCATTATTGAAAACTGCGGTTCCGGAGGTCAGAGAATGGACTATGGAATGCTGAAGATCTTAAGCCTTCAGTCTACCAGCGATCAGACAGACTATATTTATAATTCCTATATTGCTGCAAATGTAGCCAGTGCCGTAACCCCGGAACAGGCAGGTATGTGGGTGTATCCCTATGAAGATGACAGAGAGCACACGATTTATAATATGGTAAACGGACTGCTTCTCCGCCCCTATGTCAGCGGCATGGTGTGGAAAATGAGCGGCAGCAATCTGGAGCTTATGAAAGAAGGCATAGATTTATATAAACAGATACGCGGAGAGATTAAAGAGGCGGTGCCCTTCTTCCCATTGAGATTCTGTGATGTGAGAGATTCTGTGCTGGCCTATGGATTAAAAGGGGATAAGAACACTTACCTTGCTGTGTTTATGCCTCATGCCAGAGAGGGAAGCATTCCCATTGATTTTGCGGACCAGGTAGAGGCAGTTTCTGTAATTTATCCGAAAGAGGAAGACTGCAGTTATTGTCTGAAAAATGGAGAGCTGAAGATAGCTATGCCTCAGGAAACTTGTGGACGGCTTTTCAAATTTACATTAAAATAAAGGAAAGTACTTTAAGGAGCAGGAGGAACATCAGGTGAATAAAAATGAATTTGCCCTTACGCCCCCTATGGGCTGGAACAGCTGGGACTGCTATGGGGCGGCAGTAACGGAAAAGGAGCTTCTGCAGAATGCAGATTATATGGCAGAAAACTTAAAGGAGTTTGGATGGGAGTACATAGTCTGCGACATACAGTGGTATGAGCCGGCGGCTGATTCCAGCCACTACCGGAAATTTGCAGATATCTGTATGGATGAATACGGAAGAGCTGTTCCCGCTCCAAATCGTTTTCCTTCAGCGGCAGAAGGCGGCTTTAAAAAGATTGCAGATTATATCCATGAAAAAGGATTAAAATTCGGCATCCATATTATGAGAGGAATTCCCCGCCAGGCAGTGGCGAAAAATACACCTGTAAAGGGGACGCCCTATACGGCCAGGGATATCGCCCATCCTTTCTCTATCTGCTGCTGGAACACAGATATGTACGGTGTGGACACTACAAAACCGGGAGCCCAGGAATATTATAATTCTATTATCGAGCTTTATGCTTCCTGGGGAGTGGATTTTATCAAAGTAGATGATATCTGCGTAAAGTATGGCAGACCAAATGATGAGAGCACTATTGCCTACGGAGGAGACGAGATAGAAATGCTTCGGGCAGCTATTGATACCTGCGGACGGCCTATAGTCCTAAGCCTTTCTCCCGGACCGGCCATGCTGGATAAGGCAGAGCATCTGAGCAGGAATGCCAATATGTGGAGAATCACAAATGATTTCTGGGACCGGTGGACGGACATTATGGAGATGTTTGACCGATGCCATGAGTGGAGCCCTTATGTGGCCCCAGGCTGTTTTCCAGACTGTGACATGCTGCCCTTAGGACATCTGTCTATTAAAGGCTGCGAGCATGGGCTGGGAGAACGCCAGACCCTGCTGTCAAAAGAAGAGCAGAGAACAATGCTGACTCTGTGGTGCATTTTCCGCTCTCCCCTTATGTTGGGATGTGAATTGACAGATATGGATTCCTGGACAAAGAGCCTGGTGACCAATCCGGAGGTTCTGAGTCTGTTGAAAAAAGGAAAAAATGCCAGACAGGTACTCCGTTCCTTCGATTTGATCCTGTGGAAAGCAGAGGATGAGGAAGGAAATATATATGCCGCAGTCTTTAATACAGCAGACTGGGAGGAGCGGTTCAGCGTGAACCTGGAAAAGCTGGGAATAGAGGGAAAAGCAGCTCTCCGTGATATGTGGGAGAGAAGAAATCTGGGAGAAGTGGAGACGAACATTACGGTAACACTGAAGGCCCATGATGCAAAATTGTTCAAATTATCTGTAAAGTAAAAAGGTGGAGCTGTCGCATTAATTATGTCAGGTGTATTTATATATTTTATGCGAATTTGCTTAATGAGACAGCTCCTTTATATTAAATGATAAAATACTACATTTTTGTTGTACTACCTCTCCGGCACAATCTCCAGCCAGTATCCATCAGGGTCTTTAATGAAATAAATTCCCATATCCGGATTCTCAAAGCAGATGCATCCCATCTCTTCATGAAGTTTGTGGGCCTGGTCGAAATCAGCAGTACGGAAAGCCAGATGGAACTCACAGTCTCCCAGATTGTAATCTCTGTCAAAGTCCCGGAGCCAGGTAAGCTCCAGCTCAAAATCTGTAGTGTCATTTCCAAGATACACAATGATAAAGGAGCCATCTTTTGCCTCTGTGCGGCGTTTTTCTTTCAGACCAAGGGCTTTTTCGTAGAATGCCAGAGAACGGTCTAAATCTCTTACGTTATAGTTTTCGTGGATCATCTGAAACTTCATTTATTTGTCCTCCTTGTCTTCCGGACAGTTCATAATCTGTCCTTCCTTTTCTAGAATCATGATCTCATTTTTATGGGCTTTCCCAGTGGGAGTGGAAAGATATTTTGGAATAACGGAGAAATCTTTCCAGAAGTGCATGGGAAAAGCGTATCTGGTTCTGGTGTTTTCCAGTATATAAGAAAATCCCTTATCGTACCATTCTTCCTGCCTGGGGTCCAGAGGCAGGAACGCGGCAAAAAGCTCCAGGCCTTTCAGTGGTTCGGTATACTTTTTGAAATTCGCTGTCATATTGTTATTGTATTGTTTCGATTCCCCCGGCCATACCCACCAGTTTAAATCCCCAGCATGATAAATGTTTTTGTCTTTTGTGTGTATCAGAAAAGCTACACCGCAGTCTGTGGAATGGAGAGTCTTCACAGTCATAGAACAGGTGGCGCCATTCCAGGTCAAGGTAAGAGATTCCTCAGCTTTCATAAAATGCAGGCCAGATAAGTCCATGTGATCTCTCATGTACCGTCTGGTATCGGAGGAGAGGATGTAATGAATTTCTTTTGGCCCGGTGATATGAAAAATTTCCGGATTAAAATGGTCCTGATGCCGGTGAGAGACAAAGACAAAAAGAGGCTTGTCTTCATCTGTTGCAGGAATTTCTCCCTGGTAATAATCAAAGAGACAGCAGCAATGGGAAAATTCTGCCAGAAAACCGCTGTGACCAATATAAGTTATTCTCATCTGTCAAATCTCCTTGGAGTGTAAAACATTTAACTTTTTTTCTTCTTCCGGGACTTTTTATGTTTTTTA
The DNA here is from genome assembly GCA_019112785.1 of Candidatus Blautia stercorigallinarum. GTDB lineage: Bacteria > Bacillota > Clostridia > Lachnospirales > Lachnospiraceae > Blautia > Blautia stercorigallinarum. The sequence continues at coordinate 15,586 of DXIQ01000029.1, forward strand.
GAACTGAAAGCCCGGCGGATTTTAATGATCAAGAGTACGATATAGAAAATAAATGCACCGGCCAGAAGCCCCAGAGCAGGATACTTCCAACTGGGGAGTCCCTGGAAAACAGACAGGGCTTCCTGGAAAAATCCATCCAGAGAGTTATGATTTACAGTGGAAGAAGAACTGCTGGAGTCTTTTTCTGTTTCTGTAGATGCAGGCTGGCTGTCAGCGGCCTGCTGGCTTTGTCTTTGCTGCAGGTCATAGGTCTGAGCTGCTGTCAGAATTTCCTGGGAAGCCTCCTGACTGGAACTGCTCAGAAGGGTATCTCCATAATAGAAGTCCAGATTCAGTATGTTATTTTCAATTTCCGCCTGGCAGGTAATATCCTGAGAGGGATTTACGGGAACATCTGCAGAAGAGTTCTCTACTGCAGCGTCCAGCAGGCCCTGGTCTTTCAGATAAGAAGCCAGGGAATCTGACTCAGCCAGAATCTCCGATGAAAGCTTTAGTTTTTCAAAATTATTGAAACCGTAATCCAGAAGATTTTTCGTGTCATTATAATATTCCGTAGTACCTTTTAAAACAACGCAGACAAGGCGCATGGAATTTCTTTCCGCATAAGTCACCAGAGTATTTCCGGCTTTTACTGTATATCCGGTTTTGCCCCCAAGGCATCCTTCATAATAATACTCCCCCTCTTGGATCATCTGATGATGATTGTTGATCCAGCGCTCTTCCGCTGTAATATTTGTGGGGGGAATGATATAGTATGGGGTTTTGATAATATTCCGGAAAGTTTCATTCTGAAATGCAGCCTGGGCGATGAGAGCCATGTCTCTGGCTGTGGTATAGTGGTCATCGGCATACAGACCATTGGCATTGACAAAATGGGTATTCTTGCATCCCAGCTCCTGGGCCCTCTGGTTCATCATATCTACAAATGCCTGGACGGTCCCGCCGATATATTCTGCCACTCCGGAAGAAACTTCATTGGCAGAGCCCAGGAGGATACCATAAAGACTCTCCTCCATAGACAGAGTTTCCCCTGGCTTAATGCCGATATGAGTGCTTCCTGGCTCGATATTGTTTACCTCGTCGGTAAATGTGATTTCTGTGTCTAGGGGAACCTTTTCAATGGCCAGCATAGCAGTCATGATCTTTGTAATGCTGGCAGGTGCCCTTTTCTCGTCAATACCTTTGGCATACAGGATTTCTCCGGTGTCCAGGTCCAGGAGGATTCCTGTTTCAGCAATGATCTTCGGACCCTGAGGCCATCCGGCAATATTGTTGGACTGAATTTCCCATTCGTAGCTTTCAGGCATGGCCGGTTCCTGATTTTCAGCAGAGGTATCTGTCTGAGTGTTTTCCTGTACCGTTTCAGGGACGTCAGAAGCTGCCAGGGGAGTGACAGTCTGCATGTTAAAAGACAGAGCTGCGGCCAGGACCAGAGCTGCACCGGACTTTTTCTTTTTCTTTTTCATTTTTGATCGTATCCTTTTTGATATAATGTGGCTGCCCTCAGTTGTACATTGAGGGACAATTTATCCTTGAACTATTATATGCGATTTTAGGGTTTATAGCAATGAAATTGTTGCCGAAACCCTTGACAATATGCGGAAAAACTCAGTATAATAGCTCTGTACTTGACAAAAACAGAGATGGAGACAGTATTTGACCAGTCCAAAGTTCCAGAGAGCCGGGGAGGGTGGAATCCCGGTACGAGTAGGGGCCAAAGAAAATCACTCCGGAGTTGCCATCTGAATTAAGTAGGAGAGGCCGGTTTCCCCACGTTACCGGGGACACATATAAAGGCGTATGCTTCGTATGATGTAAGAGGTGGTATAACGACAGCGCAATAAGGCTTTCGTCCTGTTACAGGACGGAAGCCTTTTCTATATATTTCCGGTTCAAAAGGAAAGAATAGAAACGCCTTTGTAAAATATTTTGAATTTTGGAAAGGAGAAAAGCTATGTATCAGAAAGTTACTACAGACCTCAACTTTGTAGAACGGGAGAAAGAAGTAGAAAAGTTCTGGAAAGACAATGACATTTTCAAAAAGAGTATGGAAAACCGTAAAGAAGGTCCTACCTATACCTTCTATGACGGACCGCCTACCGCCAATGGAAAACCTCATATTGGCCATGTGCTTACCCGCGTTATCAAGGATATGATCCCCAGATACCGGGCCATGAAAGGCTATATGGTTCCCAGAAAGGCCGGATGGGATACCCACGGACTGCCGGTAGAGCTGGAAGTGGAGAAAAAGCTGGGACTGGACGGCAAAGAACAGATAGAAGAATATGGCCTGATCCCTTTTATCGACCAGTGTAAGGAAAGCGTCTGGAAATACAAAGGCATGTGGGAAGATTTTTCTTCCACTGTTGGTTTCTGGGCGGATATGGATAATCCTTATGTAACCTACCATGACGATTATATCGAATCCGAATGGTGGGCCCTGAAAGAAATCTGGAACAAGGGACTTTTATATAAAGGCCATAAGATCGTGCCTTACTGTCCTCGCTGCGGTACCCCTCTGTCTGCACAGGAAGTGGCACAGGGATATAAAGATGTGAAAGAACGCTCCGCCATTGCCCGCTTTAAGGTAAAGGGAGAGGAGGCTTATATCCTGGCATGGACCACAACTCCATGGACTCTGCCCTCTAACGTTGCCCTCTGCGTAAACCCTGATGAGGAATATGCAAAGGTTAAGGCTGCAGACGGATATACTTACTATATGGCAACTGCCCTTCTGGATACCGTTCTGGGCTCTCTGGAAAGAGAAGAGGGAACGCCGGCCTATGAAGTTCTGGAAACTTATAAGGGAACAGATCTGGAATACAAAGAGTATGAGCCTTTGTATAACTTCAAAGAATTAAACAAAAAAGCCTATTATGTAGTATGCGATACTTATGTAACTCTTACCGACGGTACCGGTGTAGTTCATATTGCTCCGGCTTTCGGTGAAGACGATAATAAAGTTGGAAAGAAATATGACCTTCCTGTGCTGCAGCTGGTAGACGAAAAAGGTGAAATGACAGCAGAAACCCCCTGGGCCGGAACTTTCTGCAAAAAGGCAGATCCGGAAGTGCTGAAAGACCTGGAGGAAAGAGGTCTGCTCTTCTCAGCGCCGAAATTTGAGCACAGCTATCCTCACTGCTGGAGATGTGACACACCGCTTATCTACTATGCTAGAGAATCCTGGTTTATCAAGATGACTGCAGTCAAAGAGGACCTGATCCGGAATAACAACACCATCAACTGGATCCCGGAGAGTATCGGAAAAGGCCGCTTCGGCGACTGGCTGGAAAATGTTCAGGACTGGGGAATCAGCAGAAACCGTTACTGGGGAACACCTCTCAACGTATGGGAATGCGAGTGCGGCCATATGGAATCCATCGGCAGCCGTCAGGAACTTTTTGAGAGAGGCGGCGACGAGAATGCCAAGACTGTGGAGCTTCATCGTCCATATATCGATGAGATTACCATGAAATGCCCAAAATGCGGCAAGACTATGCACAGAGTACCGGAAGTCATCGACTGCTGGTTTGACTCAGGGGCTATGCCTTTTGCACAGCACCATTATCCTTTTGAAAATAAAGAGCTGTTTGAGCAGCAGTTCCCGGCAGATTTTATCTCCGAGGCTGTAGACCAGACAAGAGGATGGTTCTACTCTCTGCTGGCAGAATCTACTATTTTGTTTAATAAAGCTCCTTATAAAAATGTTATCGTTCTGGGACACGTTCAGGATGAGAACGGACAGAAGATGTCTAAGTCTAAGGGAAATGCAGTAGATCCTTTTGAGGCCCTGGAAACATACGGAGCAGACGCTATCCGCTGGTATTTCTATGTAAACAGCGCTCCATGGCTGCCTAACCGTTTCCATGGAAAAGCCGTACAGGAAGGACAGAGAAAGTTCATGGGAACTCTGTGGAATACCTATGCTTTCTTCGTGCTGTATGCAAATATCGATGAATTTGACGCTACAAAATATACCTTGGATTATGAGAAACTGCCCGTAATGGACAAATGGCTTCTGTCCAAGCTGAATTCAGTGGTAAAAGCAGTAGATGAGGATTTAAATGCCTATAAGATCCCGGAAACAGCCAGAGCTCTTCAGGAATTTGTAGATGATATGAGCAACTGGTATGTAAGAAGAAGCCGTGAGCGTTTCTGGGCCAAAGGAATGGAACAGGATAAGATCAATGCATATATGACTCTTTACACTGCTCTGGTTACCATCTGTAAGGCTGCAGCTCCTATGGTTCCATTTATGACAGAAGAAATTTATCAGAATCTGGTGAGAAGCGTTGGCAAAGATGCGCCTGAGAGTATCCACCTGTGCAATTTCCCTGAAGTGAAGGAAGAGTGGATCGACAAGACTCTGGAAGAGAACATGGACAACCTGCTGAAGGTGGTAGTCATGGGCCGGGCATGCAGAAATGCAGCAAATATCAAGAATCGTCAGCCTATCGGAAAGATGTTCGTAAAAGCGCCTTTCACACTGGAAGACTTCTATAAAGAAATCATTGAAGACGAGCTGAATGTGAAGGAAATGACATTTACTGAGGATGTAAGAGACTTTACCACCTATACCTTTAAGCCTCAGTTAAAGACTGTAGGACCTAAGTACGGAAAGTTCCTGGGCGGCATAAAGAAGGCCCTGTCTGAACTGGACGGAAACCAGGCTATGGACGAATTAAAGGCAAATGGACAGCTAAAACTTGACATAAATGGACAGGAAATAGTATTATTAGACAGTGACCTGCTCATTGATATGGCACAGACAGAGGGCTATGTCTCTGAATCAGATAATGATATTACTGTAGTGCTGGATACAAATCTGACTCCCGAACTGATCGAGGAGGGATTTGTCCGTGAGATCATCAGCAAGATCCAGACCATGCGTAAGGAAGCCGGCTTTGAGGTTACCGATAAGATCCGGGTTTCTCTGGAAGATAATCAGGTGATCGAAGGAATCTTCCGTGTCCATGAAGCCCAGATCAAATCTGAGGTTCTGGCTGAAGAAGTTGTATACGGTCAGATGAGCGGTTATGCAAAAGACTGGAAAATAAATTCAGAAAACGTGAAATTAGGCGTTGAGAAACTTTCATAGGAAAAAGGGCTGTCGCGGGGAATTCAATAGCTCTGGTTCTGCTATGCGGCAGCCTTTTTCCTGCAAAAAAGAAGGTTAGCAGTATTTGCCTTCATCATTCTGAAGGAGGAAAGGGAATGTTAGACAATCAATTTAAGAAAGAGGAATTCAAGAAAAGCGTTAAAGAAAACGTAAAAATGCTCTACAGAAAGACCATTGAAGAGGCCACTCAGGAGCAGATTTTTCAGGCTGTATCTCTTGCTGTAAAGGACGTAATTATTGATAACTGGCTGCTTACACAGAAACAGTACGAGAAGGACGACCCGAAGATTGTTTACTATTTATCCATGGAATTCCTTATGGGACGTGCGCTGGGAAATAATCTGATCAACCTGTGCGCATATGATGAGGTGAAAGAAGCCTTAGATGAACTGGGATTTGACTTAAACGTTATAGAAGACCAGGAACCGGATCCGGCTCTTGGAAACGGCGGACTGGGACGTCTGGCTGCCTGTTTCCTGGATTCTCTGGCTACTCTGGGATACTGTGCTTACGGCTGCGGTATCCGTTATCACTATGGTCTGTTCAAACAGGAGATCAGAGACGGCTACCAGGTAGAGGTTCCCGATAACTGGCTGAAAAACGGCTATCCCTTTGAACTGCGTCGTCCGGAATATGCAAAAGAAGTAAAATTCGGCGGTTATGTAGACGTAGAGTATGACCATGCCACAGGAAGAACCCGTTTCGTACAGAAGGGCTATCAGTCTGTACTGGCAGTGCCTTATGATATGCCTATCGTAGGATACAACAATCAGATCGTAAATACCCTTCGTATCTGGGATGCGGAAGCGATCACAGACTTCCGCCTGGACCTTTTTGACAAGGGCGAATACCACAAAGCGGTAGAACAGGAAAATCTGGCAAAGAACATCGTAGAAGTATTATATCCTAACGATAACCACTATGCAGGAAAAGAGCTGCGTCTGAAACAGCAGTACTTCTTTATCTCTGCAAGTATCCAGGCTGCTATTGCTAAATTTAAAAAGGCACACAGCGACCTTCACGACCTGCCGAAGAAAGTGACCTTCCAGTTAAACGATACCCACCCGACAATGACAGTTGCCGAACTGATGCGTATCCTGGTAGATGAAGAAAACATGTCCTGGGATGAGGCATGGGATATCACTACACACACCTGCGCTTATACAAACCATACTATCATGGCAGAAGCTCTGGAAAAATGGCCGATCGAGCTGTTCTCCAAGCTGCTTCCACGTATCTATCAGATCGTCGAAGAGATCAACCGGAGATTTATTGAGGAGATCAAGGCAAAATATCCTGGAAATCAGGAGAAGATCCGCAAGATGGCGATCATCTATGACGGACAGGTTAAGATGGCTCATCTGGCTATTGCCGGCGGTTACTCTGTAAACGGCGTGGCAAAACTGCACACAGAAATATTAGAGAAGCAGGAACTGAAGGATTTCTACGAAATGTATCCGGAGAAATTCAACAATAAGACAAATGGAATTACCCAGAGACGTTTCCTCCTTCATGCAAATCCGCTGCTGGCTTCCTGGATCACCGACCATATCGGAGACGGCTGGATCACAAACCTGCCGGAACTGGCAAAACTGAAAGTATATGCAGATGATAAGAGAGCTCAGCAGGAGTTTATGAATATCAAACATCAGAACAAAGTGCGCCTGGCAAAATATATCCTGGAGCATAATGGTATCGAGGTGGATCCTAACTCTATCTTCGACGTACAGGTAAAGAGACTTCATGAGTATAAACGTCAGCTGATGAATATCCTTCATGTAATGTATCTGTACAACAAGATCAAAGAACATCCGGAGATGGATTTCTATCCAAGAACCTTTATTTTCGGTGCCAAAGCAGCAGCAGGCTACAAGCGTGCGAAGCTGACTATTAAACTGATCAATTCTGTGGCAGAAGTGATCAACAACGATCCTTCTATCAACGGAAAACTGAAAGTGGTATTTATTGAGAACTACCGTGTTTCCAACGCAGAGATGATCTTTGCTGCGGCAGATGTCTCCGAGCAGATCTCTACAGCAAGTAAAGAAGCTTCCGGAACAGGAAACATGAAGTTCATGTTAAACGGCGCGCCTACTCTGGGAACTATGGACGGAGCCAATGTGGAGATCGTAGAAGAGGTTGGAAAGGAAAATGCCTTTATCTTCGGTCTGTCAGCAGATGAAGTTATCAATTATGAGAATAACGGCGGCTATGATCCAATGCAGTACTTCAACAATGATCCGGATATCCGGAACGTGCTGATGCAGCTGATCAATGGAACCTATTCCCATGGAGATTTCAATCTGTTCCGCGACATCTATGACTCTCTGCTGAACACCAACAGCAGTGACAGAGCAGATACCTACTTTATCCTGGCTGACTTTAAGCCTTACGCAAAAGCTCAGGAAGAAGTTGAAAAAGCCTACAGAGATGAGGCAAGATGGGCCAAGATGGCATTGCTGAACACTGCCTGCTCAGGCAAGTTCTCTTCTGACAGAACCATCCAGCAGTATGTAGATGAAATCTGGCACCTGGATAAGGTTACCATCGGAAAATAAAAAGAAAAATGTGCCGAGTGTTCGAGACCTTCCACTCGTAAAACAAAACTAAAGGAGAAAATTAAATATGAGAGATAAGAAAGTAACTTTTTTGACCCAGGCGGCTATGATCGCTGCCATTTATGTGGTGCTGACCTTTGTCTTTGCGCCGATCAGTTTCGGAGAAGTGCAGATTCGTATTTCAGAGATGCTTACTGTGCTGCCGGTTTTTACGCCGGCTGCCATACCGGGGCTGTTCGTAGGCTGCCTGATCGGCAATATTACCGGGGGAGGGCTTCTGCCGGATGTGATCTTTGGAAGCCTGGCTACCCTTATAGGAGCAGTGGGAACTTATTATCTGAGAAATTCCAACAGGCTCTTTGCAGTGCTTCCCCCTATTGTGGCGAATATCTGCATTGTACCCTTTGTGCTCCGCTATGCTTATGGCGTGGTGCTGCCGATTCCCTTCCTGATGCTGACGGTAGGTATCGGAGAAGTGGTTTCCTGCGGTATCCTGGGAAATTGTCTGATCTCTGTTCTGGGCAGATACAGAACCAGGATTTTTAACAGGGCGTAATAAGAAACTTTCATAATTTCATAAAACTGAAGGAGTATTCCGGGAAAGTCCTCTGAAGGAGCTTTGGGAATACTCCTTTTTTTCTGTTTGGAAAAATCTTTTGTCTCTTCCAATCATTTACTTTGACATACCATATCCAGTATGATAAACTAAAATCAATTATGGAGTCTTATACCCTCAGGGTTCGGTGACATTATTTGAATTAAATGTATAGAGGTGAACGAAGTGGATAAGAATGAATACAGGGCAAAACTGGATGAAATAAATGATCTGGTAGACCGGCAGGACTATAAAGGCGCCCTTAAGATCGTAGACACCATTGACTGGCGCAGGGTAAGAAGTGCCAGGACATTATGTATGGTAGGAGAGATCTATGAGGCAAATAAGCGTTATGAAGACAGCCGGAAGCTGCTTTTAATGGCTCATCACAGAGCTCCTATCGGAAGGACAGTGATATACCGTCTGGTAGAGCTGTCTATAAAAATGGGAAATTTTGATGAAGCCGCTGATTATTATAAACAGTTTGTGGAAATTTCTCCTAACGACAACAGCCGTTATATTTTGAAATATAAACTCGCCAGAGCGAAAAGGGCTCCTCTGGAAGAACAGATCTCAATCCTTAAAGAATACAAGAGCCGGGAGTATACGGAAAGATGGGCTTATGAGCTGGCAAGACTTTATGCAAAGGCGGGGAAAAAAGAAGCCTGCATAGAAGAGTGTGACGACCTGATCCTGTGGTTCAGCGAAGGTAAGTATGTGACAAAGGCTATGGAACTGAAAATGAAGTATACGCCTTTGACACCTATCCAGCAGGATAAATACGATCATCGTTTCCAGAAGGGATATACCCCTGCGGCTGCGACAAAGGCAGTGGCAGCCGCAGCTCAGGCCGCTGAAGAGGTAGTGAAGGCCTCGGTGCCTTCAGCAGGTGATCAGGATAAAGAGATTGATGCGATCATAAAGAGTGTTGTGGGAGAAGGGGCTGCGGGGTCCGGCACCCAGGCTCCTAAGGAGACGGTTGTTCCGCAGGTTTCTGATACACAGGAGCTGAAGGATAAAGCTGCCCAGGAGATCCTGGATGTTCTGCCGGGCAGAAGCGTCGGAGAAGAAGAAACAGCGGCTGCCAGAGAACCTGTTAAGGAAAAAGAATATGTTGTGAAGGATCTGGAACCGGAGAGTTTTGGAAGACCTTCAGAACCGAAGCCTTTCCATATGGGCGGGGTTATGAAGTCCCCTTCTAAGATACAGGCACCTCAGTCCAAGCTCTTTAAAGAGGAAGACATGAATCCGGATGATTTTAAAACAGATCTGAAGGAAAAAGAGCTGGATCTGGAGGCTCTTCTGGCAGAAACTGCCAGCGAACTGGCCCAGGCTGTGGCGGAAGAGACAGAAAGTCCCCAGCTACCCAGCCAGGAGAAAACAGAAGCCCAGGAAGAGGAAGTCCAGGAAGTCCGGGAACCGGAGCCCCAGGAAGAGCAGATACAGGAAGAGGAGATCCATAAACCTCAGGCTCAGGACGAGATCCCGGCGCCGGCGGCAGCAAAATCTGCCATGGTGGCGGACGCCATTGCTTCTGCTTTGATGGAAAAAGCAGAAGAATTCGAAAAAGACGCCAAAGAGGCCCTGGGAGATACCCGGGAGATCGTTACAGAAGAGATCCTGGATACGGAATCCGGTGTGCCTGTGGTAGAGGCCGTAGAAGAGGCTGAATTTGAAGAAGAAAATGTACAGGAGCCCCAGGAGGAAACAGTAGAAGAAGTTTCTGAAACGGCTGAAGTACAGAAAGCTGAGAAAGTTCCGGAAGAAACTGACGCAGAAACAGAAGAGGTCCAGGAACCTGCCTCAGAACCAGAGGAAGTTCCGGAAGAGATGCAGGAGCCTGCCCCAGAGACAGAAAACGTTCCGGAGGAGATCCAGGAGCCTGCTCCGGCAACAGAAGAAATTGAAGAATCTGTTGCAGAGACAATAAAAGAACCGACCCAGGGCATGGAAGGAACAGAAGCTGCTGAAGTGTCTGAAGAAGAGCCTGTTCCGGAGACAGAGGAAACTTCGGAGATAGAGGAAGAGATTCCGGCTGAGACAGAAGAAACTCAGACGGATCTTCAGGAGACCAAGGTGATCCCGGATGATCGGGTGCGGGAAGCTTTAGGAGAGATCGATCTGTCTTTTGCTCTTGAACAGGAACTTGAAACCACAGTTCTTCCTAAAGAGCAGGGAGAACAGGATGAGGCAGAGGTACCTGGAGAAGAAATAGAAGAGACAGAAGAGACGGCAGTTCCGGTATCCCAGCCATCTGCTTTCGGGACAGCGGTGGAAGGCCTAATGCGCCATCACCTTACAGAAGAGGAACACAGAAGACTCTTTACATATTTTGCGCCGGTTCCCGGTATGAGCCAGCAGATCAATGAGGCCCTGGATACAGCCCAGGAATCTGCCTGTGCCAGAACTTCCCAGGCCGGAAATATCATTGTTACCGGAAGAGAGGGCTCCGGAAAGACCAAACTTTCAGAAGGTCTGATCAAGGCATTATGCAAGGAACGCCAGATGCAGGGGGCAAAGGTCGCCTACATTGAAGCGGAAGAACTGAATAAGAAAGATCCGGCGGCGGTGGTAGATAAACTTTCCGGCGGTTTCCTGGTAATAGAACATGCAGGAGCCCTGGATGGGGATATTGTGGAAAATCTTTCCAAAGCCATGGAGTTTAAGACAAACCGGCTTACGGTGATCCTGGAAGATCTGAAGCCGGGGATCCGGGATCTGGAAGGAAAATATCCGGAGTTTATGAAGAAATTTGATTCCCGTATCGTGATCCCGGTGTTTACGAATGATGAGCTTGTATCTTTTGCAAAAACATATGCAAAAGAGCTGGGATATAAGATCGACGATATGGCGGTGCTGGCACTCTATACTCTGATCGGAGATAATCAGAATGAGGAAAATCCGGTATCCATAGGTATGGTAAGGGAAATGATGGACGAGGCCCTGAAAAAAGCCGCCAAGAAAGGCCGCCGTCCGGGAAAAAGAGTGAGCAAGCGTCATCTGGACGAAAGCGGCAGGATCATGCTGTATGAAAAAGATTTTGATATTTAAGGGAGGAAGATAAGATGACAGCCCCATATCTGGGAAACCCCAAGAAGACCATAGAGGTCCTTCAGAAATATGAGTTTGTTTTTCAGAAAAAATACGGGCAGAACTTCCTTATTGATACTCACGTTCTGGATAAGATCATAAACGCGGCAAAGATCACAAAAGATGATTTTGTGCTGGAGATCGGTCCCGGGATCGGGACCATGACCCAGTATCTGGCTTCCAGCGCCAGAGAAGTCTTTGCCGTGGAAATTGACAGGGCCCTGATCCCCATACTGGAGGATACCCTCAGTGAATATGAAAATGTGGCGATCCTGAATGAAGACATTTTAAAAGTGGATATCAGAAAACTGGCAGAGGAGCGCAACCAGGGAAGACCGATCAAGGTTGTGGCGAATCTGCCATATTATATTACAACGCCGATCATTATGGGGTTGTTTGAGGAAGAGGTGCCGGTAGAATCCATTACTGTAATGGTACAGAAAGAGGTGGCAGACAGAATGCAGACAGGGCCGGGCAGCAAAGACTACGGAGCCCTGTCTCTGGCAGTCCAGTACTATGCCAGCCCTTATATCGTGGCTAATGTGCCGCCGAACTGTTTTATGCCTAGACCCAAGGTGGGAAGCGCGGTGATCCGCCTTTCCAGACATGAAAAACCTCCGGTGGATGTGAAAGATCCCCGGCTGATGTTCCGGATCATACGGGCATCCTTTAACCAGAGGAGGAAAACTCTGGTGAATGGATTGAAAAACGCCCAGGATCTGGATTTTACAAAAGAAGAGATCGAGAGAGCGGTATCTGCCTGCGGATTTCCCGCCGGAATCCGGGGAGAGGCGTTGACGCTCCAGAATTTTGCCGATCTGGCCAACTGCCTGTCGGAAAGATAAAACGTAAAAGCCACCGCAGTTTTGCTGCGATGGCTTTCTCTATAAATATTAAAGGAAGGAGAGCCGACCCTGTCGGGCCGACATATGAAAAAGAAAATATAAAAATAATTTGTTCTTATTATTTTTATGGTTTTAGTATATCCGTTAAATATGTTGAAATCATGTTTAAGTTGTGAAGTTTTCATGAACGAAATTAAAAAGATTTATGAATGAGCAAAAAGCTCTTTCAATGCTCCAGATCCAGCGGGCTTGTACGTATTTTCAGGTGGCGGATATCCAGAAAATGTTCGCTGCCAAGCCGGATCCCGCCCATCAGACCTGAAATATCCTGAAGGCTGGAAGGGATGATACTGCAGTCCCGGTTCTGATGTCTGGCCAGATATTCCACGATCCTGGCATTGATATCCGGAATATAGTTGGAGAAGGAGCTGTTCAGCACGATCAGATCAGTGTTGAAGGTGTTGATCAGATTATTGATGCCGATGGACATATATTTTACAAAAAGGTCCATCATATCGTGTGCCTGGGGGATTTTTCTGTTGTAGTCGGAAAGAAATTCGTCAATGCTTACGTTTTCTTTTCCTGTTTGGTTCCCATATTCTTCCAGGATGGCTTTTTCTGAGGCGTAAAGCTCAAAACAGCCCCGGTTTCCGCAGGGGCAGGGTTTTCCGTCCGGAAATAAAATGGTGTGTCCGAATTCACCTGCATAGCCGTCTTTTCCTTTATACAGATGGCCGTCGATCAGGATTCCCATACCAATACCGTCATGGACGTTTATATGGATCATATTCCGGCAGTTATCGTGGAAAGCAGATTCTCCCAGTACTGAAAGATTTGCTTCGTTTTCCACCAGAACCGGAATGCGAAATTTCTCTTCCAGCAGAGTGCCCAGATCCGGATCAGGAAGAGGATAATATGGAGTGAAAAGGATCTGGTTTTTCTGGACTACTCCATAGATTCCAATGGAGATCCCCAGGACTTTCCGGTTTTCCTGCTCATATTGTTCCAGGGTTTTCTGTATGATGTGGGAAAGGAGAGGAAGAAGCGGTTCTTCCGGCAGAAAAGGATATTTCTGCACATGGCAGTTTTCTCCTTTCAGATCGGAGATAAGAGTCAGGATCTGCCGGGGGCGCACATCTATGGCCAGGACAAAGCCATACTGCTGGTTAAACTCCAGAAGAATGGGTTTTCGCCCCAGAGAGGTTTTGGCACTGCCGATCTCAAGGATCAGGTTCTGCAGGAGCAGATCCTGGACAATGGCAGAAATGGTGGCTTTTGTCAGTTTCAGCTCCTTGGAAAGAGCAGCTCTTGAAACAGGAGGGTTATTCACAATATATTCCAGAACCAGACGCCGGTTATTGTCACGTATCATTTCCTGATTGGCGATAGGCATAACAGCTGCCTCCTTTTTAAAAGAATTTTTCTTTATCATAACACTTCTGGGAAAATAAGGGCAAGAAGAATTTGTTCAGGCACTATACAAAAGACTTCCGGAATTCATAGAAAGTTTAGATGTAACAACAGAGAAACTGTGCTATAATAAAGAGCGTTACATAAATGAACTCTTTACAGAGGAGATGGTATAATTATGAAAAAAAGAATTATAGCAGTTTTATTAACAGGAATAATAGCGGCGGCCCTTCCGATTACGGCGTATGGAGCCGGTAATGATAAAAATACAGATGTTCCCTACATAGCTTTGGGAGCGGATCTAAATCAGGATGAGCGGGCTACAGTCCTCAGGCTACTGGGTGTTACGGAAGAAGATCTGAAAAATTATACAGTGACTACTGTTACCAACGCAGATGAACATGCGTATCTGGATTCTTATCTGAGCAGCAGTATCATCGGTTCCAGGGCTCTTTCCTCAGTTCTGGTAGAGGGAAAGAAGGATGGAAACGGGATCAATGTGACTACCAGCAACATTACTTACTGTACGCCGGGAATGTATGAGAACGCCCTGGCTACGGCCGGGATCGAAAATGCGGATATTAAAGTGGCAGGCCCCTTTAATATTTCCGGTACAGCGGCTCTTGTAGGAGCCATCAAAGCTTATGAGAGTATGACCGGCGAAGAGGTCAGCGAAGAAAATGCGGATACAGCTACCAATGAACTGGTAGTTACCGGACAGGTGGCGGAAAATGTAGGCGATCAGGAAAAGGCAGAACAGCTTATCGGCGCGGTAAAAGGTGAAGTAGTAGAAGGGAATGCCACTACTACAGAAGAAATCGGCGATGTGGTAGACCAGGCGGCTCAGGAAATGGAAATTAATCTTTCAGAAAAAGACCGCCAGGCCATTATCGACTTGATGAAGAAGATCGATGATCTGAACCTGAACATCGACAGTTTGAAGGAACAGGCCAGCAATCTTTACGATCAGATTGCCGGACTGGATCTGAATCTGGATATTAACCAGGAGCAGGTAAAGGGATTTTTTGAAAAGATCCTGGATTTCTTCCGGGGACTGTTTTCTTAAAAAAGTTGTTGACAAGCCCGGAAGTTTATGATATGTTATCAAAGGATTAGCTGCCGAAGACAGCAGGTGCCGTAAGGTATAATGATGAAAACGCCTGCCGAGGAAAGTTTCATTCTTAATTACAGAAGCGAAGACCGAAGGTTTTTGCGGATATAAGATTGATATATACCTCTTTGTCTTTCCGGCAAAGAGGTTTTTCTTATTCGAGGCCGGGATTAAAGATCCTGACCGGAGCAGCGCAGCCTAAAAAAATAAGGAGGTGCACAATTCATGGCAAAAGTAGAACTTAAAAAACCTGTCGTAGAAGAGATTTCCAACAGCATTAAAGATGCAGCTTCCGTAGTGCTGGTAAACTACAAGGGCATCAATGTTGAGCAGGATACTCAGATGCGTAAGGAATTAAGAGAAGCTGGTGTTGTTTACAAAGTTTACAAAAACACAATGATGAACTTTGCATTCAAGGGAACACCATGTGAAGAACTGTGCCAGCATTTAGAGGGAACAAACGCTCTGGCTGTATGTGCAGATGACGCTACAGCTCCAGCAAGAATCCTTGCTAAATACGCAAAGACAGTTCCTACTCTGGAATTAGTTGCCGGTGTCGTAGAAGATACTTACTACGATAAGACAGGAATAGAAGCACTGTCCAAGATCCCTTCAAGAGAAGAACTTCTTGGAAAACTTCTTGGAAGCATTCAGTCTCCTATCGCAAACTTCGCTCGTGTGCTTAATCAGATCGCTGAACAGCAGGCATAAGGAGCAGCAGTTTTACAAAAGAGAGAGCCTGTAAAAGAAACAGGCAAAGTAAAAAGAAAATATAATCGGAGGTAAATAATAATGGCAAAGTTAACAACAGCTGAATTTATTGAAGCTATCAAAGAGTTATCTGTATTAGAGTTAAATGATTTAGTAAAAGCATGTGAAGAAGAATTTGGTGTATCTGCAGCAGCAGGTGTTGTAGTTGCAGCAGCTGGCGGAGCTGGAGAAGCAGCAGAAGAGAAAGACGAGTTTGATGTTGAACTGACAGAAGTTGGACCAAACAAAGTTAAAGTTATCAAAGTTGTTCGTGAGGTAACAGGCTTAGGACTGAAGGAAGCTAAAGAAGTTGTAGACGGAGCTCCTAAGGTACTCAAAGAAGGCGCTTCTAAAGCTGAAGCTGAAGAAATCAAGACAAAACTGGAAGGCGAAGGCGCTAAAGTTACTCTTAAATAATCTGAGAAAACTTTTACCTATACAGAAAACCGGGCAGAACACCTGCCCGGTTTTCTTATGTTAAAAAGCTATTTGCGGAGGGATTGTCTCTATTGCCGGAGAAAAATGATTTTTTTGTTGCAAAATTGTCGATTCTGAGCAGGAATTATTATCAGAAAATAAATATTCCTAAAAAATATATGAAGTATAGCCAATTTTTATATTATAAAAACTTTACAATTAGGAACTTTGCTGATATACTAATTTAGTGTAATAAAACTTCAACGAGAGGGAGGAATTGACATGATTACCTTTATCATCGGTCTTGTTATCCTGTTCGGAGGCGCGGCGCTTTACGGAAAATTCTGTGAGAAAGTATTCGGCCCCGATGACAGAAAGACACCGGCTTACACCAAACAGGATGGTGTAGACTATGTTCCCATGAGGGAGTGGAAAAACAGTCTGATCAACCTATTAAACATTGCAGGTACCGGACCTATACTCGGACCTATCCAGGGTATTCTGTTCGGACCTATTGCCTTTATTACAATACCCATCGGAAATATCATCGGCGGTGCCATGCATGATTATTTCTCTGGTATGATCTGTTTAAGAGACGGCGGTTCTCAGATGCCTGAGACGATCCGTAAATACAGCAATAAAGGCGTATATGCTGTATATCAGGTATTCTGCAGTCTGCTGCTTCTGCTGGTTGGCGCAGTATTCATCTATACACCTGGCGATATCGCGGCTACTCAGGTCTTTGGATTTGACGGATCTGCTACATCCGTTTCCACATGGGTGATCTACGGTGTGATCTTTGTTTATTATCTGATCGCTACGGTATTCCCTATTGATAAGATTATCGGCCGTATCTATCCTGTTTTCGGAGCAATCCTGTTGTTTTCCGCACTGGGCGTATTTATCGGCCTCTTTGTAAAGGGATATCCCCTTGTAGAACTGTGGGATAACTGGAACGGCGCAGTAGCTTATGGTGATTACTTTAATGCGAACCACTTTATCCCGATCTTCTTTATCACAGTTGCCTGTGGTATCCTTTCCGGATTCCACTCCACACAGACAGCTATTATTTCCCGTACTATGAAGAGTGAGAAACAGGGCCGTATGACCTTCTACAACATGATGGTCCTGGAAGGCTTCATCGCTATGGTATGGGCGGCAGGCGCTATGGGCGTTTACAACCTGGGGCTTCAGGCAGCAGACGCTTCTCTGGCAACTGCTACTATCGGTGTTGTATGTAAGAACATTCTGGGACCTGTAGGCGGTATTATCGCTCTGCTGGGTGTTATTGTTCTTCCTATTACATCAGGAGATACCGCTCTTCGTTCTCTCCGTCTTGCCATTGCTGAGTCTTTCCATATCGATCAGACTTCCAAGGCAAAACGTATGGGACTGGCAGCAGTGATCTTTGTACTGGTTGCAGTGATCCTGGTATTCGCAAAGATGAATGCCAACGGCTTCAATATCCTGTGGCGTTACTTTGCATGGTCTAACCAGACTTTGTCACTGTTCGCATTCCTGGCAATCTCTGTCTGGATGTTTGAAAACGGAAAAGCTAAATTTGCCTGGATGCCTCTGATCCCGGGCGCATGGTACGCATTTGTTACTATTACATATATCGCAAATGCAAAGATCGGTTTCAACATTCCATGGACAGGCGCTTATATCATCGGTGTCTGTGCAGCGGCCATCTATGTAGGTGTGATCATCTGGTATGCAAATAAGAGAAGAGCATTAAAGAAAAAAATGTAAGATAAAGGCAATTTGCTTTTGAACTATTAAGAAAAAGCTGCCTGTGGGCTGTTAAAGAACGGCCTGCAGGCAGCTTTTTATGCGATACGCCGGTCGTCCGACCGGCAACGATCATCGGGTGGCAATGCTGCGAGATGAGCGGGGTATCGCGATGATCGGGTAGGAAAAGGAATCTTCCCCTACCCGATCGTATATGGTGTGCCTGGCGGCGCACGTTTCTTAAGGGTGCAAGTCCCAAATCCGCCCGGTAGCGGGAAGGATGTAGCCGAAGGCAAGGGTGTCCATCGTGAGGTGGAATCTGAAGGAAGCCGGATGTGGGGAACT
>DXIQ01000030.1 GCA_019112785.1 Candidatus Blautia stercorigallinarum
CAGGAGTATGTATCCCAGGGATATAATACGGACAGAGATATTGAGGAGACCCTGAATATTGGCTGGAAGCTGTTATCCATTCTTCCAAGAAGCGAGCTGAAACGTATTGACGACAAATTCCTTGATCAGTACTATGGGAAATAAAGGAGGTGACGGCTTTGGCAGCAACCCAGGTGAATCCTACCAGGATGGAGCTTACCAGGCTGAAGAAAAAGCTGGTAACAGCTACCAAGGGACACAAGCTTTTGAAGGATAAACGGGATGAGCTGATGCGTCAGTTCCTGGATCTGGTAAGGGAGAATATGGCTCTCAGACAGAAGGTGGAGGCAGGGATCCTGTCTGCTAATAAAAATTTTGTCATTGCCAAAGCGGGAATGTCGGAGCAGATCCTGAACACGGCTCTTATGTCTCCCAAGCAGGAGGTATATCTGGAAGCCAGTAAGAAAAATGTTATGAGTGTGGATATTCCGGTGTTTAAGACCAGGACCAGGACCGCAGACGCAAACGACATTTATTCTTACGGATTTGCTTTTACTTCCGGAGATCTGGACGATGCGGTGAAGTCTCTGGCAGATATCCTTCCGGATATGCTCCGTCTGGCCGAGGTAGAGAAATCCTGCCAGCTTATGGCGGCGGAAATCGAGAAGACCAGAAGAAGAGTAAACGCTCTGGAACATGTGATCATTCCGGAGACCCAGGAGAATATTAAATATATCACCATGAAGTTGGACGAGAATGAAAGAAGTACCCAGATCCGTCTGATGAAGGTAAAGGATATGATGCTGGAAGAGGCTCATCATTATAAAGATAGAGAATACTAAAATTGATAAAATTTTGTCCGGATACGGGACAGTAGGACTGGGACAAAAATGAAAGAGCTGTTGCATTAAAGTCGAGAATATTCTTAGTTAATGCGGCGGCTCTTTTTATCCCCCAAAATATGCTGCAGGGACTTTATTGGAAAGAGTTCTTCATAGCCAGTTTGAAGTTTGCACTCATTCACAGCCCTAAATCAATAATTTCGTATATTGAAAAGAGAAGCTACATATGCTATAATGCCAGCAGGCAAAAAGATAATACCCAGTATGGGAAACAAACGAAACCCCCAGTGTTGCAGCACTGGGGGTTTCTATTCCCTTTTTGAAATACGGCAGGGCTTAATACCGCAGGCTAGTTACCGTTTAATCATTGCCGTCTAACCATTAAACAGAAAATTTTTGGTAAACATATTCATGTGTTTGCCGTAACTTCATGGCTGGAAGATATTGAGGGCAGGGGAATGGTATGCTAATATAATGAATAACAGAGCGGAAATCTTTTAATTTGATATTGAAAAGTACAGGGGACGTTTTCTATATATAAATGGGGGGATCAAAGGAAAATATGAAAAATACTAAATTGGAAATTACCATAGCGATATTAGGAGCTTTACATGGTCCTTCGTTTGGCTTAGGGACAGATTCGGAAGTTAAAAATCTAAAATTATATGAAGGGAGAAGACTATGAAAGGATATCAACTAAAGATAACGATTAAGGGCAGTTCCCCTCCCATCTGGAGAAGAGTGATCGTGCCGGAGAAAATAAGTTTTGAAGATCTGGACAATGTGATTGAATACATATTCGGCTGGACCCATGACCATCTTTTTAGTTTTGTGATCCCCAAGGAAAGAATTTATTTTAATGGTCCTTCGGAAGCCGGAGATGAAGAGGCCGTACAGGAAGGGATTGACCGGTGGTTTTATGAGAAGGCTAAGATTATTTATACATATGATTTTGGAGATGACTGGGAGCATACCATACTGGTGGAAAAAATCCTGGATTATGATAAGCGTTATCCCCAGGTAGTGAAATTTAAAGGCCCCAATATGATCGAGGACTGCGGCGGGATCTGGGGTTTTTATGACGTGATAGACCAGGCGGAGCCTTTTGAAATGGAAAAGGTCAATGAATATTTAAAGGCCCATATGAAATTCTCGAAGTTTGAGGGAAGTACGTATCCGGAAGATTATGGTCTTCCTTATAGTGAAAAGGAAATGTACGAGGAACTCCGGAAATACCTGAAAACTATGGCAGGGGCCGGAGGAGAAGAGAATTTTGAGGATTTTGGAGAGTTAGAGCCGGAAGAGTCTCTGGAGGAGGTTTTCAAAAATTATAAAAAGGATGATCTTCTGGAAATCGCACGAGACGCCAATCTGCCAAAACCGGCAAGATTCAAAAAGGCAGAGCTGGCCCAGTGGCTGAAAAACAGTCTTCTGGAGTCCGGACAGTTCAGGAAAGTACTGACGGAATCAACCCAGGAGGAAGTGGGATTTTTCCAGGAGGCGATAGAGGAAAAAGGGATTTATATCCAGGCAGAACTGGTTTCCGTATCACCTCTCCTGTCTTTTTACTGCGGCCTTAGAGACGGAGAGTTTCTTACAGTGCCAAAAGATGTAGAAGAAAAGTTCCGAAAAATTTATACGGGAAGTTTTCAGAGGGAATTGGAGAGACACTGGGAGCTTTCCGGATACTGTAAAAGCGCTGTATATCTTTACGGAGTGATAAGCCTTGAAGATCTGGCGAAGATTTACCGGGGATATGAGCA
Organism: Candidatus Blautia stercorigallinarum; assembly: GCA_019112785.1. Classification (GTDB taxonomy): domain Bacteria; phylum Bacillota; class Clostridia; order Lachnospirales; family Lachnospiraceae; genus Blautia; species Blautia stercorigallinarum. The sequence continues at coordinate 2,585 of DXIQ01000030.1, forward strand.
TAAGAAGATCACAGCAAAAGAACTGGCAGATATAGCTGCCCGGTATCCCGGGGAAATGACAGTAAAAGACGGATATCTTATGGAAGAAGAATTGGAAGAAGTGGATCTATATGTACGACTTTTAGAAGACCAGGAGAAGTTGCCTTATTATTTGCCCATGGATAAAGAAGACTTTCTTCGGTACGGAGAAGTAGAATGCCAGGAACCAGACGAACATACCCTGCCTATGCTGGAATTTTTTTCTGAGGAGATGGATCAGGATATGCCTCACAGTCTAATCCTATACTATGCGGTTCTGGATTCCCTGCGGAAGAATGGAGAGCCGGAAGAATGTGCTTCTCTGGCTATGGAATACTGTAAAGAAACCAGGAAAGGCCGGAAGATAAAGCTGACAAAGATCATTAAAAATCTGCAGCCATATGTCCGCACCTGGGAAAACCGGGGATTTACGGATTATGAGGTGGAAGCAATGAGAGCGGAAAAACAGGATGCCAGCCGTGTGCTGGCAGATTCTAAGAAAGAGACGGATAAGGATTGTAAGGTAGTCGCTTTTCCCGGAACAAAAAAGATCTATCCCAATGATCCATGCCCCTGCGGAAGCGGGAAGAAATATAAGTACTGCTGCGGCAGAAAGAAAAAATAAAGAGAAATTAAAATCGGACAGAAAGGGCCAGACGGCTGCCTTTTCTGTCCGGTTTTTCTACGATATCGAGGTGAGCTCTAGGCCTTGCACCTACTTATGAGAAAGCTCAGATGATACAACAGGTTTGCCATCTTTGTCAAGCAATGGTGTTAAACCTGATGCATTTCCATTTCGGTGAAGCAGATAATTGACACCTGTTTCGGTATCGACCCAGATTTCAACCACTTCAATAGTGCCCTGCCGGTACACTTTCTTAAAACGATCCATCGGTAGTCCTCCTTAATGAAAATTTTAATAAAATCCAGCCTTTTGCTGCCGGTAAAGATAAAAGCAGAAACTGGACAGGAGGGAAATCTTATCTGCTCAGTTTTTTCCAGTATTTCCAAAACTGACGGCCAAGTACCAGAAAAAGAAAGAGATACAGGATAAAAAGTATCCAGAATCCCCAGTTCAGCGCATACCCTGCTAAGGAATGATTCGTACTTTGGGTATACAGGTTGGGAATAATCAGCAAAAAGAAAATGGATATAAGGGGAACCATACGGCTGAGAAAAATCCGCTTTACCATCTCCAGCCTGGATTCGTCATCACAGAAGATTTCTTCATCCCCGGCCATTTCAGAAGCCGGCTTCCGGAAATAGCTGTAGCCGAAATAATCCTGGATATATTCCCAGCCGCAGTCCTGGAACATCTGGACATATTGTTCTTTGTGAGCAATTCCGTCAGGATTATAGTCCAACTGATAAACCACGTCTTCCGGCTCGCATTTCTCAAAGTGATAGATCCCCAGTAATGTGGCTTTTGTAAAACGCCAGCCTTTTAATCCCTCCTGGCGGAGGAAGTCCTGCTCTTTTTCCCATTCCATAATAGTAAAATACCGGAATTTTATTTTACGATCTTTCATTTTCACGCACCTCCATCATATTCTGATACAGCCGTTCTATCCGTTTCATTTCCAGGTCCAGGACCTGCCTTCCTAAATCTGTGATCTTGTATATTTTTCGCTTGTCTTCCTCCCGCATGAATTGGATCAGGCCGTCTTTTTCCATTTTGGAGAGACTGCCGTAAAGGGTTCCGGGACTTAAACGTATTTCTCCGTGGGTCAGAGACTCTACCTTCTGGACAATGCCGTATCCATGAGATTCTTCCAGAAGACATAGCAGGATATAAAACCCGGTCTCGGTCATAGGTACATAGACTTTTTTGATATGTGTATTCATATAGGGTCACCTCGGAGATTAGATAAATAGTTTTTAGTGCGATGTATCGCACTACGATGTTATAATTTTAATATAGCACTGGGATATATAGATGTCAACTGAAAATGGAACTTTTCTGATCTGAGCAGCTGCTTTCTCCGGCTTTTTCCTGTATGGACAGAGAAAGGGATTTTCGATATACTGAATTTTATATAAGTAAATTTGTGAGCAAAACATCGGAAGTTTACCAGGAGAGAAGGAGGACGCATATGAATATAGAAAACTTTACCGTTTATCAGAAGACCGTGCCACAGCGAAAGGCAGTTTTTCAGGAGTTTCCATCTTCTCTCCATCCGGATATCCGGGAGTTTCTGAAACTGGAAGGAATTCCCAGCCTGTACAGCCATCAGGCAGAAATGTTTGAGAAGGCCCGGGAGGGAAAG
>DXIQ01000031.1 GCA_019112785.1 Candidatus Blautia stercorigallinarum
GGCATGCGATGGTGGACCGGACGGACAGACGGATTTGCCTGAGTCGTAAGAATGATAAATCTTGGAACTTCTTGAAACAGCTCATAAAATCCTGCCATATACAGAAGGGATCCGTCCTTCCTGAAAAATTCCGCCTTTTCTTTTTCCGGGTTCCACTCATAAAACCATCTGGCAGGGATCACACATCTTCTATGGGAAACCGCCCTTGAAAAAGAGGGACGTTCCAAAGCGGTCTCTGCTCTGGCGTTAATGAGAAGCTGTTTTTTCTCTCTGCCAGGAAATCCCCAGGCCATAGAAGCAGCTTTCAGGCCTTCTCCCTCATTTTTCAATATTACAGGAGCTTCCATAGAAGGATAAATGTCTCTGGATCCGACATTCAGCCGGGATTCCAGGATCTTTACCATCCGCCGGATTTCCTCTGTCATCTCTTCAGCAATGTGATACCGTCCACACATAGACTTCTCCTTTTTATTTAGGCTTCCCCTAAAATAGCACGGATACAATTTGCGGCTTCAAAGTCTTTCTTACCCATACCGTAGCCGATCTTTTCCATGATCATCTGAGGCATACGGCCATATTCCGTGGCAAAATATTTCAGCAGAGCTCCTCCTGTAGGGGTACAGAGTTCTCCCTCGATCCTGCCTGCCTGACAGGGAATTCCCTGGAGGATCAGAGCAGTAGCCGGAGCCGGTACAGGAAGGATCCCATGGGTGCACCGAACCTGTCCATATCCGGTAGTGACAGGGGATACAATGATCTTCACAGCCCCCAATTCATGGAAGAGCATGGCACATCCGGTAATATCCGCCACTGCGTCCATAGCTCCAACTTCATGGAAATGGACTTCTGAAACCGGCCGTCCATGGACCTGGCTTTCTGCCCTGGCAATGATCTGATAAATGTTTTTCACATCTTCTTTTACCTTATTGTCTACATGAAGTCCATCAATGATCCTGGTAATATCTTCCATGGAAAAATGGCTATGGTGTCCGTGGCTGTGTTCATGATGCTGATGCTCATGGTCAGGCTTCTCTCCATCTATGGCTTCTTCCTGAAGCATATGATGATGTGGGTGCTCATGTTCGTGTTCATGATGTTCCTGATACGAATGGTGGTCATGTCCGTGAAAATGTCCGTGGCTATGTCCGCTGTGCCCATTGTTCTCTTCACTGGACAGGTCCAGGCTTTCCTCTTCCTCGCCATTTATCAGGACTTCCATGTGAGTGCCGGTGATTCCGCATTTCACAGATTTCTGAGCCTCAATGCGGACTCCCGGGATTCCTGCCTGATTCAGTTTTTCAAGAAATTTTTTTCTGTCAGGAACCAGCTCCAAAAGGGCCCCCATAAGCATATCTCCCGCTGCTCCCATCTGACAGTCTATATACAGAGTCTTCATTCTTTTCTCTTTCCCTCCAGGTGATTGATCATACTTGCCAGATATCCGGCGCCAAATCCATTGTCGATATTTACCACGCTGATCCCGCTGGCACAGGAGTTCAGCATAGAAAGAAGAGCGGAAAGTCCTCCGAAGTTGGCTCCATATCCCACACTGGTAGGCACCGCGATCACCGGACAGTCTGCCATGCCGCCGATAACACTGGCAAGAGCTCCCTCCATACCTGCAATGGCGATGATCACTCTGGCGCTCATAATGTCTTCCACATGATCCATCAGGCGATGCATCCCTGCGACTCCCACATCATAAAGCCGGAGCACTTCATTGCCGTAAATCTCCGCTGTAAGAGCAGCTTCCTCTGCTACAGGAATGTCGCTGGTCCCTCCTGTAGCTACCACGATCCTGCCTACGCCGTCTGGCTTTGGCATTTCTCCGATCACGCCGGTCCTGGAATGGCTGTCATAATGAAGATCCAGTTCTTTTCCTACATAATCTGCCGCTTCCTGGCTCATTCTGGTGATCAGGACCGTCTTTTCATGATCCAGGACCATAGTCTGAGCGATCTTCAATATCTGCTCTTTTGTTTTTCCGGCCCCGTAGATCACTTCCGCCATTCCCTGACGGATCCCCCGATGGGTATCTACTTTGGCAAAGCCTAAATCTTTATAAGGTTCTACTTTTATCTGTAACAGGGCCTCTTCCGGCTTAACACTTCCCTGGGCAACCTGTTCCAAAAGCTGTTGCAAATCTTTTTTATCCATGGTCTCTGCTTCCTTTCCTGTCTTTTTTATTCTGTCTTTAAAAGCTCTGTATCTTTTATATCACTTTGAGTATACTCCAGAGCAAGTTTTTTTTACACCAAAGCGTAAACAACCATCATACCAGCAATACCTATAAGGATACTGACGGAATTGATCTGTGCAGCTTTCGCCCCGTCTCCGCCTGCGTTCATAGTAAGAAGCGGCGCAATACTGGCGACCGGAGCCATCAGCAACACGCAGATGGCCTGACGGATATCCTGAGAAAAAGGAATTAAAAGAATGACTCCGGCCATGATAAGGAGGATGGTTCCATACCGTAGAACGAAAAACTTCACCATATCCCGGATATTTTTCTTTTCCAGGTTCAATTCAAACAGGATCCCGATACTAAGCATAGCCAGAAAGGCATTAGCATTTCCCATAACAGAGGCCAGCTTCAGAATGGGATCCGGCAGGCGCAGATGAAGAGCCGCCAGCAGGATCATCAGCAGATACATATCCGTAATGGGAGAAGTAAAGATTTTCTTTAAAAGAAATTTCAGGGAAAAGCTGCCCTTTCCCCCTTTTACCGCTTCTGCCAGGCTATAGTCAATCCCATAGAGGTAAATAGCAACGCCGATATCAAAAAGACACAGAGCCGCAAATCCCTCTGTCGAGATCAGCCCGGTAAGAAAGGGAATAGCGAAGTTCCCAATATTGTAAGTGTTGAAGTTAAAAAGATACATCACCCTTTCTTCGGGAGATTTTCTTCTTGTAACCGCCATTCCCACCAGCATAAGAATGGTGCTGGTACCGAACCCTACCAGAAAACACCACAGAAAAGAGGGCTGAAGTTCCAGATCCTTCAGCCCGTTTACCGCCATGGCAGGCATAGTAAGATAAAGGATCACTTTTTTCAGAAAATCCGTATCCTCTACCTTAAAGATACCTGCCTTTTTAAAACCATATCCGGCAAATAGTAGAATCACATATACAATGGTCTGGGTCAGCACATTACTCATAAGCCCAGATTATCCAGTTCACAGTTTATATTTTCTTCACAGGAACGCATAGCCAGAATGGTCTTTTCCATCAGCTCTTCCAGGCTCCAGCCTAACTGTTCCGCTCCTTTTGTGATGATCTCTCTGGAACATCCTGCGGCAAAACGTTTATCCTTGAATTTTTTCTTCAGGCTTTTCACTTCCAGATCCATAACACTCTTGGAAGGACGCATTTTCACTGCTGCTCCGATCAGTCCGGTAAGCTCGTCACAGGCAAACAGCACTTTTTCCATCTCATGCTCCGGCTTTACATCGGAACATTCTCCGTAGCCGTGGCTGCATACTGCATGGATCACTTCCGGCTCTGCCCCGGCATTTTCCAGAAGCTCTACCGCTTTTTTACAGTGTTCTTCCGGATACATTTCAAAATCAATATCGTGAAGGATCCCGCAGACCTCCCAGAAATCCTGATCCTCACCATAGCCCAGCTCCCCGGCAAACCATTTCATACAGGCTCCCACTGTAAGTCCGTGAAGGATATGAAAAGGCTCCTTATTATATTCTCTCAGCAACGCCAGAGCGCTGTCATGGTTAAATTTTGTGTTCATTTTCATTCGCCTCCGTAAATTCATCTAAAGAATATACTATATCAGAATGAAAATTTTTTCAAGCTGTCACTTCAAATGCCGGCGCCTTTTAAGGCTCATCCCCGATTTCCAGCTCATAGCTGAACAGAGCCAGCTTTCTGGCATTTTCCTGGTCCTTCATTACCGTATATCCTCCGAAATCCGGAAGCTGATACAGATACAGCCTGGTAATCTTTTTCTGCTTTGTACTGAACACATCATATCCTTCCATACTGGAAGAATCCGTCCATTCCAGGGGGTCCCCATCCTGGTCAAAAGCCAGTAATACACTGTCCAGAGGCATCTCCAGACCCATGTGTTTATCCTCCTCATAAACGGCATATCCGTCAATACCGGTAACTTCCTTCAGATTTTTCAGGCACTCCAGATAAAAGGTATCTTTTTCCTGGCTGTCCATCTGAGGACGGATCTGCTTTACTTTGATGTCATAAGGACTTACCAGGATTTTTTCCAGGCCAAAGCCCTTTTCTCCCGTCTGTTCTACAGTATATCTCTGAGTTCTGGCCCCGTCTATAGAAACAGGAATTTCCAGATTCCATATCTGCTGACCGATCAGACAGTACCGGGTGTCCTGCATGTCTGCAAATGCTTCCGGCTGAGCCGTCCTGGAAGAATCGTTCCAGGCCAGGAGCTGGATCTCCATCTGGAAACTGCCGTCTTCTTTGGCTTCTATAGGCTGATCAAAGGGTATCTGGATCATGCCGTCTACCACATGGCTGTCCTTTTGCGTCACAGTCATCCAGACAGAAAAGTTCTGCTCCATATCCTTATATCGAAGATTTCCGTCTATCTGCATGTCAGCATATTCTCCGGTATCTCCTCGCTTCAGCAGTTCTCCAAAACCCTTTTCTTCCACATTTTCCAGTCTTAAGGTCAGATACAGGCTGGTTCCGTCACAATATACTTCTACAGGAGTGATACGGATATTTCCGGCTTCATCCCCGTATTTCTCATACATTTCCTGAAGGATTTCTTCTTCGCTTTTTTCCGGTGTTTCCAAAGGTTCACTGAGATTTTCTCCATTCTGGGCCCAGTCTCCGGTAACCCGGCTTTTATCCTGAAGTTCCTGAAAAATCCCGCCTATCAGGGGAAGGTCTTTGGCAAACGCCGGGTTGGCCCCGCAGTATCCGGCAAAAACAAGAAGTACTGCGGCGGCGGCAGAAGTACTGAAAAAGATTTTCTTCCTTTTCTTTTTCCGCAGCTCTTTTTTTCCCGTTTGGATTCCTTTTTCCACGGCCAAGTCAAGGGCCTGGGGAATCGCTATAGAATCTAATTCGATTTTCTTCATTTCCTTTTTTCCTTTCCGCTTCATTTCGTCTTCCCGGGCAGCGGTCGGGACATAGGCGCTGGTTCCTGCCGGTCCGGACCTTCTAAATCTTTTTTCAGTAACTTTCGTATTCTGCATAAACGTGTCCGGACCGCTCCCTCGCTGCTGCCTGTAATCTGGGAAATTTCTTTAATAGAGAATTCATAAAAATATTTCATCAGGACCAGCTTTCTAAAACCTTCAGGGAGTCTTTGCAATGCATTTCTCAGATCCATGATCTCTTCCCTGGAATATTCTCTGACCGGAGCCATAGAATTCTCTTTTTGCAGTTCGGCCGCCTCCCAGGGCAGCCAGTTTCCGGATCTTTCCTTTGCTCTTAAAGCTTCATTGATCAGGATCCTGGTCAGCCAGGTCCGGAAATATTCCGGCTTTTGCAGTTTGCTGATACCAACATAGGCTTTTGCAACAGTTTCTGCTACTGTATCCAGGGCCATCTGCTCTTCTCTGCAATAAAGAAAAGCCATTTTATAAAGATACTCTTTTTCCTGTTCCATCAACAATTCAAAAGCTCCCGGTTTTCTCCGGACAGCCTTTCGGACCAGGTTTAATCTTTCATCCATTTCTGCCTCCTTCTCATAGACATTTGGTATGTCTGTTTAACTGTTAGACAGGAAACACTCCGAAAAGGTTACAAGGGAATTTATAGATATGCATAAAAATATTGGGCAGCGATCCAGAAAAGGCAGAAGCCCTAGAAGCGGATCGGTGAGTATAGATAAGTGTCCTGCGGTCGTTGAAGCTGCTGCACAGACATTTTCACTGACCGCAGGTGTTTTGCATTTTTATGTGGCGGATATCACTTATTCGCAATTAGCATTTAAAACATACGACGGATTAGACTTCAGAAAAAATGCTCCCTGCAGAAACCAGGGTATCTACCAGTCCGTCGATCTGCCGTATGGTTTTCTTAACGGCAGACTCTTCTTTGTTTTTCCGGATCTCTGTCAGACGTTTTTTCAGTTCCTTCTGTTCGTATTTGGAGAGATATTCTTTCAGTCGTCCTGCCCGATCCAGAAGATCTGCGAAAACAATAGCGTCTTTTGAAGGCAGATCATTTCTCAGCAGTTCTATGCGAAGGTTATCTGCCACATCAAAGAGGACTTCCCTCTTTGGTCTGTACTTGCCTTTTCCTGTTTTTTCTGATGAACGGGTATCCTCATCCATAGACTGAACAATGGAATCTGTAAGCTCCCGAAGTTTTTTATCAGTAAAAGCTCCTGTATATTTTTCTACGATTTTTTCAGCTTTTACCGGTTTTCCACGATTGGTACTCTCCTGTTCTATCATGTCATATAAGGACTTAAGATATTCCATGGATCCCGGCAGTTTATCTGTTATAGACAGTCTCTTTTTTTCTATGGAAACACATTTTGCCATATACATTTCCAGGACTCCCGCAGCAATGAGACATGCCACAGGCACCTGATCATAGCTGGAAAAATTGCCTTTTTCATTTACTGTGCAGATAAAAAATTTCTGGGTCAGACTTAAATCTTTCATAAAATGGATTCCTCCTCTGATAAAATGCATTGCGCGAATTCTTTGTTATATAGCATAACCTGAACAACTTTTCTTTTCAATAGGATATCCGGATTTTAACCTTTCCATTGACAAAATTTATTTTTTCTTATAAGATATATCATTAGTTTGCTAATATTTAGCATTCTAACTATTTTGAAAGGAGTTTCATGTATGAGTCTTTCTTATCATTACATGCTGATGGCGAATCACGTGATCCTGCAGAAAAAATTATTTCTTTCACTGAAAGATACAGGATTAACGTTAGGCCAGCCAAAGGTTCTGGATTTTCTACGGGAAAAAGACGGAGCTGCCCAAAAAGAGATCGCTGCAGCCTGTCATATAGAACCGGCTTCTCTTACCACCATCCTCAACGGCATGGAGGAAAAAGGACTGATTCAGAGAAAAAGTCTGAACGGGAACCGGCGTTCCTGGCATATTTTCCTGACAGACCGGGGAAAAGAGATGGTGGAAGCCGTGGACAAAGGTTTTGAAGAGCTGGAGGACCAGGCTTTTTCCGGAATTTCCGTGGAAGAACAGGAAAGCTTTTTAAAAACTTTTGAAAAAATTTATCACAACATGAAAACATTGGAGGAAAAGAAACATGACAGAAAAAATTAAACGCTATATTATTTTCCTTGTGGGATTATTTATCAACTCTTTCGGGGTAAGCTTTATCACAAAAGCAGATCTGGGAACCTCGCCTATCTCTTCCATCCCCTATGTGCTTAGTCTGAATTTTCCTTTTACCCTGGGAGAGTTTACTATATTTTTCAGTCTTCTGCTGATCTTTCTGCAGCTTCTCATACTGCGGAAGAATTTTAAACTGGAACATTTTTTACAGATACCGGTCTCTATTATCTTTGGCTATTTTATCGATCTTACAACCTTTATGTTAGGAGCCATGAATCCGGAACTGTATCCTGTAAAACTGATTTCTTTGCTCATCGGCTGTGTGATCCTGGGATTCGGAGTCTATATGGAAGTGCTGGCAGATGTGGTCATGCTTCCCGGAGAATCCTTTGTCCGGGCTATTGTCCTTACCTGGAAGACGAATTTCGGAAATACAAAGGTAGCTTTTGACGCTTCTATGACCATTATCGCCGGAGTCCTGTCTCTGTTCTTTTTTCATAAGCTCCAGGGTGTTAGGGAAGGTACTATTATCGCAGCCCTTTTAGTGGGATTTATTGCCAGACTCTTCGGACGGCTTCTTGCCTTTTTGCCTGCCATGCTCTATCCGGAATCATCAGGGAAAAAAGAGGAAGAAAGTCTCCGGGAACCGGAAGCCCACTGGACCATCGCTATCGGCCGTCAATATGGCTGCGGCGGACATGAGATCGGCCAAAAACTGGCGGAGAAACTGGGATATAAGTTTTATGATGGGGAAATTATTGAGATGATCGCCGGAACTACCGGCTATTCCAGAAAATTTATTAAAGACCGGGAAGAAAAAATGACAAACAGTCTTCTTTACGATCTGGTCAATCAGATGTATGCCTATTCTCCGGATACCCCTGCGCCAAAAGATGAAATCTTCCAGGCAGAATCCCAGGCTATCCAAAAACTGGCAGAAAAAGAAAACTGTGTTATCATCGGCAGATGTTCTGATTTTGTCCTGAAAGATCATTCCCATTGTCTTCGGGTATTCTTAGGGAGTTCCTTTAAAGACAGAGTTGAAAAGCTGGCGCAGTCCAATAATCTTTCTCAAAAAGAAGCAGAACAGGAAATCCGTCTGGAAGACAGGCGCCGCCGGGATAATTATCGCTACTATACCCGGCAGCCCTGGGGATTTTCTCCAAACTATCACCTTTCACTGGACACCAGTCTTGGAACCGATTACTGTGTAGATCTTATTCTTCAGACTCTGTCTCGCCTCCAGAAGTGATGGTGTCCGGCTGTGTCAGTTCTGCAAGCTGTCCGTAAACAGATACAGCGTCTAAGATATGATACGGATCTGTATCATGACTTCCATCTGCATGCGCAGTAACCAATACATAAGACTTTCCATTTACCTCTCCCAGGCTTGCCAGACACAGGCCTGCGTCTGAGGTAAATCCAGTCTTCCCTCCCTGTATGTAAGGATCCTGTATCCCGGCTTCTTCCATAGTCTCAAACATAGAACTGTGGAAAGTAAAGCCCTGGGTGTGCAGGTTTGTAGGCGCCACACTATAGGTCTTTGTAGTAAAGATCTCACGGAATGTCTGATTTTTCAGAGTTTCCTCAAGGATACATGCTATATCTTCAACACTGGAGTAGTGGTTAACGTCCTGCAGTCCTGTAGTGTTTGTAAAATGGGTATGGGTCAATTCCAGATCTGCAGCTTTTTCATTCATTTTCTCAACAAAAGCTTCCTCAGAACCTGCGATATTCTGTGCAAGAGCCGCACAGCACTCTCCGCCTGAAGGCAGAAGCGCGCCATAAAGGAGATCCTGATAAGTGGCGGTTTCTCCCGGTTCAAAGCCTGCCATGGATGCTCCCTCTTCATATAATGGAGGGAAGATATCCGGACTGAGAGTTACAGAAGCGCTGATATCTTCAATGTTTTCCAGAGCGACCAGTACCGTCATCATTTTCGTAAGGGAAGCCGGATATATGATCTGACTGGGGTTCCTTTTGGCCAGGACTTCTCCGGTATCCAGATCTATCAGTATGGCACTGGTGCTGTATAGATCAGACAGATCCACCGTTTTTTCTTCTTTCTCTTTTTCTTCCTTTTCTGCTTCTGCCTGGATCCTACTGGCTTCCAAAGCCTCTTCTCTTGCTTTATTGCTCCGCTGGACCAGGAACAAAATCCCTACCATCAGGATCAACACCAGGAAAATCCCGATTTCCAGTATGGGATATCTTTTCTTTTTCCTTTTTTTCCTTCGTTTTACATTTTTACTCATTTTTACTGCTCATCCCTTTCCATTGACTTTCCTATTATAGAATAAAAATGTCACTGAAAAAGGGCGATATGATTAAAATTTTATTAAATTCATGTGAATTCACGTTTTTTTCTTTTCCCCAGACACTTTACACACCAGAGGATCTGAAGCAGCAGACTTACCCCGGCAATACTCATAGCAATAAGATATACCATGGAGGTAAAAGAGTCCCCCTGGAACCTGGCGTATAAGAAAAGCCCTCCGGATATCAGTATGAAAAAAGGAATAGGAATAGTCCAGAAGATCACCACTGCTGCCAGGATATACCGCATAACCTCTATATGAAGATAATAGAAGATAAGAGGGATCAGATAAAAGGCAGCGATAAGAACCAGATTTCTCCACATAGCCGGTTCCCCGAAACTAGTGCCCTTTCCGGCCACAGGCGTGAGAGAAATACCTGCCAGTGTAAGCTCATATGCCGCCAGGGCAGCCAGCGTCCATTTTCCTATAGATTTTTTTGCTCCCATATAATAAAAGCCTCCTTTTTTCTTTCAGTGTACAAAGAAAAATCAGGAGAATTTTCAAATTGTAAGAAATGGAGGAAAAGTTGTCAGAACTGACGGCAAGATCCTGTTGAGAAATTTTCCGGCTGTTTATATAATGATACATATGAAATAGATGGCATATGAGGTATGACTTATGAAAATTGCAGTGTGCGAAGACGATATCACAACCCAGTCTATTCTGGAAAGCTATCTGGAAGAATATCCGGCAGACCTGGAATGGGAAATTTTTTCTTCCGGGGAGGAACTGCTGGAATATATTGAAAAAGGAAAGGACTATTTTTCTCTATATTTTATGGATATTTCCCTGCCGGGAATAGACGGGATTCAGACCTGCGCCCGGATCCGCAAGAGAGATCAGAAAGCCCTGATCGTTTTTGTGACAGATTACAAAGAATATGTATACGAAGTTTTTCAGGTACTGCCCTTCCGCTTCCTGATCAAACCAGTGAAAAGAAAAGCTTTTTTTAAGGTCCTGGGCGAAGCCATGGAATTTCTCCGGCTTCATGACAAACGGCTTACCTTCCATATCCGGCAGACCCTCTATGAGATCCCCTGGGGTGAAATCCTGTACCTGGAAGGAGACCTTCGGAAGATCCATCTCCATACGGTAGTGGGAGAATATACCTTCTACGGAAAGCTGGAAAAGCTGAAAGAACAGCTCTCCCCCGGAGGTTTTTTCCAGTGTCACAAATCCTATGTGGTGAATCCGGAATATATCCGGGCTTCCAGGGATACATCCATTATTCTCAGAAACGGTGAGGAGATTCCCGTAAGCAAAAGCTTCCGGAAAGAAGCAAAAGAAAAACATCTGCAGTATCTGAAAGGAAGATGGGGACAATGAATTTTCAATTTGCAGCTTTAGCATTAAACTTTATGTTCGATATTTTTCTGTACGCAGTAACCCTTTGTGTTTTTACCGCACTCTTAAACCGTATCTTCGGAAAACCGGGACCGTATCTGAAATGGATACAGGGCGGTCTTTTCCTGGCAGGAATTTTTCTGCTGATCCTGTTTGATCTTATCTCTATCCAGGGTTCCCGGTTCTATGAGCTGTCTATGGCAGAGGTCCCCCTCTGTCTTTTTCTCCTGCTCTCTTATTCCGGCAGCCGGCAGAAAAAGCTTTTCTTTGCCTTTTCCCTCTTCACACTGACCGTCTTCTACCTGTTTTGCCTGAACGACCTTACCAATCTTCTGCATCATGGACTGAACCGTTATCTGCCCTTTTACCAGATTCAGTTATTCTATCATATCTTCCTCTGGCTGATCCTTTTTCTCTGCCAGAAGCTTAGCGGCAGCTTTGAAGAAAACATCTTTCTTCCTCCATCTCTCTGGGGATTCCTGTTTGGTATTTCCGGTGCTCTTTTACTGATCGCATTGGGTTTTCTGCCTCTGGTGGTCTCTTCCTCTATAGGATATAACCGGAAAATGTTTCTTCACCTGGGTCTGATGCTCCTTCTTCTGGGATTAAATTACTGCCTTTTTGCCCTGTATAAAAGATTCTATCTCTATGGAGCAAAGGCCAGAGAGGCCGCTCTTACCCGGCAGCAGTTAGAATATCAGGAAAAATATTACCGGGAATATCTTCACACCACAGGAGAAATACGCAGGCTCCGCCACGATATGAGAAACCACCTGAGGACTGCCGCTGCTCTCTATGCCCAGGGGAAAGGCCAGGAGCTGGAAAACTACCTGGAAACTTCCCAGAAAGAACTGACGGATTACGAAAACTTTGTAATGACCGGGAACCCCTGCCTGGATACCGTGCTGAACCTGAAGCTCCAGGAAGCCAGACAGAAAAATATCTGCTGTCTGACTCAGCTTACTGTACCGGAAAACTGTGTGTTCCTGGATTTTTCCGATACAGTGACCATATTTGGAAATCTCCTGGATAATGCTGTAGCCTCCTCAATGGATTTTCTGGCGCCTGGCGCTCCGGTTCCTGAGATCCGGCTGTCTCTGATCTATCAGGAAGGGAATCTCCTCCTCCACATGGACAACCCCTGCAGGGCCGGACAGAAGCCCCCTTATGGAATCGGCATGAAAAATGTAGAGTCCCGGGTGGAGAAATATCAGGGGACCCTTGTGACAGAGGTCAGAGAAGGTCGCTATTATACAGATATATTGCTGTATGGATCATAAAAACTTATCCAAGTACTTTCACCTGATAAACAGCTTATATCTTATACTATTTATCCTGCTCAATAGTCTGCTTATAAAGAAATCTTGGAATGGTTATGCAGATTCCCAGCAAAACCAGCAGTATCCCGGCCATTTCTTTTATAGGGTAGTAGAATACAAAATAGGAAATTTTCGTTTTCATAAACCAGCCGACACCCCTTATCAGTATGGAGCCGATTGTTGTCAAAAAAGTGAATAACATCAGCCAGGTGAGCAGGCCTTCCGCAAGAAACATTTTCTGGAGCTGCTTCTTCGTCATTCCTATACTTCTCATAATAGAGCAGTCCTTCTTCCTGAGTATCATATCGGCTACTCTTACATTCAGAAAATTCAGGATTCCAATAAAGATCAAACAGCCGCTGATCACCAGCAATAGCAGCCGGCTTGTCTGAATATAATTCTGTTCTTTTACAAGGAGATCTGATTTACATTCTACCTGCAGCAGATTTAATTTGTCAGAATATCCTGTCTCTGCCTGAAATTCCATATTTTTCTTCTGGATTAGATCTTTTAACCGGGACTTTATAGAATTTTCCTGCTTTCCTTCTACATCGAAGCTGACAGCAAAAGTCTGTGGCGTTAATTTTTTTGCCAGTTTCCCGTAGGTATCCTCTGTAACAAGGAGAATATTGGTATTTCTTCCATCCCAACACAAATTTAGATCCGGAAATTGTTCTTCTGTAATGTCCAGATATCCGCAATTTACCAGTGTTTCCGGAACCTGTCCGGACATTTCAGTTCCAACCGGAACAAGATCGTAAACTTCTATTTCTTTTCCAACTTGCTGCATAGCATTTTCTGCAACAGTTTCTGACAACCTATGGTCATGGAGAAGAAATGTACCGTTTTCATATTCAAAAGTTTCCCAGTCTGCCCTCTGCTCCTGTTTTTGGATATATGCCTGGAGTTTCTTCTTCTCCACAGAAGTGATCGTCTGGACTACTGTTGCCGCTTCTTCTCCGTTGCTTAATAATTTAATACTTTCTCTCCCGTTTGTCCCGATAATAGGGTAAAATCCAAGAAGCTGGGATTCATTTCCCATACTGTTTCCGGCAGTCCATTCTATATCTTCCAGCAGGTCTTTTGAAAAAAAGACCATGTTTTCCGTATCTGGAGATGTTTCCATTAATGTTTGGCAAGCTTCCTGTGTAATGCCGATCCGGAAATCCGGCTCTTTTAAAAAACGGTTCTGGATATCAACGCCTCGTACTATCACGGAAGAGGCAAGGGCTATTCCGCACCCTATGGTCAATGAGATAATTGTAATGAAAAAAGCCTTTCTGCTTCGGAATAAATATTTTCTGGCCAAATAGATTTCCGGGTGTCTTCTGTGGCTTTTAAGGCTCTTCATTTTATGAGCTTTTTCTTGACCTTTTGTTAAAGGTATTTCCTCATAATTCAGACATTCCAGAGGACTTAGATGGCTGATCTTTCTTTTGACGAAAAAAACTGCCAAACATATGGTGACAGCAGCCGGGACCATAGCTATGAGAAGAAAAACCGGGTGAAAAAGAGAGAGTCTTTCTAATTCCGAAGCCTGTTCCAGATACATCTTTTTGATCACCAATGGCAGGATAACCAACACTGCAAGAACCCCTGCCATACCTCCGGTAAAACTTCCTTTCGCAGCGATTTCTAACATCTGCCGAAACATCACTTTGATAATCTGCTTTTGCTGTACTCCGATCACTTCCAAAAGACCGTATTGCCGCAGGTCTTCTGCCAATGAAAGATTTAAAATATTATAGACACATAAAAACATACACAGCAGGATCAGAAAGGAAAATACAACTGCAAATCCCAAGCTTCCCATCATACCTTCTACTGCCCGGTAAAAAGCAGAGTCTGTACTTACAATTCTTTGATCTTCTGTTAAGCGGACATCTTCTTTTAACTTGTTTTCTATCTGAATACCGCTAAGCCCATGACTCCGGGTATCCAGCAGTACTCTGCAGGAGTCCCAGTTGATCCCATTTTCTGTCAGTTTCTTTTCTGACAAAAATGCAATGGAGGAAGCCGCCGATGCATTCTGGTAATCAGTAAAATAGCCGGAAAGATGGAATGCCTGCTCTCCGGTCCCATCACTGCGGAAAATATCATTCCAGTAAAAGTCCAGATCTAATTCCATTCCGATCTGTGGTTCTGAAATTCCCAAATACTCCAATGTTTTGGCAGAAAGCATAATATCATTTTCCTGTTCGGGATAGCTTCCCACAATCTGTGTATATGCCGGAGAGAGCATTTCCTGAAATCCGGTTTCGTCTGCTGCCACGCAGTCGCAGTATTTTATATTTTGATCCAATAATTTTCCGGCAAATTTTTCCTTTCCGGTTTTGGCTATGTAGGGCAGGGATTTTAACTGCTCTGCCATTTCTTCTGTTCCATTTTCTATATATACAGATACAGCCATTCCGTCTGCCCGGATGTTTTTTTGAATATCGGTCTGTATCTTTCCATAGGCAAAACTTAAAATACAAAAGATCACACTTACAGTAAGGGTAACTGCCAGGAACAAGAGACGGTTCTTACCTCTATTTTGTTTCCTATAAGAATCCAGAAGCACCTGCTGTGCGGTCCGATCATAATTATACTTTTTCATTTTCCACAATCCTTCCGTCTTTCATGGAGATAATCCGGTCAGCCATGGCGGCAACTGTTTTATCATGAGTGACGATCAGTAAGGTCTGCCTGTACTTTCTGCAGGTCTCTTTTAAAAGTTTCATCACAGAGGCTCTGGTTTTGGAATCCAGATTACCAGTTAACTCATCTCCTAAAAGAATTGCAGGACGGGTAAAAATTGCCCTGGCAATAGCTGCTCTCTGCTGCTGCCCGCCGGACAGGGTATCCGGCGTTTGAAAAAGTTTATCCTGGATTTCCAGATCCTCTGCCAGCCGGAAAACTTCTTCTTTATCGATTTTCCGATCCATCAGTTTTGCAGGAAGGACAATATTCTCAAATATATTCATGGCAGGGATCAGATTATATTTCTGAAAAATAAAACCAATATGCTGCCGTCGAAAACAAGTCTGCTCCTCTGCAGATAATTGGGTAATATCCACATCATCTACATAAACCACTCCATGGGTAGGATACTCCAGACCTCCGATCAAATTTAATAATGTGGTCTTTCCGCTTCCCGAAGCTCCTACAACTGCTGCAAATTCTTCTTTCCTAATGGTAAGCGATACATTGTCCACTGCTTTAATATAACTTTCTCCATCTCCATACTCTTTTGTAAGAGAAATTGCTTTCACCGCAGCCATTTAATTTCCCCCTCTCCAATCCGTTTCTGCAAGCAGCGGGTATATTCCTCATTTCAGGCCTGCGTTCCAACTGGAAAGCTGTTCCCGATAAAAACGCTGCTTCTTATAAAACAGGATTTTCCAACAGCGTTACTTTCTGCCTGTCCGCATCCAGCTCCACCCTGCATCCCAAAGGCATGGTCAGCATAGGATGGGTGTGGCAGCAGTCAAATTCTGCCAGGACAGGGATAGGACAGTCTCCCAGTACCTCCTGAAGGATCTGATATGGCTTTCTCCCTGTCTGGCAGTCATCGAACTTCTCGTGTTTGCCCAACAGGATCCCTCCTGCTTTATCGAAAACCCCATTTACTTTCAGAAGAGAAAAGGATCTTTCCACCGTAGCTGCGTCTTTCAGTGAGTCCTCGATAAAAAGAATATCTCCTTCTTCTATTTCCGGCATATAGGGACTGCCCCAGAAACCTTCCATCGTATTTAGATTGCCGCCTATGAGCCTTCCCGAGACTTTTCCGGAAGATACGGTTATCATCTGATTTTTATATTTTTCTTTTCCTCTGTCCTGAGTGTCCCAGGGAATAAATTCGTCTGTCCAGAACTCTCTGGCATAGGAAATTCCCAGGGTATCTCTGCATTTCCCATACAGATATCCTGGAAATACTGCCAGGTAAGGTCTACAAAGGGAGGCAGCTCCCCAAAAGACGCGGCTGCTACCAGACCGTAAAAGGTCACCAGTCCTGTCCTGGCATAAATTCCTAAAAGCAGGGCCGTCACATCAGAATAGCCGATGATGATCTTTGGGTGTTTCGCCAGATACTCATAATCAATATACGGCAGCAGAGAATTGGAATTCATTCCGCCGATAGCCGCCATAATGCACTTTACCGAGTCATCATGGATCAGCCGGTTCAGCTCTTCTGTCCTCTGTACAATAGAACCGGAACGGTAAAAATCCTGTTTTCCCGTAAGGATCCCTTCCTGGAAGACGAATCCCTTTTTCTCTAAATAGGACTTTCCTCTCTGGTATCTTTTCTTAGCCGTTACGGTAGCAGGTGAAGAGGGAGAAAAGACAGCCATCTTGTCTCCCGGTCTCAGTCTTGGCGGTAATATCATAAAATCAGTCCTCCAGATCGTATAATTTGTATAGATCCAGCATAGTGCCGTAGGTCAGTTTCCGTCCCATAAGCTGGCGGTAGGTGGCGGACTTGGTCCTTCCGGCTTCTTTCTGTTTTTCCATCTGCCGTACAATGGACTCATACTCCTGCCTGACGCCTCTGTGCATTTTCCGGTAAGCCTCCAGCTCTTTTTTCAGACTTTCCAGGTCTTCGGAAACAGCGGTTTTCTTTTCGTTGATTTTTCCTGTTTCTCTTTCCATATCTGCGCTCTTTTCTTTCTCATAATCATTTTTTATACCTGCGGCCCTCAGTATTGCGGCCGCTGTTTCCTCCGGAGTCTGTCCGGAAACATAGATTTTCTCCGTATGTAGTTTTTCGCACAGAGGAAGCCGCCGGATACTCCGCTCCAATACATCTTTTTGACGAAGTCCCTGGCGGATATCTTTTTTCAGTCTCTCTTCCAGACTTTTCTCATCAAGAAGCAGGGAATACAGATGGACTTCTGCATTCCGGCAGTCCAGTCTGGACAGAAGCGTGTCCAGGATCTCCTGTTCATGAAGGACCCAGCAGAAGATCACATGATCGTAGACCGAACAGGCAAGAAAATTATTCAGCACATGGGTAATGTTATCCATTACCATTGCCTTAGTCTCTTCCGTCACCCAAAAAGGTTCCATGTCCCAGCACCAGTCTCCGTCCAGGAAAACGCTGTTTTTCAATTTTTTCTTTAAGATATTGCAGACCGTAGTCTTTCCGGCTCCCATAGTGCCGCCGATCACATAGAGATGTTTTTTCATAGAATGATTGCCCCAAATTATATCAATACTCTCATTTTTCTGTATAAGCATTGCTGATGTAGTGTTTCTAACTCTTTCTGATTTACATAAAATAATTATGGTAAACGTTTTTCGCTTTGTCCAGTAAAAATCGTTTTTGATACTTGATTTTTACATATTTCATGATCCTCTGGAGATATACGGTATCGTAAATTCCTCCTAACTGTTTTTGCCGCTTTTTGATACGATCTTATTTACTTCCATCTTATCCATGATCCCGCAAGCGGTCACTCCCGGATGAGTCACACAGATCCTGCACACCTGTTCCGCAAACTCTTTTGAAACCTGAAATTTTTTTGCCATGGAAGCCACGGTGGTTCCCTTTTCCAGCTCTTTTAAGATTCCCTTTATCAGCTTTTCCATATCCTTCTGGGAAAGTTCCGGCACTTTTTCCTGCCCCACTCTGGGAAGAATGTCCAACTTTTCTATATGGAAACCTTCTGTCTCTATAGTCAGCACTGCCATAGTCACCGGCTGGTTGAATCTTCTGGGGCCGCAGCTTCCCGGGTTCAGATACTGGACGCCTTCCTGTACATAGGATTCGTATTTATGGGAATGTCCGTAGATCACAAAATCTTTTTTTTCCAGATCTTTGGGAATATGTTTTTTGTTGTGGACCATATAAAAGCTCCTGCCAAAAAGAGAAAAAGAAAGCTCTTTGGGCAGTTTTTCGGCCCATTCCCTGTCATTATTCCCCCGGACCACATACAGGGAAGGATTGATCCTGCGGATTTCTTCCAGGATCCCGGGAGAATTAATATCTCCTCCATGAACAACTGCGCCGCAGGTCTTTAAAATCTCGGTCACTTCCGGCCGCAAAAGTCCGTGGGTATCGGAGATCACTGCGATCCGTCCTGTTTTTCTTTCCATTTCTTCACATTCCTTTCTGCCTCTCCTAAGAAGGAAAGAGAACCGAAAATGATCACCACATCTTCCGGTTTTGCTTCTTCCAGAGTCTTCTCCACTGCCTGTTCAATACTTTCTGCCGCTTCCACAGAGGGGTTTACACAGGCTACTGCTTCCTTTAACTCTTCTGCCGGAAGGGCTCTGGGATTATCCGGTGTCTGCACTGTTATGATATGGTCTGCCAGAGGCGCTGTGATCTGGATAACCTGTTTATAATCCTTATCCCGGAATATACCGAAAATATACCGGATATGGCGGCGGGGAAAATAAAGCTTCAGTGAATGCTCCAATTCTCTGGCCGCTCCCGGATTATGGGCTCCGTCCATGATCACTGCCGGCTCTTTGGAGATCAAAGTAAAACGCCCTCTCCAATGAGCCTTCCGAAAACCTGCATAAATATTTTCACGGGAAATTGTATATCCAAGAGTTTTAAGAACCGTCACAGCCTGAAGGGCAAGAGCGGCGTTTGTGATCTGATAGCTTCCTGCCAGAGAAATCTCTACCTGTTCAAAATCTCTCCAGGTAAAACGCTGTTTTTCATATCCGTAATGGATATCCTTCACCTCTTCCATTTCCAGGAATTCCAGGGAAGCTCCCTGTTCCTTCGCCTTTTCTTCCAGAACTTTCCCGGCTCCGGCTTCCTGAGGGGCGGATACCGCCTTTGTATGCGGCTTGATGATCCCGGCCTTCTGCGCTGCGATCTCCTCCAGAGTATCTCCCAGAAAGGCCATGTGATCCATACTGATGGGAGCGATCACTTCCATTACCGGCGTCTTAATGATATTGGTGGCGTCCAGGGCTCCGCCAAGACCTGTCTCCAGGACCACCAGATCACATTTTTGCTTCTGAAAATACAGAAAAGAAAGGGCGGTTTCTATTTCAAAAGGCGTGGGGTTTGTAAGGTGATGTTCCTCCATATCCCTGATGGCTTCTGCAATGGCCGTAACGTGTTTCGCCAGAGCTTCTTTTCCGATCCGTTCTCCGTTTACCTGTATACGCTCCCTGTAAGAAAACAACGTAGGTGAAATATATCTTCCTACCCGGTATCCCGCCTCTGTCAGTATGGTTGAAAGATAGGCCAGGACAGAACCCTTTCCGTTGGTTCCTGAAATATGGATAAACTTCAGGCTGTCCTGGGGATTTCCCAGACGCTCCATCAGATGGCGCATATTGTCTAAGCCAAGCACACTTCCGTATTTAGAGGCTTCCTCCAAATATACTCTTGCTTCTTCGTAATTCATGATCTCTCCTATCCGGGGCCTGTAGG
Organism: Candidatus Blautia stercorigallinarum; assembly: GCA_019112785.1. Classification (GTDB taxonomy): domain Bacteria; phylum Bacillota; class Clostridia; order Lachnospirales; family Lachnospiraceae; genus Blautia; species Blautia stercorigallinarum. The sequence continues at coordinate 19,625 of DXIQ01000031.1, forward strand.
TCCCTCTGTAATTCGGAGATTATTATAGCGCTTTTTCCCCTTATCTACAATCGTAATCTTCTGTTCTTGTCTATGTAACAGTATTTTATTGAGGAAACGGTTCGTAGGTACATTTAGAGTAAAGTTGCGGCTCTCCGGACTTTCATAGATAAATGCATCAAAGCCTTTACTGGTCAGCTTATCTCTTAAAAGGCCCTGCATGATTTCCGGGCTTAATGCTCATGTACCATAAAGTAACACAATAGCAAAGATTTATGTCATCCATCACTATTTTTAAAGTCTATTTTTCTATTGACTTTAATTTTATTTATGTTATATTGAATATAATTAAAATCAATAAGAAAGGAGAATTGATTTGGAGATAGATAAAATCCCTCAATGGATACTTGCATTAGAGCCAGAGGACGCAGCCTTTCTAAAGAACTTTGTATTGAAATCAGGTTCACTGAAAGAAATTGCGCGTTTGTACGAAGTTTCTTATCCGACGGTCCGGCTTAGACTGGATAAGCTCATTCAAAAAATCGAATTGAGCGACCAAAAGGAGGAAGAGCCGTTTTCAACATTTATCAAAGGGTTGGCGGTTGATTCACGAATTGATTTAGAAACCGCAAAAATAATTATCGAAAAATATAAACAGGAAAAGGAGAAAAAATCATGAATACAGTTATGACGTTAATTGCCGCACTCATTGTTATTATAATTCACATTTGGTTGTGTTATAGAAGCCCTAAATTTTGGTATTTAGGAGGTATCATTCCTCTTTTATGGATTGGTGTGCTGGTATTTCTGTTTTTCAATGGCAAAATCATTTTTGGAGAAGATTGGAAAATAATTATTTTCCCGACGCTTATCTTTTTCCTGTTTTGGATTCAGGGACATCAGACAGCCAAGAAAAAGGAAATTGATAAAATGAAAGCACAGGATATGTAAGCACATGTAAGGAGAATCGGATATGAAAGCGTTGATTAGTTTATTTATAACATTTGCTATATTGGCAGTGCAATTTTATTGTGGAGTACGAAAAAAGAAAGTTTTAGGGGCCGTTATTCCGATTGTCATGACTGCGCTATTTATTACAATAAGCTTTATGGAGAAAACGACAGAGTACGTTATCACAGGAATTATCTGTGTAGTAGCAATTATTATCGTGTGGTTCATAGGATATTTTAAATCCGCAAAATATGAAAAATCTGAAATTGATAAAATGAAAGTAAAAGATATTCAATAAATAGCAAGGCCAGCCGAGCCAGTCAACGGCGCCCGCTTTTGCTGATAGGCAGTCAGGGGCGGCAGCAAGGAGTGCTGCCGCCCCGCACTATTATCAGAGTGGGGGTATTTTCATGACCGAAGATGAAGCCTACAAGGTGTATATCCAGTACACATTCAATGCCTTTTGCAAGGTTGTCATTCGTCACGCCGCTATAGATATAATTTTGAAGCTGTGCCAGAGGTGGGAACGGGAAGTTTCCCTTCAGTATTTTCCATCATCAAGAGATTTTTACTTCTTCTGAACCTTTTTCCATAAGATATACAGATATTTTTCACTATATTCTTTATCCAGTATGAAGTGAAATACAGCAAATTTATTTTCATGTATTACTCCCGCATACTCAGCATTTCCATAGGTGGAGTCTTCAGATTCCTTTCCATAAAGATCCAGGACAAGCCCAGCATACCCGCCAGAAGGAACAGGGGGACTCCTATATACACCAGATTTCCCGTTTTCAGATCCTGCTGTTCCAGAGTCTCCAGATCTTCCTGGGAAGGCTCCTGTTCCTGCCAGGTACTGTATTTCATGCTGTATCCCTGTGTCTCCTCCTGGTCCAGTCCATCCTTTACCCCGGCGTACAGCCCCATACTGATAAAACTGCCGGTCAGAGCAGCAAAAAGGGTAAATATCAGCATACTTCCAAGAAGAGACTTGCGGCACCGGTTCCTGGTCATTCCCAGGGATCTTTCGATAGCCGTGCGTCTTTTCTGCTTCACAATAAAGAAATATACCAGAAGCAGAAGGATCCCGGCAGCACAAAGAAGCCCGGTCACAGCCAGAAGTGCAGCCGTATTTCCAGCAGCCTCCAGTTCTCTTCGCACCTGTTCGTATCCGTTATCATCAAACTGGATTTCCAGGAAATCACTGTTCTCTGTTTTTTGAAAATCCTCCAGAAAATCAGCAGACGACCCGTTTGGGATCTGAAAGGATGTGGTCCCCGTCTGCATAGGTCCGTATTTGACAATATTGTTTTCATCAGAAGCCTCCACAGATTTTGCCGGTATCAGGATCATATCCTCTGTAAGCTCTACAGCGTTTATATCTTTCTCTCCCGAAGGCGTATACTGATAAAATCCTACGATCTCATAATCTGCCTCCCAAAAGGCGGGATACACTTCACCCTGGGCGTTCAGAAGGCCAAAATCACGCATCAGCCACAGATAGCCCGGCGCATCTCCATAATCGGTGAAATACAAAGATAAAGGAAGCTCGTCTCCTATCCCGAGGCTGTTTCTCTGAGCAAAGGATTGAGAAATCATACAGACGTTCTTTCCCTTCTCAAACTCCTCCTGGGAAATCTCCCGTCCTTCCAGGACTACACTCTCCTTATTGTGGAAGCTTGGAAGAAGCCCCAGGGAGTTTACCGGCAGTACAAAGGACGTCTTGTAAAATTTTTCAATGGCTTCGATAGTATTCAGCCAGTAAACGCCCCTTCCGGTTTCATAAAAGCCGTCGGTCACTTCCTCCCACATTTCATTGCTTTCCCCTGCCTTCTCTTCCAGATCCGCAAATTTCCCCGATATCCTTTCCCCTGTCTCGGTGCATTGGGATGTAGCCGGGCCGGTGCCATATGGTATACATTCGACAGCCACCTCTTTTCTGTCCGGATGGCTGCTTCCAGCGGGCCGTAAAGCGGCGATATATGTCTTTCCTTTCTCCATAGACGGCGGATCCGGATTGTTATGGTCGCAGAACCAGCACTGGGTACTGCCCCTGGCATCACCGTACAATACCCGCCGGATGTCCACCTGGACCGGCTGGGAAGGTACGCAGTCCTCCACAGGAGAAATCTCCGCTATAAAAATCCCCAGCATAGCCATACTCTCGTCCCAGGCCAGAGAAGAATCCGGCATCCAGGAACCGTAAACCGGCCGTTTCTCCGGTCCTGCCAGATAATCTGCATCGTCAAAATCCAGTATACTCTCCGGAAGGATCTCTTCATAAACAGGATGATCAAAATATGTATAACTCTTTGTTCCAGCATCCCATGAAGGAACGGCTTCCATAAGATTTTCCTTCTGCCGGACCATACCGATGGTGGTAAAGGTCTCCTCTGCCTGGCGTATCTTTTCCCCTGTTTCCAGCCAGAGTCTCAGGCCCAGGGTGAGAAGGACTGCAGAAGCCCCCAGAAAAAGAAAGAACAACAGAAGTTTAAAAGGCGTGCGCAGCATCTGCCGGATACTGTTTTTCATGGCTTTTCACCTCTTCTCTCCGTAAGTCTGCCGTCTTTCATGACATACACCACATCTGCCTGGGCGGCAATGTCCAGATCATGGGTTACGATCACCACACAGTAGTTTTCCCGACGTACCAGATCTTTCAGAATATCCAGGACTATTTTCCCATTTTCCGAATCTAAATTTCCTGTAGGCTCATCAGCCAGGATTGTCCTGGCTTCTGAAGCAAGAGCTCTGGCAATAGCCACCCGCTGCTGTTCTCCGCCGCTAAGCATAGCAGGAAATTTCCGGTACAGGTTCTCTGCCAGGCCTACTTTTTTCAGCAGCTCCTCTCCTTTTTCCCTGGCTACTTTTTTCTTCTTTCCTGTGATCTCCATAGGATACATGACATTTTCCAGTACCGTCAGAGCAGGAAAAAGGCAGAATGCCTGATAGATCACAGAAACATTTTTCCTTCTGTGACGCTCATATCCTATCTGGCTGATATCCTCCCCATCTGCCAGCACTCTGCCCCGGACAGGCTTTCCAAGGCCTGCCAGGATAGATAATAAAGTGGATTTTCCACTGCCGGACTGACCGATGACCGCATAAAGCTTTCCCTCTTCAAAGGTACAGGAAACTTCTTTCAGAGCTTCCACCTTCTGATACTTTCCCTGATAAATATAAGTAACATTTTCTGCTGTCAGTCTTCTCATAACATTCCTCCGGATCTATCCTTAATCAATCTTTGTCAAAAGTTTCATCACATCAAACTTTAAAATTCCCGCCAGAGCCGTAACGGTTCCCAGACAGAGACAGGCGGCATATATCCCCATGATCCGGGCCGTCTCTATTGGTGAAATTCCTGTCCGGACCAGCAGGAGCGGCAGGCTTACCATACAGCCGGTCAGTTCCAGAAGGAGATTTTCCGTAAATAAAGCTCCTCCCGTAAGCCGCCGTGACCGTCCTAGAGACAAGGCAACTGCAGCTTCCTTTCTCCGATAACGGAGAAGGAGAAACGGAAGGAGGGCGCTGATCCCGTATACAAGCAGGAAAAAAGGGCCCTGAAATCTCTCATACAGACGAAGATTATCCTGGAGCCTTCCGGCAGTTTCGATAAATACCTGATCCTGGACCATCAGGCAGGAGCCCCTTTTTCCCCCGGTGCCCTCCGGATTTACTTCGCCAAATGCACTGTTTTCCATTTTCTTTTTAAATCTATTGAGATTTCCGCTGTCTGCCAGAACGCCTCTTGCCGAATCATAGTAAAATTCTTTTCCCTGTTCCTGCGTGTACCGGCGCAGCCAGTCTGCAGAAAGCAAAACTTCTGAAAGCTGTCCGGAATTTCTGTAAGTACCGATCACTTTCAGGCTGGCCCTTCCCAGAGGCAGAAACTGAAAGGAACCGTCGTCGCTCTTATATTTGATCTGGCAAAGAGACAGTTCCAGACTGTCTCCAGGCTCTATGCCGTAAAGTTTTCCATACTGTTCATCCACGGTACAACAGGGCTCCCTGCCGGCAAGATAGCTGATATCAAAGTCTTTGGCAAAAGAAAAGTCCTCTTCCTCAAGACCGGCGAAAGCAGCCAGAGAATTGGCGGCTTTTATGGTGGTATCGCATTCCAGTACAAGTCCCGCTTCTGCCTTTTCTTCCCGGTTTCCCCCGGCCTGGGCAGTATAAACCAGATCTCTGATCCCACTTTCTGCAAAAGCATCAAACTGTGCCGCCCTGATCTCCAGACCAATATCTTCGCTGCCGTTGTCATTAGTGATCTTTACCGATACAGGAAGCTTCTCTCCAAGGGTCTCCAGAGCATTCCGGATATTTTCCAGATTTCCCATATAGATTCCCAGAAAAAGAAAGAGGAAAGCCCCTGCCGCCGCTGTCAGCAGACTGAAGCCCTTTCTTCGGCAGATATTACGGAAAATCTCTCTGAACAAAAACATAACTGTCACCTCCTGCATAAAACAAAAATGCCATTCTCTTCTATAGCTGTCCTATAGAAAAAGAATAGCATTCTAATCTGGATTCTATCTGTATTTTGTCTGAAGTTTATCTGAAGATGCCACATCCTCAGATATCTTCTATGTGTCATTTTCTTCCTTGCCGCTGATTAAAAGGACAGGGCCAGGATTGCTGCGATCCCCAGGCAGACGGTTACGATCATTTTCAGCAGATCCGATATTTTTCCTGTTTCCCGCCATCTTTTTACAATTTCCGGCATTTTCCACAGGCAAAATACAAAAATGATCACGATGATCCATTGGTACATTCTGATATTCCTCCTATTTCCGTAAAATTTCTTTTCAACCGCAGGCAGATACAGAAACCGTCTTCTGTATTTTCTGCCTTATACGGGATTTTCTGAAGCTCTAAAGCCCTCTTTACCAGATACAGCCCCAGACCGGATCCTCCGGTCTCTTTATTTCTGGATCCTTCTACCCGGTAAAAAGCCTGAAACAGCCGGGGAATCTTTTCTTTTGGGATCCACACCCCGGTATTTTCCACCGCAAGCCGGCAATACTCCGGATCTTCCTGTTCTTTCCAGGCAGAAATCCGGATCTCTTCTCCCGGAGGAGAATATTTCACGGCATTTTCCAGGATATTCTCCAGGGCGCTTTTTAAAAGTTTTGGATCCCCCAGGACCTTAAAGGAGTCCGGCAAGGAGACCTGGAGCCTCAGCCCTTTGTCCTCTATAAGATCTTCATAAGGCTCATAACTCTCCCGGAGGATCTTAGAAAGTTCCAGCTTGCGGATCTCCGCTTTCCGGTCTGCTCTTTCCATACGGGATACCTCCAGGATCTTCAGGATCCGGGACTCCATTTCTTCCACGGTCTTCAGGGATTTTTTCAGATATAAGTCCCGGTCCTGATAGGCGCCTACCTGATACAACATACCTGTAAGCTGCCCTTTCAGCACTGTTACCGGAGTCTTTAGTTCATGGGAAGCCGCTGCAAAAAATTCCTGCTGTTCCTGATCCAGCTTTTTCTGTTTTTCCAGCTCTCTGCGAAGCATTTCATTCGCCTCATCTCTCTGGGAAAGGACCTGTTCCAGGGTATGAGAAGTGCTGTCAATACTTCGGGCCAGGGAACCGATCTCATCTTTTCTTCTGAAAGACAGGCGGGAATTTTTCCAGTCCATACGGGACATGGCTTTAGCCGCCCGGCTGATCCGCAGCACCGGCCCGGTAATATACCGGGTATAGACAGCTCCCATGGCAAAAGCCAGGAGAAAGATAACCGATGTAAGATAAGGCAGGATCCTTTTCAGATCAGAAAGAAAAATATTCACTTTGTTCTCTCTGGGCGGGATCAGGGCGAAATCATAGGGTCCGCAGTCCGAAAAAGACAGACTAAGGATACTGTATTCAATTTTTTCTCCGTTCATGGCTACAGCACGTTCATTGTCCGGACCATAGCTGTACTGGCTGACGATTGCTCCTTCCTGTGCAGAACTATAACTTTCCGGTATCTGACAGAGATAATTTTTGTCAATCCCGGGAATCTCTGGTCTTTTATAGGTGTAAGTATCATAAATATCCAGCTTTATCTGATATTTTTCACACAGTTCATTAAAGAAATCTCCCGATTCCTCCCGGCGGATCCGGGGCAGGTTCTCTTCCATCTCTTCCATACAGGCATGGATACTCTCATTGTAGCTTATGGTATAGATCTGGGGCATAAAAGCATATACTCCCACCAGTACCAGAAGGTTGGAAAAGATCAGGACAGCCCAGGTGATAAAAAATATCTTCAGTGAAAAGCTTTCCTGGATCCTTTTAAGCAAGCTTATATCCCACCCCTCGTATATTTCTGATCACATCTTCTCCTAATTTTTTCCGGATATTTTTAATGTGGGTATAGATAATGGCGTCCTCACAGTCATAATCGTATTTCCACAGTTTTTCCATAATATATTCCTTCGTCATGATCCGGTGAGGATCCGAAAGAAAAAGGCCCAGCAGTTCAAATTCTCTTCCTGTGAGATAGACCTCCCGGTCCTTTACCTTTACTGTATGGCTTTTCCTGTCCATGAAAATATCTCCCCAGGACAAAAGCTCCATCCGGGGCTCTTCTCTTCTCCGAAGCACAGCCGCCACTTTTTTCAGAAAAACCCCTATGGAAAAGGGCTTGGTCACATATTCGTCGATCATCAGGTCATAGCCTTTGAGCTGACTGTCCTCATCGGAAAGAGCCGTCAGCATGATCACCGGCACATCTGACTTTTCCCGGATCTTTTTACAAAGAGAAAAGCCGTCCAGCTTAGGCAGCAGAACATCCAGGATCACCAGATCCGCCCTTTCCCTGGCAAAAAGGCCCAGCCCCTCCAGGCCGTCTCCTGCCGTCACTGTCCGGTAACCCTCGTTTTCCAGAAATACCGATAGCATCTCTGCGATATCCTTTTCATCTTCCACGATCAGTATGGTCTTCATCGCTCATGCCTCCTCTTCTCTCCTCTTCTAGTCGAGTATACCATAAAGTGGAGAGCCAAGCGAGCATTTATGTTCATTTGGCGGCCGCCCATGATACTGCCGTTCATCGGCCGGTATTCCATAAAGCAAGGAGCCATGGGAGCATTTTTATCTTCAGCCGATCACCCGGAATTCCTTCCATTTTCCCTTTTTGAACCGGATCCAGAACAGTAAAGCCCGCACTCCCCAGTCCAGGCACATGGCAAAGGCTACGCTGATAACTCCCAGATCCATCCAGATACCGAAGATCACAGAAAAGACGACTCTGCAGAAAATAGTTGAAAAAATACTGACGTACATAGTAAACTTTACATCTCCCGCCGCCCGAAGACCGTTGGAAAGAGCTCCGGAAAGAGGATAAAACAAAGCGTTAAAAATATTGTGGATCAGGATCAGCACAAAGGTCAGCTTTCTCGCCTGAGGAGACAGGGCATATCCCTGAAGGACCAGAGGGGATATTAACAGGATCAGTCCGTTCCACACCACAGAGGCCAGGAAAGTGATCCGAAGAAGCTTTCTCATATAGTAATCTGCCGCCTGCCGGTCTCCTGCCCCCATACACTGTCCGATAACTGTGATAAAGGCCAGTCCCAGTGCTGTCCCCATAAGAGCTGCCACAGACCAAAAACTCTGGGCTACGCCGTTGGCAGCGATCTGTACTGTCCCGAACAAGGCGGTAATACTGCTTAAAGCTACTTTGATCAGCTGAAATAGACCGTTTTCTATGCCGTTTGGCACAGCGATCCCCAGTATCTTCCGGATCATATTCCCTTTCCAGCACAGGATCTTTCTCCAGACCAGATAAACTTCATTGCTCTTTTTGAAACACAGGATGATGATCACAACTCCTGAAAAACTTCTGGATATCAGGGAAGGATAGGCCACTCCCGCTACTCCGGCATGGAGGAAAAATACCCCTATAGCATTTCCCGCCACATTGATCCCGTTGGCAGCCAGAGAGAGGTACATGGTAACATTGGTCTTTCCCATGCTTCTGTAAATAGCCGCTCCTGCATTATATATAGCAATGGCCGGATAAGAGTAAGCAGAGATCCTCAGATAGGTAACACAGGCCTCCATAACATCTCCTTCCACTTCTCCGAATAAAAGTCCTAGTAACCTGCGGTTTAAAAGCAGGATCACAGCCATAAGGACAAGAGAAAACAAAGTGGAGATCATCACAAGCTGACCTGCGGACAGACTGCTTTTTTCTTTCTCTCTGCTGCCGATATACTGGCTAACCACTACAGAGCCTCCTGCGGCCAGGGCAGAAAATAAAAACAAAAATACCGTATTAAACATATTTACCAGGGACACCCCGGATACCGCCGCCTCTCCCGCATAACTGACCATAAAAGTATCCGCTACCCCTACCAGCACGCTTAAAAGCTGTTCCATAAAAAGGGGGACCAGCATAATTTTCAAAGCCTGGTTGGAAAAGACCTTCTGTTCCTCCCTTATCTGATTTTCAGGTTCTATTATTTTATTAAGTAACACATTCATAGCAAAGAACGGAAAAATTTTTCCGAAAAGCACTCCTTCCTGTGATTGTTTTTGTCCAGAAAAATTATAACCAGGAAGCTTTTTTGCGTCTAATGCTTTAATTTCATACAGAAAAATGCCCGGCAGGCATGGGTCCAAAACTCATGTCTGCCGGGCAGATATATTGGCTTATACGTCAAAGCAGCCTCCGCCTACAAATTCCCGGAGTATGGAGTTATGAGGGATGGCCTCGCTGGGCACTCCTACAAAATAATCCAGAAATTTCAGCAGACGTTTTGCCTCATTATATTCCGGTTCTCCAGGCTGTATGGAAAAAAGCAGAGGTTCTGCATACAGTTTTAAAACTGCCAGTTCATAGATCAGAGCGGAATTAAACATCACATCTGCAGACTCCTGGTATGGGAAAATGTTCTCCTCTTCTCCCCGCCGTACAGAATTCCACATGGCGATGGTTGCCTTTGCAGAAGCCCCTCTGGTCCTGGCGTCCCGGACGATCCGCCGGATCAGTCTTCCGTCTGTGGTAGGGATCCGGTTATGTTCATCAATGTTCAGCTGGGTAAGGGCACTGATATAGATCCGGAATTTGCTCTCAGCAGGAAGGCTGAAACTCAGCTTATCATTGAGACAATGGATCCCTTCGATCACCAGTACGTCATCCGGGCCTAACTGAAGCAGATCTCCTCTGTATTCCCTCTGGCCTGTTTTAAAATTGAAAGAAGGCATAGATACTTCTTCTCCTCTGAGAAGAGCTGTCATATCCTCATTAAACTGCTTCACGTCAATGGCTTCCAGACATTCAAAGTTATAGTTTCCTTCTTCGTCCAGAGGCGTCTCTTCCCGGTTGACAAAGTAATTGTCCACAGCAATGGGGTGAGGCTTCAGTCCATGGGCGGAAAGCTGAATGGAAAGCCGGTGGGAAAAAGTAGTCTTTCCCGAAGAGGATGGACCTGCGATCATAACAAATTTCCTGGTCCTGTCATTAGAGATCCTGTCTGCGATCTGAGAGATCTTGGACTCCTGGAGAGCCTCTGCGATAAGGATCAATTCATTGGCTCCCTTTTTACTGATCTGTTCATTCAGGTCTCCAACTGTAACTGCTCCTATCATCTCCCCCCAGCTTGCTGATTCTTTCTGGACCTGAAAAAGTTTTGTCCAGGGTTTAAAAGGAGGTACTGACTGGGGATCCTCCCTTTCCGGAAGCTGGAGCACCAGTCCCTGATCATAGGGATAAAGTTCAAAATATTTCAGATAACCGGTGTGGTTCACCATATAGCCATAGAAATAATCTTCGAAATCTTCCAGACTGTAGATATTTACCCGGGATCCCCGGCGGAAATGAAAAAGCTTTTCCTTGTCATACATATGGTGGCGGTGAAAGATCTCAATAGCCTCTCCTGTACCTACACTTCTTTTCCGAATAGGAATCTTTCGCTCCGCCAGTTCCAGCATATAAGCTTTCACCTGTGCCAGAAATTCCGGTGTGATCTCCACATCTCCGTCAATGGTATAGTAATATCCGGAACCCACCGAAAAATGCAGGGTCACCTTCCGTATCCTGTCATGTCCTCCTACATGATATACTGCTTTCAGTAAAAGGAGGGAAGCACTTCTTTTATAGGTTTTATGACCGATCTCATCTGCCAGAGTGATAAATTCCAGCTCACCGTCTTTTTTCAGCTTTTTATGGAGTTCACAGAGCTTTTTATCCTTCATCACCAGGACAATGGGATATCTGGTGCTTCCCTGAAAATCTTCCACGATCTTACTGTAAGGGGTGCCGTAGGGATATTCTCTTTGTTTTCCCAGGATCTTTACGGAAATCATTTTTTCCTTCATCATGCCTCTCCTTTCCTGTCAGAAACTTATATTGCTTTACAGGGATGCTGTACCTTCATTTTTACAGTTTCAAGTTCCGGGAGCATTTCTCTTAATTCTTTTTCCATATAATCCATAAAAATGTATTCTGTGCCGTAATGGCCGGCGTCTATAACGCATACTCCCTGAGCCACTGCGTCTATAGAGGAGTGATAATCCATATCTGCTGTAACATATACATCAGCGCCTGCCTGGAGCACGGCAGGCATGAGACTTTTCCCGGAACCATTGCAGACAGCGGCCTTCTTAACTATTTTATTTGGATCACCGTAGATCTTTACAAAAGGAAGGGAGAGTTTTTCCTTTACAAATCTGCCGAAGTCCTCCAGTGTCTCAGGTTTGGTGAGATTTCCAACTCTGCCAAGACCTTCTCTTTTTCCTTCCCGGTCGTAAGTAACTTCCAGGATCTCCCGCTGGGTAAGTTCCAGATAGTCCGCGCTCAGATCTGCCATTCCCAGCACATCAAAATTCGTATGCATAGCGTAATAAGGAATGTCATTCTTTATCAATCCTATGATCCGGCGGCCGATAAAATTATCCTCAGTCACCTTTTTAATCCCGGAAAAGATCAGAGGATGATGGGTAATGATCATATCTGCATCTGTCTTCACTGCTTCCTCCAGACTCTCGTCAGTCACGTCCAGAGCAAGAAAAACTTTTTTTACCTCTTTCTCAGGATCTCCTACAAGAAGTCCCGGATTATCCCATTCTTCAGCAAAAGAAACAGGATATTTTTCCTCTATCTTTTTTATGATTTCTTTACACTTCATAGTAGGCAAGAGCCTCCTCTCTGTCTTTGATCTCTGCGGCCAGCTCTTTGCTCCGCTTCTTTGCGGAAGGCGTATCTACACGGGAAAGCTTTTCCAGAAGCTCTTTTGTCTCCCGGTCCTCTTTTTCCAGGAATTCTTTTAACACCGGGTGCCGGGTTTCCAGAAGCTCTTTTCCGTAAAGATATTCTGCTTTTTTTGTATACTTCATCTGTCCCTGAACAGCTTTCATCATAGGATAGTATTTTCCTTCTTCCTCCACCATATCCTCTTTGATGACCGCATAACCATTTTCAGCCAGAAACCGGCGGAAATGGCCGATTTCTGACTGAGGCTGGAGGATCAGTTCTTTCATATCTTTCACTACATTTTCTCCCTGGGTAAGGATCTTCTCCATAAGAGGCCCGCCCATACCTGCGATCACCAGACACTGGGCTTCCCCTGGCTTTAAAGCCTCCACACCGTCAGAAAGCCTGGTTTCTATGTAGTCTTCCAATCCCCATTCCCGGATATGCTCCCTGGCCCGCAAAAGGGGCCCCTGGTTGATATCCATGGCAATGGCTCTTGGGATCTGTCCTTTTTGTATTAAATAAATGGGAATATATCCGTGGTCGCAGCCTACATCTGCCAGTACCTGTCCCGGACTTACCAGGGCTGCCACAGCGCTAAGCCGCCGGGATATCTGTATCTCTCTCATGATCATTCCTTAATCCAGATAATCCTTCAGTTTCCGGCTGCGGCTTGGGTGGCGGAGCTTTCTCAGAGCCTTAGCCTCGATCTGACGGATACGTTCTCTGGTAACATTAAATTCTTTACCTACTTCTTCCAGAGTTCTGGCTCTTCCGTCATCCAGACCAAAGCGGAGACGAAGTACCTTCTGTTCTCTCTCTGTAAGAGTGCCAAGAACCTCTACCAGCTGTTCTTTCAGCAAGGTAAATGCCGCCGCATCTGCAGGTACCGGTACATTGTCGTCCTGGATAAAGTCTCCCAGATGGCTGTCCTCTTCCTCTCCGATAGGAGTTTCCAGGGAAACCGGCTCCTGAGAAATTTTCAGGATCTCTCTGACACGGTCCACAGACATGTTCATTTCTTTGGCGATCTCTTCCGGCTGAGGTTCTCTTCCCAGTTCCTGGAGAAGCTGTCTGGACACACGGATCAGTTTATTGATCGTCTCCACCATATGGACAGGAATACGGATAGTCCTTGCCTGGTCGGCAATGGCTCTGGTGATCGCCTGACGGATCCACCAGGTAGCATAGGTAGAGAACTTGTATCCCTTCCGGTAATCAAATTTTTCTACAGCTTTGATCAGACCCAGGTTTCCTTCCTGGATCAGGTCCAGGAAGAGCATGCCTCTTCCCACATATCTTTTCGCAATGCTGACTACCAGACGAAGGTTTGCTTCTGCCAGACGTTTTTTTGCGCTTTCATCTCCGTTTTCCATTCTTTTTGCCAGGCTGATCTCTTCCTCAGCGGTGAGAAGTGGAACTTTTCCGATCTCTTTCAGATACATACGGACCGGATCTTCAATGCTGACCCCTTCTGGTACGGACAGGTCGATATTTTCCATATCTACCTCGTCCTCCTCACTGAGGTTCATTTCTTCTTCGTCGCTCATAAGCAGATCATCATTATCCTGCATCCGGAGTACATCCACCCCATTTGCTTCCAGATAATCAAAAACCTTGTCCATATGTTCCGGATCCAGAGGAAAATCCTTGAAAAAGTCATTGATCTCCTGGTATTCCAGTACGTTTTTCTTCTTCTTCGCCAGCTCGATAAGTTCTGCCAGTTTCTCGCTGAATTTTGCCATGTTCATTTCCATAAATGTTCCATCCTCTCAATTCTTAATTATATGGTATCCTCAATCAAAGGAAATATGCAGTGTAACTCTGCCTCTTTCCAGGTCCTCCAGTCTTTTCCTTGCCTCAATGATCTTCTGCAGTCCTGCAAGATCCGTAGGGGCCAGGTGTTCGTTCTGCCAGTCGATACTGTCTCTTTTCAGACGGCATACGGTTTCTAGCACCGCCCGTCTGGCTTCCTCCTGCCCTTCCAGATGGAGGGAAGCGTGAAACAGAGAAGCCACCTCTCTTTGTTCTTCCGGATCTGAAAACTGGTTCAGCAGTTTTGCGGGATTCACCGCTCCCTCTTCATGCTGGGCAAAGACCAGCTGGGCTACCTGATGATAAAGGGGTGTAGTGAAATCCTCCGGTCCGATATATCCCTCAATGGTATCAAACATTTTCGGATAAGAGGTAAGCCAGGTCAGCATAAGCTTCTGGGCAGTCTGTCCTGCGTCTTCCTTGTTTTCTTTTTTCTTTCTGGGCCCTTCCCGCCGGACAGGATCCGGATTTTTCTTCGGGGCAAGAGCCATATGGTTTACCATTTTCCTCAGATCTTCATATTGGATCCGATAGATCCGGGAAAGGGTTTCCATGTAGTTGTTCCTCTCCAGTTCTTCCGGAAATTCCAGGAGCATTCCTGCGATCTCCCTGAAAAACTGGGTCTTCTCCTCAGGATCCGACAGATTATATTTCTTTTCCAGCACTTTTACCTGGAAAAGAAAATAATTCATAGCCTCATCCAGGCGCTTCTCAAAGGCCTCCCGGCCTTCTGCTTTTATAAATTCATCCGGATCCTTGTAAGGAGCCAGGTTCACCACCCTGGGCCGGATCCCTGCCGCTCTTAAAATGGGGATTCCTCTTAAAGCCGCCTTCTGTCCGGCTTCATCACTGTCATAAGTAAGCAGGACCTCCTTGGTATAACGGCTCATAAGGCTGGCATGTCCCGATGTCAGAGCCGTTCCCAGGGAAGCCACCGCATTGGTAAACCCGGCCTGATGCATGGAGATCACATCCATATAGCCCTCACAGATGATCAGATAAGGCTTTCTGGAAGTCCTTGCCACATTTAATCCATACAGGTTCCGGCTTTTATCGAAGATCTTCGTTTCCGGAGAATTCAGATATTTCGGTTCCCCCTGTCCCATGACCCGGCCTCCGAAACCAATGACCCGGCTGTTTACATCCATAATAGGAAACATGACCCGGTTCCAGAAACGGTCCTGCATTCCCCGGCGCTCATCTACATTGAACAGTCCGGATTCTTTAAGCAGTTCATCGGAATACCCCTGTCCCTTCAGATATTGATACAAGGCTCCGGAATACCGGGGAGAACAGCCAAGACCGAATTTCTTGATCGTTTCGTCTGACAGTTCCCTCTTTTTCAGATATTCCATTCCCTGCTTTCCTTTTTCACTTTTCAGCTGATAATAATAGAAAGCAGCTGCCTTCTTATTGATCTCCAGAAGACGGGATTTCAGATCTGCCGCCCGTCTGGCTTCCGGAGAATACTCCGCCTCAGGCAGCCGTACCCCTGCCCGATCCGCCAGGTATTTCACTGCTTCCACAAAAGTAAAATTTTCGTATTCCATCAGAAAGGTAAATACGTTTCCTCCGGCTCCGCAGCCGAAACAGTAATACATCTGTTTACCCGGACTTACGGAAAAAGAAGGGGATTTTTCATTGTGAAAAGGACAAAGGCCAAAATAGGAGCTGCCTTTCCGCTGAAGTTTTACATATCCGGAGATCACATCTACTATATCGTTTTTCATGCGGACTTCTTCAATAATATCATCCGAATAATACATTCTGATTCCTCTTTTCCACTATCTCTTTTCCCGGCCCCGCCATCTTTTCGGGATAAAAATGTCTTTGAATTTCTCCAGGGAATACTGATCGGTCATGCCGGAAATATAGTCGCAGACCACTCTTTCTTTAGGTTCCCCCTCAGCCAGAAGCCTCTGATATTCTTCTGACATTTTTTCCGGATATTTCCTGTAATATGTATATAATTCCTCAATTACGTGCTCTGCTTTTTTTTCTTCGCTTTTCGCCGCCGGATTCAGGTACACGTCCTGGAACATCAGGGAACGAAGGTCCCGAAGCCCATCCTCAATATCCGGAGACATGGAAATGTGGTCTTTTCCCCGGCTGTGTTCCACGATATCGTGTACAAAGGTATTCAGACGTTCCTTGGTATTTTCTCCTAAAAGCAGACGCAGGGTAATAGGAATATTATCTTCTGAAATGATCCCTGCCCGCTGGGCATCGTCCATATCATGGTGTATATAGGAGATCTTGTCGCTGTAGCGGACCACCTGGCCTTCCAGCGTATGGGGGGCTCCGCTGGTCCTGTGATTAATGATCCCGTCCCGGACTTCCCAGGTCAGGTTCAGTCCTCTTCCGTTCTTTTCCAGTCTCTCCACTACCCGGAGGCTTTGTCTTACGTGAGAAAATCCAAGAGGGCAGACCCGGTCCAGGACCTTTTCTCCTGCGTGTCCGAAAGGGGTATGTCCCAGGTCATGTCCCAGGGCAATGGCCTCTACCAGATCCGTATTAAGATACAAAGCCTTTGCAATGGTCCTGGCGATCTGAGATACTTCCAGAGTATGGGTCAGCCGGTTCCTGTAATGGTCTCCCTGAGCCGCCAGAAAAACCTGGGTCTTATCCTTCATTCTCCGAAAAGATTTGCTGTGGAGGATCCGATCCCTGTCTCTCTGGTAAACAGTCCGGATATCACATTCTGTCTCTTCTCTTTCCCTTCCCCGGGATTTTCCGCTGAAGGAGGCATAAGGGCTGAGATATTCCAGTTCCTTTGCTTCCAGCTCTTCACGAATATTCATCCACCGTCACCTGACTTTCTTTTACCAACGATTATGCAAGTCTTCTCCTTCTGATAAATATATTACCGTTTTCCGGCAGATTTCCTTCTTTTCTTTTCAAAAAATTCCAACAAATGTGGAATTTTGATTTTTCTCACGATTCCTGGCGAACACTGCGCAAAAAGGCGATTTCAGCCTTATAACCCTCAAGATCGTTGGGAGTTTCCAGGTAAAAAGGCAGGTCTTTTAAAGCCGGATGATTGATGATCCGGATCATTGCTTCTTTCCCGATCTTCCCTTCTCCGATCTTTGCATGACGGTCCTTATGACTGTTCAGCCCATACATACTGTCATTTAAATGCACCGCTTTCAGCCGGGAAAGGCCGATGACCTGATCAAACTCTTTCAGAACCCCATCCAGATCATTTACAATGTCATAGCCTCCGTCATATATATGACAGGTATCCAGGCAGACGCCCATTTTATCCTGAAGTTCCACCCGGTCTAAGATCTCCCGGAGTTCCTGAAAGTTCCTTCCGACCTCACTTCCCTTTCCGGCCATGGTTTCCAGGAGCACAGTGGTACTCTGTTCCGGCCGCAGGATATTATTTAAAAGCTCCGCGATCAGTTCGATTCCTTTCTCTGCTCCCTGTTTTACATGGCTGCCCGGATGAAAATTGTAGCAGTTTCCCGGGGTATATTCCATTCTTTTCAGATCATCAGCCATGGTATTATAGGCAAATTCCCGGACTTTTTCGTCCGGAGAGCATGCGTTCAGGGTATAAGGGGCATGTGCCAGGATCTTCTGGATCCCCAGACGGGAAGCCTCTAAATGAAACTGCTCCACATCTTTCGGATCAATAGCTTTTGCCTTTCCTCCTCTGGGATTTCTGGTAAAAAACTGAAAGGTATTTGCATTTATCTTTTCTGCCTCCTTCGCCATGGCAGTATAGCCTTTGGCGGAAGACAAGTGACAGCCTATAGTCAGCATTTGCTTTCCTCCTTCATGTAAAATCTTTACTGTAATATTCTCGATTCTGAGTACTGCGACAGCACCCTCCGATACTGCAGGCAGCTCCAGGCAAAGTCTGTCGCTTACCGGTCGCCCGACCGGCGTATTGCACAAAAAAAGCAGAAAACCTGTTTCAGATTTTCTGCTTTTCTCTACTGCGGGAGATGGGACTTGAACCCACACGAGCATACACCCACAAGATCCTTAGTCTTGCCTGTCTGCCAATTCCAGCACTCCCGCTTGGCTGTCGTTTTTTCTTATCTCTCAACGACAAGTGAAAGTATAGCAAAGATTTTCCAATTCGTCAATACTTTTTTCAAAAAAATTTTTTTAATTTTTTAAACTTTCCGGAATTTTCCCTGAATAAGAGATTCTCCCTTTAAAAGACGCTGCTCCAGATCACCTTTATCTCCCAGGATTTCCTGAAAACATGCCCACTCATCCAGGATCCCCTGACCATGAGGGACCAGATAAGCACCGGCGTCGCTGCCTAAAGCCAGGTTCACTCCTGCTTCATATCCTCTTCTGATATTTTTCTTTCCTTTTTCCCAGATCTTTTCAAGGACCTGATCGGAGAACCTGCCTTTTCCGATGAGATTCTTTACAACAGTAATGGTAGGCACCCAGACCGTTCCCATTTCCGCCATAACCTCCACTGCTTCTTCATCAACATAATTGCCGTGTTCAATACTGTCTGCTCCTGCTGCTGCAGCTTCTTTTACTGCTCTGGCGCCGTTTGTATGGGACATGACACAGAAACCTTCTTCATGGGCAATATGGACCATCTCCCGGACTTCCCCGAAAGAAAGGGCGGTACCTGTGATAGAACCGTCTGTATCAAAATCCATGATCCCTGTGGTCATGATCTTGATAAAATCTCCTCCTTCCCTGCGGACTTCTTTTACCAGTGCGGCATACTCTTTCATGGTATCAAACCCTCTGCCTACGATCCCGCCGTAATGACCGTTTTTGTGAATGGCAAAGATCGGGGTCCTGTAGTCGATCCCATATTCCGGAGCGATCTCTCTGGCTTTGTAAGAGACGTGAAAATGATCTCCACCGTCTCTTACAAAAGAAACCTGCTTTTCCTGATAAGCCTTAAAATGCGCCCGGATAATCCTCTCGTCAGGAGCCTGTTCATGATCTTTTACCGCCTGGTGATAATCCAGGGCGTTCATAAATATATGCGCGTGATTTTCTCCAAACATCTGTGTTTCACCTTCAGTATTGTATTTCTTTATCGTCTATTCTTTTTGGCCGGCTTCCACAAAAATCTCATAGCTTCCGGGATCCAGCAGGATCTTTCCTTTATTTTCCAGGTGCCGGTTCCGTCTTCCATTGAGATAAATCCTCTTTCCACGATATGGAAGTATAAATTTTGCTCTGGTGTTAAAAGGAACTCTTACCTGAAAAAGGATTCCTTTTTTCTTCCATTCCCAGCCGGATTCATAAAGACCTCTGGCAGAGTCATAAGAACACCGGGCAAAACCCAGCCTCCTGTCAGGTTTGGGAGCGATCACTGCCCGCCTAAAACCTGGTCCTTTTTCCGCCGGATTCAGTCCGCACATACAGCGGTACATCCACTCTGCGATCACTCCATATGCATAATGATTCAAACTGTTCATACCAGTGTCACTGATGTGGCCGTCAGGAAGGATGGAATTCCAGCGTTCCCATACAGTAGTGGCTCCCATGTTCACCTCATAAAGCCAGCCGGGATATTCCTCCTGGAGAAGCAGACTGTAAGCTTCCTGATCCATCCCCATCTCTGAAAGGGCGAGGCAAAGATAACAGGTTCCCACAAAGCCTGTGGTCAGATGCATGCTGTGGGACCGGATGTTTTTCTTCAGTTCTCCTGCGATCTTCTTTCTGGCAGACTTAGGCGCCAGCTTAAAATATAAGGCCAGGACCATGGCTGTCTGGGTTTTAACCATCAGATCTCCTTTGCTGTCAAAATACTTTCGGCGAAAGGCTGCTTTAATCTCTTTTGCCAGCTGCCGGTAAGCTCTTGCGTCCTGGCGTATTCCCAGCACATAGGCCGCTTTCGCTGTCAGCATGGCGGAATAATAGTAAAAGGCTGTAGCTACATAAGTATTATCCGTACCGCCGAAACTGCTGGTTTTATCCGGGTTATCCAAAGCCAGCCAGTCGGCGAAATGAAAGCCGGTACTCCAAAGCCGTGATCCGCCGCACTGCTCCTCATCCACCCGGAAGATATAGTCCACCCAGTCCCGCATAATCGGATATTGCTCCGCCAGCAGGATCTCATCTCCATAAAACTTATACAGGGTCCAGGGAATGATACAGGCCGCATCTCCCCAGGCACAGGAACCGTAAGTGGTCCATTCCCCTTCTTTTGTGACCGGATCCTCACTTTGATTCTTGATCCTCTGTACCTGTCCCAGCACATCAGGCACCACATGGGGTACTCCTCCCCTGTAGATCTTCTGATCCTCTTTCATATCATAGAGATATTTCCGATAGAAAGCCGGCGTCTCCATATGGAAAGAAGCTGTCGCGCAGAAAGCCTGGGCATCTCCCGTCCACCCCAGCCGTTCATCTCTCTGAGGGCAGTCTGTAGGCACATCCAGAAAGTTTCCTTTCTGACCCCAGACCGTGTTTTCAAAAAGTCTGTTTACTTTTTCGGAGGAAGTCTGGATATTTCCGGTTCTCCTGATATCAGAATGGATCACACAGGCAGTAAAATTCCGGGGATCCACCTCCGTCATGCCTGTTACCTTCACATATCGGAAACCATAAAAGGTAAAATGAGGACGGACCCACTGCTTTTCTCCGGAGGAAATATAGGTCATCTCCGCCTTTGCAGTGCGGAGATTATCCCGGTAAAAACAGCCGTCCTGAAGGACCTCTCCATATTGCAGCCGTATTTCTCTTCCTTTTTCTTCATCACACAGAAATTCCGCCCATCCGGTGATCTCCTGCCCGAAATCCAGCACGGTTTCTCCCGCAGGAGTCAGGATCTTTTTCGGTTCCTGTATCCTCTGGATGATCCTAAGAGGCGGACTGAGCCGATCCTTTAAAGGCACAGAAACTCCCGGACCTTTTACCGCTTTACAAGGCAGAGTACAGGAAACTGTGGCAAAATGATCGGTCTCCAGTCTTGCATCATAGACTTCCCCGTCATAGATACCGCTTTCCTTTACAGGAGAAGGCCCACATTCCCAGCTCTCATCAGTAGCTATGACAAGCTCCTCTCCCGTTTCCCTTTCCAGCCGCAGTTCTGCCAGAAGCTGAAAGTCCTTGCCATAAAGTCCGTACATATCCTTTTCATAGCTGAATCTTCCCTTATACCATCCATTTCCAAGGGCTGCCCCTACGGCATTTTCCTCTCCTTTTTTCAGAAGAGGTGTTATATCATAAGTCACATATTGTATCCAGTTGTGATAATCCGTATAGAAAGGCGCCAGATATTCTTCTGAGACTTTCTCGCCGTTTACAAGCACTTCAAAAAGTCCCAGTCCGCAGATATAGATTCTGGCAGAGGCCAGATCCTTTGGCACCTGAAATTTCTTCTGAAACAAGGGGTGGATCTCCGGATTTTTCTGATTAAAATCTGCCTGGATCCACTGCCCCTGCCAAAGCTCCTGGCTTTTTCCTGTTTCAAACCAGGCCACAGGGCTTACAACCTTTTCTCTCCTGTCTGTAAGTACTTTCACCCGCCAATAATACCTGGTCCTGGGGCTGATCTGTACATTCGGACAAAAACCGCAGCTGTCGATCTCCCGCTGCCATCCGCTGTCATAAATCACCTTTTTCATAGCCCTATCCAGAGCGATTTCCATCCGGGCCTTTTCCTGGTATTTTCCTCTGACATTTTCTGTCACCCAGGAAAAGACCGGATATTCACACTCGTATCCCAGGGGATCTGTCAGATGATTTACCTGCATATTTCTTATTCTCATATTAATCCTCTTCTTCTTTTGCCCAGCCGTAAGCACATTTTACAGCTTTCTTCCAGCCTTTTGCCTTCTTATCCCGCTCTTCTACAGAAATCTGAGGGGTAAACACCCGGTCGATTTCCCAGTTGCTGATGATCTCCTGAGGGCTGTTCCAATATCCCACAGCCAGCCCTGCCAGATAAGCGGCTCCCATAGCGGTGGTCTCCACGCATACCGGCCTTTTTACGGGAACCTGTATCATATCTGCCTGAGCCTGCATAAGGAAATTATTAGCGCTGGCGCCTCCGTCTACTTTCAGTGAATTCATCTGAATGCCGGAATCCGCCCTCATAGCCTCGATCACATCATGGACCTGATAAGCCAGTGATTCCAGTGTAGCCCGGATAATGTGGCATTTATTTACCCCTCTGGTCAGTCCCACAATGGTCCCTCTGGCATACTGATCCCAGTAAGGAGCTCCCAGTCCGGTGAAAGCCGGCACCACATAACAGCCATGGGTGTCCTTTACTTTTCTGGCCATATACTCGGAATCTTCCGCAGAGTCGATCAGCCGGAGCTCATCTCTCAGCCACTGGATCACAGCCCCTGCTACAAAAACAGAACCTTCCAGGGCATAGGTGATCTTTCCGTCCAGTCCCCAGGCAATGGTAGTTACCAGACCATTTTCAGAAAATACCGGTTTTTCCCCTGTGTTCATCAGCAGGAAACAGCCGGTGCCATAGGTATTCTTGGCATCTCCTTTTTCAAAACAGGTTTGCCCGAAAAGGGCAGACTGCTGATCCCCGGCCGCCCCTCCGATAGGAATAGGTCCGCCGAAAAAGCTGCTGTCCGCCATTCCATATACACAGCTTGAAGGTTTTACCTCAGGCAGCATCTCTCTTGGGATGTCCAGCTCTTTTAATATATCCTCATCCCATTCCAGCGTATTGATATTAAAAAGCATGGTCCTGGAAGCGTTGGAATAGTCTGTGACATGGACCTCTCCCTTTGTCATCTTCCAGATCAGCCAGGTCTCAACAGTACCGAAAAGCAGCTCCCCCTTCTTAGCTCTCTCTCTGGCCCCTTCCACATGATCCAGGATCCATTTCACCTTTGTTCCTGAAAAGTAAGCATCAATGATCAGGCCTGTTTTCTTCCGGTATTCTTCTGTCAGTCCCTTTTCTTTAAGAGAATCACAGTATTCAGAAGTTCTCCGGCACTGCCATACGATGGCATGATAGACAGGTTCTCCTGTATTTTTATCCCAGACAATGGCGGTTTCTCTCTGATTTGTGATCCCGATCGCGGCAATATCCGCCGCCTCAGCTCCTGCCTTCTGCATGGCCTCCACAGCCACCCCAAGCTGATTGGACCATATCTCATTGGCATCATGCTCTACCCATCCTGGTTTTGGAAAATACTGAGTAAATTCCTTCTGGGCAAAGCTGACGATCTCCCCTTTTTTATTAAACAGAACACACCTGTTGCTGGTAGTCCCTGCATCCAATGCCATTACATATTTTGCCATGTAATATCCTCCTCGTATATACTTTACGACTATTCAAATTTACTGATATTTTATCGCTGTTTTTACTTTTTTTCAATATAAATTATGGAAGCTGTCCTATATCCGCACAAAACTTTTTCTGTTTCATATAATAAATCAATGACATTTTCTGAGGTTTCTTATGAATCTTTTCTCATTAAAAGCAGCCCAGACCGCAGAGCGTACTGATCAGGGACGTCTCCGCCTCTCGGTGCTTACCGCAGACAGAAGCCAGCCCATAGACGACGCCTCTGTCACAATTTCTTACAGCGGAGATCCGGACTCTGTGATCGAGGAAGCCAATACAGACTCCAGCGGTCAGATCCCGGAGCTGACGCTGCCGGCCCCTCCTCTGGAATACAGTATGGCGCCTTCTGAATATCAGCCATACGCAGAGTATACTTTCCGGATTTCCAAGGAGGGATACGAAGACCTGGAAATCTCCGGTGCGGAAATCCTCCCTGACTCTACAGCCACCCAGCAGGCTTTTCTCCGCCCTGCCACTCCTCAGGAGACGTTTCAGGATATTGTGATCCCCGCTCATACACTTTTTGGAAATTATCCGGAGAAGATTCCGGAAGATGAGATCAAACCCATAGATGCCTCCGGCGAGATCGTTCTCAGCCGGGTAGTGATCCCGGAAACTATCGTGGTCCATGACGGTACCCCGGATAACACATCTGCCCAGAATTATTTTGTCCGTTATCGGGACTATATCAAAAATGTAGCCTGCAGTGAGATCTATGCCACCTGGCCTAAAGATACTATCCGGGCAAATGTGCTGGCTATTATGTCTTTTACCTTAAATCGCGTATATACCGAGTGGTACCGGAATCATCAGTAATTCGGGGTTGAAGGAGAAATTCATCTAAATTAATTTTAAAGTGAACAGTTATCTCTTCTTTCTTCACTTCAATCTTCCTGATCAGACGATTCACCAGCACTCTCTTGGCTTCTGTGTCAGCATTCAGGAAAACCTCCTGCCAGGTAGGTATTTTCTCTTTCAGCTCCTCCCAGTCATTCACAGACACAGACACATTCTGAAAGGCCAACTCCTTTTCTTTTATTACTTCCTGCTGTTGCTCCAATGCTTCTTTTTGTTTCCTTATTAATGTAACCAGTTCATCCAAGGATAAGGCGTACTCTCCTGTCATAGCATTTGGGATATTTTCCTCCATAACATGGATTTTCTGTCGGATCTTATCAGCTTCAGCCTGCTCCTTTCTCATCTCTTTTTCCAGTATAGACTTTTCTCGGTTCTGATTCCTTTCAATCTCCTGAAATACGTCTTCATTCTCCTGGAGCTTTCCTATATATTCTGCAATGGCACTGAAAATGACCGGTTCAATCTCATCTGCCCGAAACTGATAGGTTTTGTCGTGAGGAACTCCCTGCCAGGCATTTTGACATTTATAGGTACCGATCTTACTTGCCCTCTTTTCCCCGGTCGATTTGATAGTCCAATAGTTATATCGACTGCCGTTAGTAAGCTTGCTCCCGCAATAACCACAGTATAACACGTCAATCAGCGGAAGGGTACCATCATTCTTGTGGATTACAGTCACATCTTTATCAGCCAGTTTTTCTATATATTTATGCCCACGCATTTTTCTCTTTTCCTGCACACGATTCCAGATATCCGGTTCAATGAGCTGAATGGACTTATCGGCCTCTTTCGCTAGAATCCAGTCTTTTGCGTCAAGTCTTCGGTACTTACCCTGTATCCTCTCACGTCTTTTGTATGCAGTATAACCGGCATAAATGGGGTTTGTTAGAATGCTGGTAATGGTTCCGCTTTTCCAAACGCCACCAGGGGCCAGGTCTCGATACTTAGCGTGCATATTCAGTTCCTTCGCAATCTTTGCAGATCCGAACTCCTTGTTCAAAGATAAGCGATACATGTATTGAACAAGCTCGGCCTGCTCAGGTACAATAACCAGATGTTTCAAAGCTCGGCCATGCTTGCTGACCTCCCCGGAATAATCCAGTCTATATCCAAACGGTGCTTTACCCCCCATAAATTTTCCCTGTTCCACCAGCTTCTGTGCTGTATCCTTCACCCGCATACCGGTATCCGCACTGCTTTTCTGGGCATTGGCATAGCGGAATGTCAACATCATCTGGCCCATTATATCATCTGCTTCAGGGGATATACAGCCATCTTTCACGGTATAAACATCTACTCCCAGTCCTTTTAGCGACATGATATATAACGGTGTATCCCACATTAGGCGCCCAACACGATCGTCCTTATATGGAACAAGAATATCAAACTCCTTTTTTCTGGCATCTTCTAAAATTTCCTGAAGGACTTCTCGCTGAGAAGCAGTATTTTTATAAGCGCTTTTACTACCCTCAAAGTATTCTTTTGGGTCTAATATCCAATCTTCATGGCGTTGTATGTATTCGATCAAAATCTTCCGTTGAATGGAAAGATCGCCGTCTGCTTCAAGCTGCTGGTCAGAGCTTACCCTGAGCAGCATACGGATTCGCTTCATATTGTTGCCCCTTTCTTATTTTTAAAGGCAGGGAAAAGAATCCCTGCCTTCTCGTTCCTTCTTATTTTCGCTGTGCTATCTGATTTCTAAGTTCCATCCGGAGAATACTGCTCACCTCGTTTTTTAGTTTCTCTTCACCGGAAGAATCTTCCGGGAAAACACAGATCAAACGATAGGCTTTTTTCTCCTTTTTTTTCTTTTTTAACTCCTTTTTCTGCATTCTGTCACTTCGCAAGTATTTCCTTATTGACATATTATTCTCATGCATAGTCAGAAATTCCTCATTCATATTCATAGCCTCTGCCATAGTTTCCTTCCTCCTTTTTCAAAATATCTGAAGCTTCTTTTCCTTAGAATCCGCAAAGGACTTTGGAAAAGCCGTCCGAATGACAATCGGCTGGCTCATTTCCTTTCCGTTGACCAGAAAATCACCCGTAGCAACTGATTCACCTACAGCGAGTTTTTTGAGTATCAAAACCCAGCGTCCTCTTTGCTGTGGGTCAATCAGTTCGGCAGTCTTTTTTACATCTGAAGATGTCTGACGGAAGTAGAGCTGGACCGCTGTCTGATTCACAGCAGTCAAAACCTCTTTTGGAAACGAAGTAATCGATTGCGTTGCCAGAATCAGCTTAACATGATACTTTCTGGCTTCCCGCAACATTTCCATTAGCACTGAGCCTTTTTTCAATGATAAATTCTGGAACTCGTCCAGCACGATTCGTAAGGAGATTCCTTTTCCCTCCATCACCCTGCACTTTTTCCAAATCGCAAATAACATTAATTCTGCAATCTGCTTTTGTGTGGACGGATTAATCCCCTTAAGGGAAATCACATTGATTGTCCCCGCTTTCATACAGTGTCTATTACCACGTTGAAAAGCTTTTGAATTTAAGAGATTCCACAACTTATTGTAAACTCCAGTGGCTACATTTGAATCCTGCAGTCGTAGACCTTCTGCGATAGCCAGCATATCATTGCCATACTCTTTCCGGTGATCTAAGGCGTAAATAACTGCCTCCCTGAAAACCCCCATTTGTCGAATTCCAAGACTTGCAATACTGGAAAAGCTTTCAACGATATAAGAAATGTAGCCGACATATCCATCTTCATTTCTCTTCCCTATATCCAGAGGCGAAAAGTTAAGACCATCTTCCAACGCTGAAATGATATTTACTTTTTCATCCAACTGGCAAAAATCGCAACCGTTAATGTCTATGACAATTACGGTTTCCTGCCTTTCTAGACAGTCTTTCAGCATACTTTTTATCCTGGTTGACTTCCCGCTTCCGCTCGTTCCCGCCATTAAAATATGTTCGTTTGGTGATGCTGGTGAAATAGTTACAGGCATTTGATTTTTCATCACACCAATTTTCATTCTCATGATTCCTCCTCTTTTGTTTGTATTTTTTGTAGATCCTCAAGATAAAAACCCTCTTCATCTATGAAATCCAGCTTATTGAGTTTCAAAAAACGTAGTCGTTGTGTCTGCCCTGTATCTGCATTAAATATAAGAATTTTCACGGTGTAATTTCCGAGAACCTTATCTGTCACAAGCATACCATCCAGTTCCATTTCTTTCTTCAGTTGGAGAAAAGAAACCGTTTCTAATAGTGGAGCACACATAATTCTCAGCAAAGCTTCTGGAATCAGATAGAAATCTTCCTCCATCCCAATGTATGGTTCATCCTTTCTTATTCCGTCATTGATTGGCACGACAGGGATTCTATTCTGTAGCATAAATCGAATAACACAATCTTTGACTGCGGCTTTTACAGAGTAAAGATCATCAAAGCGAGACATATCGGTTTCCGTTTTTATTACGGACCCCATGAACTTTTCAACCCACTGATCGGATGCCTCTTCGCTTCCATTTTCACGCCAAAAGCACCACCATAATCGTGCAACAGCCAGCAAATAATATGCAAAAGCACTTGCCTTTTGTCTCCGATATTTCATCATGATTTTTGACGTTTTAAGAATCTGTATTTCATTTGTCACATATTCGATATGCTCAATAAGATAATTACAAAACGGTTCATAATTTTGGTCCATCTTCGTCAGTTCCTTCCTATGAAATGAAGATTTAATAACGAATCCTTTTTCATACAAAATTTTCGGAAGGATTCCACCTACGATAATCACAGGTAGAAACTTTTTTTCAGATAAAAAGGTTTCTAGTTCATCTTCCGTATCCTTTTTTTTGTATCTATGTATACCTATACGGAAGTTTTCCGGCCGCTCTGCCTTGCTATTCCATCGCATTACTTGAACGCCGTTAAACAAGCGAAGCAAGTCGTTTTCAACCTTTCTTGCATCGGAATCATTGTCTGCTACCAATATAAATCCTGTCCGCAATTCATATCCATAACACTGTAGAGGAAAACGGAAAAAAGCAGCGCCTGCAAGAGCATGCAAGACCCAACTGTTCTCATTTATCTTGTGCATTCAAAAGCCTCCTTCCAAGTCCATCTACCATTAAAGAATTTCAATTTCCCATTTTCATCCAAATACCAGCCACGGTCATCAGGAAGGTAAATTTTTTCTTTTGCATGACTGATTAAGAGTGTAATCAGCTGTGCCAGATATTCTTTTTGCTTTGCAGGAGTATTTCCCATAACATATCCACCGGAAGCGGCAATCTTTTTTCTCAGGTATGTTGGACTTCCGCACTTTTCAGGACATAACATAGCATAGTGAATTTCCTCGTTTAGGTCGAATTCGAACAGATAAATATTTTCTTCTTGATTCATAATCCGACACAAAATTATAATTTTGGGATGTGTAAAATTGGTTACTAGCCTTCTGGATTGAGCGATTTGCAGGTTCTTTGTTTCTACAAAAACCTCTCCATTCTGATCAACGCAGACCACTTCACACTGTGCCTTTTTTCTCTCTCTTTCGGCTTCTTTCAGTAACATTTTTTGCTGTGCTAAATACAGTTTTTTTTGGTTTCTTATATCCATTTTTGTTGCATCTTCCTGTATCCTCATCTGCATTTTTTCCTGTTCTTCCGCAAGAGTATTTGTGTAGCAATTCATATTTTGCATGTTTTCTTTCCTCCTTTTTTGTTCTGGCTTTATATTACCACAAAACAAATTCCTCTTATTTTTACTGCGAGGTCATATTTTACTTTGCTAATTCATTAAAGTATTTTGATTTGTCATGCCCAGCTTTTATATTGAGTAAGAAGTAAAAATGAAAATTTTCTCATAACGGTCAACTTTTTTTATATTTTTATTTTCATAAAATCTATAAATCTGGGCTCTACTGTTGTCTTCTGATTTTAAAAGCAGTAAAATAATATAGTAATAAAAAAGATACCGGAGGATTCATGCTATGAATTTTTCTCTATATAAACAGTTATCCGAAGATCTTTTAAAAATCTTAAATGTATTACAAATAACTTCTGATGGAAAAAAATCATTAAATAAAGACGATTTTTTTTGTCTTTTAGTGGATTATAATTCATCAGATGAAATTGAAGAGCGTATAGATAATATTGACGAAAAAGACAATGAATTTACAGATTTTGTTGAACTACTCTCCAGGAAAAAAATTTCTCTCCGGCAACTTCTAGGCAATAAACTATATGAAGGTCTTAAGGATAAAAAGAGCAGAGATCTTCAATATTATTATTTTGGAAAGAAAACATCTCCTAGTTCCGAAGAATGTAAGCAAATATTCCAAACACAAAAGCCAGCTTTTGATCATTTGTGTAAAAAATATTTTATATCACCTTCTTCTGAAGCCTATGACATGTTTATAAGTTTATTGTCTCTGTGTATATATTTTCTCTCTGGACTTTCATTTACTAAAGCAAAACCTATATCATCAAGGACTCATTTGCATAATTCAAATTCTGTTCAGCAATTTTCTTCGTATCTGAAAAAGTATAAAAAAGTAATTGTTTCCGGCCTCCACGGTACGGGAAAAACCACTCTCTTATCGTCATTTCTAGGCGAACATAAGCTTGACTATATCTATCTAAATTATACAGATTCATTAATGCAAACCTTTGATCAAAAAATTTTCTCTGAGGTCACTGATTTTGAAAATAACTTACCGTTTTTAAGGAAGAAATGTTCTCATTCTCTCCTGATTATTGATGGTATGAATCCCAAGAAAAGTGTTTTTATGGAAGAAGTTGAGAAGTTAGCTTCGTTGAAAATGCGTGTTATTCTTATCACTACTCATGCAGTTTGTCCGCCAGGTTTTCATAGATATTCCGCTCCGTTATTCACTAATGAAGAATTGTTTTTAATTATACCTGATAAATTTCCATGTGAAATATCACCTGAAAATTTATTCAGATTTACTGGCAAAAACCCCTACCTTTTATCATTACTTGTTTCAACAGGTATCAAAAGTCCTGATGCCTTATATAAACTGCTAAAAGAGTCTGAAGTATTTCCTACTAAAGCTGTTCTTCCACGATTTAAACACTTGCCTTATCATTCAACTAATACAGATTTTTGGGGACATGCCAGTAAAGTATATACTTTATATCATAATAAAAAAGATTATCAATTACATCGGAAGCATTTAAAAATTCTCTCTTGCTTTTATGATCATGAAATTCCATTAGATTTTGTTAAATATATATTTTCTGAGTATAATGAGAATGTCATTCAAGAATTAACAGACATGGGCTATCTACAATTTATAGATGGTGAAAATAAAGTACGCCTATCACCTGCTATGGCAAATATTATTTTTTCCCATGAGAAACCTTCTTATTCGGATCCTATTCTAAGCCATGTAATAAATAATATTAAAAATTATCTGGAGAGTTATGACGTTTCCCTAGATTTTGCTTTGCTAGAAAACATTCTATATCCTTTTGCAGTACGTTTAGGACCTACTATTTCGCAGAAAAATAACCCCAGACAAAAAAATGTTTCACAAAATCAGGAAAACTGGTGGAGTTTCTTGTATCTTACCATTGAATACTATCAAATGTTAAATCGACCTAAAACAGCTAGTTCACTACTTCAACTACTTATATATCCTGAAAAAATTCATTACCAAAAGTCTGTTTTTGATGTCGAAATTTTTCGAATTTTAAATTTATGGATAGGAGGAGATTCATCTGCTTTTGCTAATAAAATTGATAGCCTTTCTAGTCAAATTTATTGTTTAGCAATATTTGACAAAGCTGGTAATTCAGAAGCCCAGAAGTTATTACCTGCAATCCGGTATTTAATCTGCATTACCTTAGATTTTATAATCAGTCGGCAAATACAAAATTTATCTTTGCCATACTCAAAGAGACATTATTATGATCTACTGCAAATTTTAAAAAATATACCCCATTGCATTCATACATATTCTTATTATAAGAGATTGTATGATGTACTCTTTTTAGATATATATCATTTAGACTATGATACTTTAGAGAGCATATTATTGGATACAGATACAAGGAATCATAGTAAAAAGAGCTCCCAGATTTATAATATATGTGCTTTTATGTGTATATGTTCTCGTAAAATTTTTTATGAACGCAATCATGGTAGTCCATATATGACCTCTTTTTTAATACTATTTATAAAAGCTTTTCGTAAATTGCGGATTGCCATACAATCGATTCATTTTCTTCCTAAATTATTAGGAAATACGTGTTTTGCAAGTTATATTACTTTTCAAATAATTATATTATCTTTTAAGGGTTGTAAAACAGAAGCTTTCTCAAAAAATGATTTTATGGAATTGCTAAACAAATGTATTACTATGTCTTACAATGAACGTTATATGTGTATACAATTCTTTGATGCTTTCTTTTGAAGGCTCTTATAACACTTTTTCGTAATGTTTTATAATTTACTAAAAATGGGAAATGTGTTTTAGCACACATTTCCCATTCCACATATACTTTATACTTTTACGCAAGCCCAATTCTCCCCGTCAAATAAATCGGTACAGTAATCTTCTTACCTGCTTTCCCGCCATAGGTATCTCCCTTCAAGAAATACACGAAGTCTGCTTTCCCGTCCCGCAGAATAAGATTCGCTGTCTTTCCCACATTTTTTCCTGCTTTTACTTCTATGGCATAATTTTTATAAGTATCCAATCCTCTTACAAAGAAATCAATCTCTCCCTGCTTATAAACACCGAAAGCTGGAGCTGACCCAGCAATCTTGTGCTTTCTTATCAAACGTTCCAGATACAGATAAACAAAGTTTTCATTTACGACCCCTTCAATGGTACTTTTATCTGCACCGGTCATTCTCAGGAAATACCGGATAAGTCCGATATCCTTGAAATAAAATCGACTGTTAAAAGTTACGTCCAGAATATTACATTCATTCACCTTATTACAATATCCGATCACATTAGAACGGTACAGCCATGCTACTGCCAGATTAACACTCTTTTTGGTCAGCCGGTTGCTGTCTTCTTTAAAAATTATACTGGATAACTCTGTTACAAGATCTGAGGAGCCTTTCTTTTCTCGGATCATACTTTGTGCTATTGCCGGGAAGATCTGACCGAAAAGGTTCACTTCCAGAATATCATCAAAGTATCTTTCTGATTCGTCCACAAATACCCGGATAATATTTCCTAATTCTTCCATACATTTGTCAGTATCTCCTGTCTCCAGATAGCGTTTTACTACTGCAGGATATCCCCCAATTGTCAAATATACATCATACCAGCGCTTTAGTTCATCATAATCTTCTGATTTTCCTTCTCCATATAAGCTGATCTGGTCATAAAGATCCCGTTTTCCTACTGCTCCAAGGAACTCTTCATATGACAGGGTATCCATCATTAATATATCCACATCTCCCGCCGGAAGGAAATATTCTTTGTTTAAGGTTCTTCCCAAATAACTGCCTGTCACGATAAAATCACAGGTAAATTCTCTGGAAAACTGACGGATCTTCGAATATACTTCTGCTGAATCCTGGATTTCATCTACCACAACAACGGTTGTTTTTTCATCCCGGAAATCAGGCTGAAATAATTGGAAAGCCCTATGCAGCGGTCTTTCTACTCTTTTTTCCCCTGGCTTCCAAGTGGCTACAGCTTCCAGACACTGTAAAAATTCCTGCCCTGATGTCTGTATCATATTAATATACAGGTATTGCGTATAATTCTCTTTTGCAAACTTATCCAGTATATAGGTCTTACCTACCTGTCTTGCTCCATTAACCTCCAGTACATGACCTGTATCAGATTCTTTCCATTTTATCAGTTCATTGTAAATATCTCTTTTTAATTCCAACATTTCACATCATTCCTTCTATTGCCTATTATGCCCATTATAGCATAGCTCTGAAAAAGGGAAAACCTTTTGTCTTTAAAGAATTTTATAATCTTGCTCTAGCTGTTAAGAATCAAAACCTCTACCTTTTGAGAGACCTGCAAATTCCTCTGCAGGTCTCTCCCCAAACCTTGTTTTTTACTTTTGACACATCTCCCAAAAGTCAAACATGTTTTGACATATTTTCATACTGCCCTACCATACGGTAAAAAGTACTGCTGGATAAATGGAGCTGTCCCATTGCCTCTACCGCTGTTATCTCCTTCCGCTTCCACTGGCAGTATACTATCTCAAAATCATCTGGTATCTGAACCGCTGGCCTTCCGAATTTCTTACCTTTCTTCTGTGCTGCTTCAATGCCTTCTCTCTGCCGTTTCTTAATGGTAAGACGTTCCTGCTCTGCAATACTGGCGAGGACTTCTATAATGATATTCTGTATCATCTCCAGGATCCACTGCTGGCCCTCTGGTACTTCGATCATGGAAGTAGGAAGGTCTAATATCTGCAGTCTTACTTTCTTCTCCTTGAACCACTCCAACTCTTTTTTAATGTCCGCTTT
>DXIQ01000032.1 GCA_019112785.1 Candidatus Blautia stercorigallinarum
CACGTAGGAGGCGGATTAGTAACCGTTATGGTAAGAGGAGATGTGGGAGCTGTAAAGGCAGCTACCGATGCGGGAGCAGCCGCAGCAGAGAGAGTAGGAGAACTGATCTCCATCCATGTGATCCCAAGACCTCATGAAGAAGTAGAAGCGATCCTGCCTTCTTTAGGAGAGTAATCCCCTTCGGACCGGGAGAAGATGTCTGTGAAAGGGCGGTATACGCCCTGGCGTCTTCCCGGTCAGGAAAAAAATCAGGTAAGGAGGCAGCGGACAGAAAATGAAAGTAATCACAGAAGCGATTTTAAGAGACGAGCTGCGTGCTTCTGTTCCCGAGACCTACACGGTACCTGAGGGAAAGATCCTTTCGCCGGCTGCCAGGGAATTCCTGCAGCAGAACAAGGTGAAGATCCTGGACGGAAAAAAAGTTTCCTATCAGAAAGAGAAAAAGCAGGAACCGGAAAAAGCGGAAAAGGAGGATAAAAGGCCGGATGTAAAGGCCACAGAAGTTCCTCCCATGCCTGCGGTTCCCACTGAAGAAAATAAAAAACCCAGATTTGTAGACTATGAAACAGGAGCTTTTTACTTTGAAAAGCCGGAACATATGACCCATCTGTACGGAAATGTTCTGGTCCCCAAGGATCATAAAAGGATCTATTTCAGAGGAAAACTGGACAGTCTGGAGTCTGCTTTTGTTCTGAACCAGACTCTTCTCCTGGAGATGGGAGAAGACCAGTCTCTGATTGACGACCTTCAGGATATCCTGGAAAGTCTTCGGGAAATGATGCGCTGCGACGTTATGGACGAGCCTTTCCGCAGAGATTACATTATAGGATTGAATCACAAAGAACTGAGAGAACATTCTCATAATCCTATGAAGTTCTATCACATTAAGCAGATGGTCCTTCCGGATTATACTCTGGGAAAATCCTATGCTCTTCTGAATCAGCTGAGAGCGGCGGTAAGAGAAACCGAGGTAGCTGCCGCAGCTGCTTTCCATGTCGGAAAAGAATATTTAAGACAGGATATCATAGAGGAGCTGAACCGTATGTCCAGCGCCATGCACATTATCATGTGCAAGTATCTGGCAGGTGAATACGGCAGGAAATGACAGACAGGAGGAACCTATGGAAAGGCTTATAAAACAGGTAACAGACAGCCTTATAAAGGCCGGGCTGGTGGAGGTGGAAGTGTCTGCCAGACACGTACATCTCACAGCAGAGGACGTAGAGGTGCTTTTCGGCAAAGGCGCCGTCCTGCACCCTAAACGTCCCCTGTCCCAGAAAGGCCAGTTCCTCAGTGAAGAGCGTGTAACCCTGGTGGGGAAAAAAGGGAAAATGCAGCGGGTAGCCGTCCTGGGACCGGTGCGCAGCGCTACCCAGGCAGAGCTTTCTGTAAGCGACTGTGTGGCTTTGGGGGTCCAGGCTCCTCTAAGAGAATCAGGAGATATTGAAGGATCCGGAGGAATCCTTATTGAGGGACCTGCGGGAACCCTCCAGATCTCCCAGGGAGCTATTGTGGCCCACAACCACATTCACGTTCCTACACAGACTGCAGCCCGGCTGGGACTGAAAGATAAGGAAAGGGTGTCTGTAAAGATCCTCAGTGAAAGACCGGTGACCTTTGAAGATGTGATCATCCGGGTGAGGGAGGACTTTAATTTTAAGATGCACATCGACTTTGACGAAGCCAATGCGGCTTCTGTTAAAGGATTTACATTAGGAAAGATCATAAAACACACATAAGGAGCAGGACCATGGATATACAACAGGTAGAAAATTTTATGAAAATGGTAAGCAGGTCAGAAAAAGAGACTTTTCC
This sequence comes from Candidatus Blautia stercorigallinarum, assembly GCA_019112785.1. Lineage (GTDB taxonomy): Bacteria > Bacillota > Clostridia > Lachnospirales > Lachnospiraceae > Blautia > Blautia stercorigallinarum. The sequence goes on from DXIQ01000032.1 coordinate 1,816, forward strand.
CCATAAGGGAAAGCTGAAAACAGGCCTGGACCTGGGTACCGCATATATCGTACTGGTGGTCCTGGACGAAGACAACAGGCCTGTGGCCTGTGAGAAGCAGGCGGCCAGCGTGCTGAGAGACGGAGTGGTGGTAGACTACACCGGAGCATTGGATATCGTAAAAAAGCTGAAGGCAAAACTGGAGGAACGTATCGGTGAAGAACTGATCAACTGCGCCATTGCCATGCCTGCGGGAACGGAGAGCAGCGTGAAGACCCATCAGTATGTGGCAGAGGGCGCCGGTTTCGAGGTGACGGCGGTACTGGATGAACCCTCATCTGCCAATGCCATTTACAAGATACAGGATGGGGTGATCGTGGACATAGGAGGGGGAACTACAGGCCTGGCTGTGATCCACGGAGGAAAAGTGGTCCGGACCGAGGATGAACCTACGGGAGGAACCCATCTGTCTCTGGTCCTGGCGGGAAACTACCATATTTCTTTTGAAGAGGCGGAAGCCATTAAACAGGATTATTCCAGACATAAGGAGATCCTGCCGGTGGTGAAAGCAGTGGTGGAAAAAATAGCTTCTATTATCAAACGGTATGTAGACCCCAAAGATGTTGACACCATTTATCTCTGCGGAGGTACCTGCTGTCTTACAGGAATTGAAAACATTATACAAAAAGAAACAGGAATCAAGACAGTAAAACCGGCAGATCCCTTTCTGGTCACGCCGGCGGGAATCGCGGTGAACTGTCTGATCTCTGATTAAAAGGGAAAGGAGGAGAGAGATGGATACAGATGCTTTGATCAGCGAGATCTGCCGGAGAGTTATGGAAAAGGCAGCGGCTCTGGAAGCACAGGGGCAGGATACAGCCAAACCTAAAATCCTGATTCTTACAGAGAAACATGGGGAGATCTGTCATGAAACCCTGGAAAACCAGATATTAACGGGGAAATATCAGACAGAATGTGCCCTTCTCAAGGGGTATGACTGTAAGGCGGAAGATTATGAAGCCATCCTGGTATATACCCTGTCTAACGTGGCCCTTGGCAAACTGGCAGCAGGGATCTTTGACTGTCCCTTTACCCGGATCCTGGGGGAAGCCCTTCTCCAGGGAAAGAAAATACTGGCAGCCAGAGAAGGGATAGAGCTTTTTTCCTATAAAGATACAGCCCCCAAACCATACTATAACAGGCTGGCAGAAAATCTGAAGCTGCTGGAAGAAAGCGGCATGATCCTGACTCCTCACAGCCAGATGGCGGCCCTTCTGACCGGTGAAATGCCAGAAGCCGGCCTTAAGAAGCCGGAGAAGGAATGCCCGGCAGAGGAAGAACAGGAAAAAGAACCTTCCTGCCAGGAAGAAGTACTGACGAAAAGAGTGATCACAGAACGGGACATGGCCGCCCTTAAGGAAAGGAAGATTTCCAGGATCCTGGTGGGTGAAAAGACCATCTTCACCGATCTGGCAAGAGAATATGCTTCCAGATATGGCATTACGGTAAGACGCAGTGACTGCCTGGAAAAGAAGGGAGAGTAAAAGATGAAGACAGCAAGAGTGATCGGAAATATCTGGGCTACCAGAAAGGAAGAAAAGCTGGCAGGCCTGAAGCTTCTGATACTTCAGCCTTTAAATCTGCTGGATGACTCTCCTGTAGAGTATCCCATTGTAGCAGCGGACATTATCGGCGCAGGAGTGGGAGAAAAGGTGATCTATGTAGGCGGCAGCTCCGCCAGAGGAGCTGCCGGAGGCATGGATATTCCTGTAGACGCTACCGTTGTGGGGATCGTAGATGATCAGGAAATAGTAGAAGAGCTCATAGAAAGAAAGCGGTGAAGCCATGGAATTTTTAGAATTGATCCAGTCTGCTGGAGTGGCCGGAGCCGGCGGGGCGGGATTCCCCACCCATGTAAAGCTGAAGGCCAAAGCAGAATATTTCATAGTAAACGGGGCAGAGTGCGAGCCGCTGATCGAAACGGATAAGTATCTGTGCAGGACTTATCCGGAGCGGATCGTGGAGACCACAGCAAAGATCGCTTCCCACCTGGAAGCCAAACATGCAGTGATCGCCCTGAAAGGAGAATATAAACGGGAGATCCGGGCCCTGTCTCAGGCTATAGAAAAGCTGAATGCCCCGGTAGAGATCTTTCAGTCAGAAGCTTTCTATCCGGCGGGAGATGAACAGGTCCTGGTATGGAACGTAACAGGGAGGAGCATCCCTGAAAAGGGACTGCCGCTGGATGTAGGCTGTGTGGTAGATAATGTGGGAACCGTACTGTCCATAGCAGACGCTCTGGAGGAAATTCCGGTATGCGAAAAATTCCTTTCTGTGACAGGAGCGGTAAAAGAAACAAAAATGTTCCATGTACCTCTGGGAACAGCTATTACAGATATCTTAAAGGCAGTCCAGATTCTTCCCGGAGATTACGCAGTGATCCTGGGAGGCCCTATGATGGGGAAAATGCTCCGGACAAAGGAGGAGATCCAGGGCGCTGTGGTAACAAAGACCACAGGAAATCTCCTTGTCCTTCCCAAAGATCATTATCTGGTAAAGCGCAGCGAAAAGACAGTGCCCCAGATGATCCACATTGCAAAGTCCGCCTGTATCCAGTGCAGGATGTGTACAGATATGTGTCCCCGTTTCCTGATCGGCCATGAGGTAAGGCCCAACATGGTCATGAGAAATCTCTGGAGAGAAAGTCTCATAACCTCACCCCAGGAGGCCAAGAAAGCTTTTGGAAGCGCAGTGAACTGCTGCTCCTGCGGCGTCTGCGAGATGTTTGCATGCCCTATGGGACTGTCTCCCAGAAAAATGAACGAATATGCAAAAGGCATCTTAAACAAATGGGAAGTGAACCCTGAGAGAAATATGGAACCCCGGGCCAGAGCAGGGATCGAACATAAAAAGATCCCCACAAAAAGGCTTATCGCCAGGCTGGGACTGGCCCCCTATGTGTCTCAGAAACTGCCGGTTTTTCAGGAACTGGATGTAAATACATGTTACCTTCCTCTACGTCAGCATATCGGAAAGCCGGCAGTTCCCGTGGTACATCCGGGACAGCATGTGGAAAAGGGCCAGCTGGCTGCGAAAGCCGCAGAAGGACTGTCCCTGAATATCCACACAGGTATGGCCGGAGTGGTGACTGAGGTCACCCAGGAAGGCATTAAGATCTGCAGGGAGGAGGTATAAGCTATGAGCAGCAAAGCAATCGGAATGATAGAACTGTCCAGCATTGCCAGAGGGATCGAAGTCAGCGATTATATGGTAAAGGCCGCTCAGGTGGAGCTTCTTAGGGCCTCCACTGTGTGCCCGGGAAAATATGTGGTCATCGTAGGAGGAGATACAGGAGATGTGAAGGCTTCTATGGAAGCCGGACTGGCTCAGGGAGGAGAATTTGTGGTAGATTCCCTTAGGATCTCCAATGTCCATGAACAGCTGATCCCGGCTCTTTCCGGAACAGTCACTGTAGAAAATCCCCAGGCGGTAGGGGTTGTGGAATTTTATTCCATGACTTCCGCTATCCTGGCGGCAGATGAGGCGGCCAAGGCAGCCAACATTACATTGATCGAAGTCCGGATGGGCTATGCGGTAGGGGGAAAAGGATTTGTCACTCTGACAGGGGACGTAGGAGCGGTAAGAGCCGCGGTAGAGGCAGCCAAGAGGGATAAAGAACTCTATGTGGAGAGCACAGTGATCCCAAGACCGGCTCCTCAGGTATTCCAGTCCCTTCTGTAAGAAAAGGATACAGAGGCATATCCACAGGGCAGCTATAGATACATAAGAAACAGAAAATCACAAAAAGGAGGAGGATCTATGTTTCAAGAACTGATTGATAATATTACTAATGTGGGAGTTTTTACTGAAAGCATAACTAACTGGATCCAGAATATTTCCATCAACTCTGTGATCATTTTGATCATGATGATCTTTATGCTGGTAGGCGCTATTGACAAGATCCGGGGAAATAAAAAAGGATACGGTGAAAAATTTGAAGAGGGATTTAACGCCATGGGACCTCTGGCTATGGCAATGGCCGGAGTTGTTGCCGCAGCGCCGGTACTGGCGATCATCCTGAAGCCTATCATTGTACCTATTTACACAGCTCTGGGCGCAGACGCGTCCATGTTTGCCACCACTCTTCTGGCCTGCGATATGGGAGGTTATCCTCTGGCTATGGAGCTGGCGTCTAACGAAACCATGGGAAATTTCTCCGGTCTGATCCTGGGAACTATGATGGGCCCTACTCTGGTATTTACCATTCCCGTAGCTCTTTCTATTATTAAGAAGAAAGACAGAGCTTACCTGGGAGCCGGTATCCTGGCCGGTATGATCACCATTCCTATCGGCTGTATCGTAGGCGGTCTGGTCATGAACATGACCCCTTATAAGATGAATATCCTTACGATCCTTATAAACCTGATCCCTGTTATCATTATCGCAGCCCTTATCGTAATCGGACTGTGGGTGATCCCGGGGAAGATGATCAGCGGATTCAATAAATTCGGAACAGGGGTTACCATTGTTATCACAGCTCTGACCGCGATCGCAGTATTTGAATATCAGACAGGAATCGAATTCCCGCTGTTTAATATCATGGTAGAGCCAGACGCCGACGGAGCGATCCCTCTGGAATCCGGTCTTCTTACCTGCGGACAGATCGCTATTGTATTGATCGGAGCTTTCCCGATGGTAGAGTGGATCACACGTACTTTCGGAAAACCGCTGAACGCCCTTGGAAAGAAACTGGGTATGAACGAGACAGGATGCGCAGGTCTGGTGGCTACCCTGGCTAACAATATCGCCATGTTTAACGTAATGGGCGATATGAACCCCAAGGGAAAACTTCTTAACGTAGCTTTTGCCGTAAGCGCGGCTTTCGTATTCGGAGATCACCTGGGCTTTACAGCAGGCGTAAATTCCGAAATGATCTTCCCGGTTATCGTAGGAAAACTTGTTGCAGGTATTACGGCTCTGATCCTTGCCAATATCCTGGCGCCGAAGCTCCTTGACAAGGTACAGTCAACGATTCAGGCAGAAGGCGGCAGCACAGAAGAATAAAGACAGAAGGGAGACGGGCAATGAACGTAAGTGAAGAATTAGTGCGGCAGATCGTACAGAAGATCCTGGAGGAATCTGCGGCTCAGAATACCCCAAAAGAAGACTTTGTAAAAGAAAAAGATCCCAGCGGCATTATCAAGATCAAAACAGATACTGTGAAATGTGAGAGATTCCAGCAGGACGGTGTGGCCCTGAAAGATGTGGTCACCCTGGAGGAAGCTCCCCGGATGGGCTGCGGGATCATGGAGCTGGATCACACCAGCTTTGAATGGACACTGACCTATGACGAGTATGACATGGTCATAGATGGAACTCTGGAGATCGAGATCGACGGACGGGTGCTCACTGGAAAACCGGGAGATATCATCTACATACCGAAAAACTCTCATATCCATTTCCAGACTCCTTCCACTGCCAGATACGCCTACTTTGTATATCCGGCAGACTGGCAGTAAGGCCGGCAGCAGCAGGAAGACGGAAAGGAGACTGACATGGAGATACGTTTCGTAAGACCGGAGGAAGTCCGGCAGCTTCAGCGAAATGTGGTCACAGGTTTCCCCTCCAAGACTCCCCAGGAGCTTCTGGAAAATATGGCAGGAGAGCTGGTCTCGCCGCAGGAAGGCAGATACCTGGGATGCTTTGATGAGGATAACACCCTGATCGGCTCTCTGCTGATGATGGACTTTCAGCAGAATATAAGGGGAAAGCTGATGAATATGGGCGGTATCGCCTATGTGTCCACCGGGTTTCTCCGGAAAAAGGAACATATAGCCAGAAATATGATCCGGGTAGCCATAGGCGTTTTCGCCGGGACAGGAACTTACGTAGGAGGACTTCATCCTTTTAACCCGGCCTTCTATGGAAAAATGGGATACGGCTACTGTAATGAGAGTATGATGTTTTCCCCAAAACCTCAGTATATCCGTTCCTTCGGCCACAAGGAACACCTTTCCTATGCCAGGGAAGAGGACCGGGAAGAAATCCTCAAGCTCTACCGGAGACAGGCGGTGAAGATCCATGGAGCCACCATCCACCCCTATATGGATTACCATCGGATCTTTGATATGCCTTATGTAGTGGTGTGCAGGAGAGAGGGGCGGATCACCGGATATCTTACCTTTGAGTTTACGCCGGTGGATCATTACACAGACATGTACCATGATCTGACTGTCCGGGAAATGGTTTATGAAGATATGGATACCCTGGAGGAATTCCTTACCTTCTTTGCCTCTCAGACAGATCAGATCGAGAGGGTGCGGATCTATACTCCCGAAGAAAACTTCCAGATGTATTTTACCAATCCGGACAGCGGGGAGAACCGGGCCTATGACGGAGCCATTCAGGAGATCGGCAGAAAGAACATGGGCCATATGTTCCGGATCCTCAGTGTAGAAAACTATTTCAGACAGCAGGATCACTGTGAAGGAAAAACTGGGAGAGACTTTATCCTGGAGCTTCAGGTGAAGGACACCTTCGTAGAAGAAAACAACCGGAGTTTTTTCCTGAAGATCCAGGGCGGCAGGATAAGGCTGCTGGAGAACAGGGAAGACCATATCCGGGCAGACGTGAGACTGGAGACAGACATCGCGGATCTGTCCAGCCTGGCAATGGGAGCCATTTCCCTGAAAGAATTTCTCTGGAGCCGGAGGATGAAATGCAGCGACGAAAGCTATGGGCAGGATATACAGAGAGCTATAGGCTGGAGCGAGAAGCCTGAGAACTATACTTATTTTTAGCAGGAAGAATGCCTGAAGGGGACATCCAAAGAAGCCATGGATGCAGAGATCCTTGTGCCTCCCTTCCGGATGTAGTAAAATGAAACTACATTCGGAAGGGAGGCTTTTATATGGCGTGGATACCGCTGCCTATTGGCGTAGAAAACTTTGAAGATTTAATGACTCATGGTTATTATTACGTGGATAAAACCCTTTTTATTAAAGAACTGCTGGATATGAAGGCAAAAGTTAATCTTTTCACCCGTCCCAGACGTTTCGGCAAGACCCTGAATATGAGTATGCTCCGGTATTTCTTCGAGAAAGGAGAGAAGGATCCGGGAGAATTGTTCCGGGGGCTGAAGATCATGGAGGCTGGAGAAACATACCTGACACAGATGGGAAGATACCCGGTGATCAGTGTTTCCTTGAAATCTATGAAACAGTATTCCTATGAACTAGCCTTTGAGATGCTGAAAAAAGCGGTAAGAGAAGAATACGGGAGGCATTGGGAACAGGTGAAAACTACTGGAAAACTTGCGCTTTCAGATCAGGAGCGCTATATCCGTATCCGGGATCTGCAAGGCACGGAGGCAGATTACGCGGATTCACTGAAATTCCTGTCTGAATGTCTGTATACCTGCACCGGCCAAAGATCGGTCATCCTTATTGACGAGTATGATGTTCCTCTGGAAAACGCTTACTTCAGCGGCTTTTATGACCAGATGGTGGGTCTGATCCGGTCTCTGTTTGAGTCCGCCCTGAAGACCAACGATTATCTGGAGTTCGCTGTAGTGACCGGCTGCCTGCGGATCAGCAAGGAATCCATCTTTACCGGACTGAATAACCTGAATGTAGTCTCTATTACCAGCGACACCTTTGCGGAACATTTTGGTTTCACCCAGGATGAGGTGGAGAAGATGCTGGAGGACTACGGGCTGGAGGAAAATCTGCAGACCGTGCAGAAATGGTACGATGGCTACCGCTTTGGGGAGACGGAGGTTTACAATCCCTGGAGTGTGATCAATTATGTATATTCCTGCTATAAGAATAAACAGGCCTTTGCCAAGCCATACTGGTCCAACACCAGCTCTAACAGCATTGTAAGAGATCTGGTGGAGCATGCGGATCTCTCTGTGAAGCAGGAGATCGAGGGCCTGATCGAAGGCGGAACCATAGAGAAGCCCATCCATGAAGACATTACCTATGATGATATGCACTCTACCCAAGATAATCTGTGGAATTTCCTGTTCTTCACCGGGTATTTAAAGAAGATCTCCCAGAGACAGGAGGGAGAGACCATCTATATGGAAATGGCAATCCCCAACAGCGAGGTGCGGTATATCTATAAGAACGCCGTGCTCCGCTGGTTTGAAGAAAAGATTGACAAGAAGACAGAAAAGAAAGAACTGGCGCCCCTGTATGAGAGCCTGTTAAAGGGAAATGCGGAGAAGATGGGGGAGATCCTTTCGGAGAATCTCATGGAAACCATCAGCTTTTATGATTACCAGGAGAGCTATTATCATGGATTCCTGGCAGGGCTGCTGCGGCCTATGGGAAATTATATCGTACAGTCTAACCGGGAATCGGGAAAGGGCAGGCCGGACATCCTGGTAAGGTACCCCAGCGTCCGTGGGAAGGCGGTGATCCTGGAGATCAAGGTGGCGAAGACTTACCAGGAGCTGGAGAAAAAATGCGATGAGGCGCTCCGGCAGATCGAAGAGCAGAAGTATGAGGAAGGACTCCGTCGGGAAGGGTATAAAGATATCCTGAAATATGGAGTGGCGTTTTATCGGAAAGAATGTATGGTAAGAGTCTGCTTTTAACAAAGAGAAGATAAGGATTCCTACATGAATACACAAATAATAGCGGGAAAAAAGCATGCAACTAAGAAAGAGACTATCCTGTAAAACCCAGGCTTTTATAAAGCTCCGGTTCTTTACGGAATAGTCTTTTTTGGCCCGCTTTATTTTGGAATGCAACATTCCTTTTACCCTTTATATTTCTCAAATTCATGTGGTAAGAACTATGGATACTGCCGGATACCTTATTGATTAAAACAAATGTTCGAAAACCCTTGCGGCGCAAATCACTATCCTGTATACTCAACATTATAAACAACAGAACGCAGCGGCAGAATATTTACAGGAACAAAAGAGAAAGGAAATAGGAATATGAGGGTACGCGGGGCTTATATGTCTGTTGAAGAGTTTTTCTCAGACTTTATCGGACTGTTAGAGAATGAATGCCACTCCAGATTTTATAAAGAGTATGTTCAGACCCGCGACTCTACGAACCGGGCTGTTTTTAAAATGCTTTTTAAATCTGTAGGTAAATCGGATATGAACATTGTTTATATGGCCTTTATGAAATTCTGGTGGCTGCGCAAATCAGAGGATCAGGCCCTGACAGTGGAAGATATCATAGAGCTATTTGCCTTTTATGTGATCTGCAATCTGAGCGGACTGAAGAAAGAAAAGACAATTCTGACACAGAGTTTTATTTCTGCGCGGAATATGAAAGACCTTTACGAAGTACTTCACGGAATAGAAATCCAGATGTTCAAAACAGCCCAGAAACGACTGACAGTTTTGAAATCGGACCAGGATAAGGCGGAGTATCTTTCTTTCAATATTCAGATGTTTTATAACGAATTTGTTTTTGATAAAAGAGGCGGACGCTGGAAATTGTCTGTTTCCAACCAGGACTTTTTGGATAAATATGATTCTAACAGGAAGAAATTTGTCAAAGATCACTTTCTGATCCAGAATGGAAAGAAGATCCGGCTGCTGGACGGCAGTACATTTAAGATAGACAGGGGTATGGCCCAGCGGCGCCGGGGTGTATTTAATTTTATTTATCACTATGATAACTTTGAAAATAAAGATTTTGTGGGAAGACTGAAAGAGATCAGACATTCCGGCGGCCAGAACAGAGCATATGGAAAGTATGAAAACGCGTACTTTGATTTCATAGAGAAACAGATGGAAAACTATTTTGAAATTAATACGCACATGCCGGAAGAAGATAAATGGAAGGAAATTGAGAAAAGATATCTGGAAGGACTTCCGGAAGTTTTCCCGAAACTGGTTTTTTATATTTTAGAAGAAAATATTTCCGCCTGGAATCTTACTATCTGCAGAGAAATCCAGAACAGATTTCCGGAAGAACTGCTGCAAAAATATGAGCCGGATCTCTGATCTGCCGCCGGATCAGTAACTGCTGGAAGAAAACCCGAAAATATGTTATGATAATCTAATATGCGTAATGAATACCCTATTTAAATAGAAAGTGCTGAGGACAGAAATGGAAAAAAACAGCTATTTTAATGAAAATACATTAGAGGATCTGCTTGAAGAGATGAAACAGGTATATATTTCTGACAGGCGTCCCTGGATCATCGGGTACAGCGGGGGAAAAGACTCCACTACAGTAGTAGAACTGGTCTATAAGATGCTTCAGTCACTGACGCCTTTTGATCCCAGAAAAACGGTTTATATCGTATCTTCGGATACTATGGTGGAAAATCCTCTGATCAAAACATATCTTAGCAAAATGAATAACATGATCGGAGAGGCGGCCGGGAAGGAAGGCCTTCCCCTGGAGACCCGCATCGTAAAACCTCTGCCCAATAATACCTTTTGGGCCAATGTCATCGGGAGAGGATTTCCAACCCCGAATCTCACGGGAAAATTCCGGTGGTGCACAGACCGCCTGAAGATCCGGCCCAGCAGTGAATTTATTAAAGGGATCATTTCATCCCAGAAGACAGAAGTGGTGGTCCTGTTAGGGGTGAGAAAGGCGGAAAGTATTGTCCGGAAACGGAGGATCGAGGGCAGGGAACTGGCCAACCGCCTTTTAAACCGCCATGAAGTGATCAAAGAAGCTTATGTCTATAATCCCATTGTAGAACTGACCACAGAGGATGTCTGGGATATTCTTATGAAATACGACGGAGGCAGGACGCCCTGGGGTACAGACAACAATGAACTGATCCAGCTCTATTCCGGGGCAGACGGAGGAGAATGTCCTTTTGCCTGGACCAATAATAAAGGGGAGCAGACTCAGAGCTGCGGCCAGTCACGGTTTGGCTGCTGGGTGTGTACTGTAGTAAAAGAGGACAAATCTTTAAACGGTTTCATAAAGACAGGACACAGAGAACTGATCCCTCTGGCAGAATTCAGGAAGTGGCTCATCAGCATCCGAAACATGGAACAGTACAGAGAAAAGAAGCGCCGGGACGGAACGGTATATCATCTGAAGTCCGGCGAGATCGGATATGGTCCCTTTACCTGGGAAGCCAGACAGATGATCCTGGAGCGTTTATTAAGACTGCAGAAGCAGATCGGCTACGAGCTGATCACAGAAGAAGAGCTGAGAGCCATTGACGAGATCTGGGATCAGGAGCTGGATCTGTCCAGACGGACTCTGGTAGAACTTTATTACCGGGTGACAGGAGAAAAATTGCCCTGGCATGACTACAAAAAACCATTGATCGATGAAGAATCTCAGAAAATACTGGAAGACCTTTCCGGGGAGGAAGAAGTGCCCTATGAACTGGTGCGGGATCTGATCCTTACCGCAGATAACACCAGGAATGAGTCTGACACAAAAACCAGAAGAGAAGCCCTGGAAAAGGTACTTAGCCGGCAGTGGCTCCACTATGATGTCTTGAAGGAGATTTCAGATGAAGATTGAAAGGCTGATCCTACATAATTTTAGCTCCTTTGAAGGAAACACAGAATTTGACTTCAGAGTGAACGAAGAAAAAAATATCATATTAATAGGCGGAAAAAACGGCGCCGGCAAAACCTCTTTGTTTACAGCGGTAAAGCTGGGGCTCTACGGTCCCGGTGCCTTTGGCTACAGCGGACCAAATCCACGGTATGTCCAGAAAGTAAAGGAACTGATCAACTACAAAGCCTTTCAGAAGCAGGAGGTGGAAGCGGGGGTATCGATCTCTCTGAAACTGACAAGGGACCGCCGGGAAGAGACCTACAGGCTGGACAGGACATGGGATTACAGCAGCAAGCGGCTGGAAGAACACTTTACTGTATACAGAGACGGCGCGCCTCTTGACCGGAAAGAACAGGAATATTTCGAAAATTACTTCTTTACAGTGGTCCCTCCCGGGATTTTTGATCTGTTTCTTTTTGACGGGGAAGAGATCGGAAATATCTTTTCAGAGAGCAGCTACAACACCTATGTGAAAAACGCCATATTTACCATGTGCAATCTGGATATCTTCGAGAATATCCGGAAATTCTCCAGGAAATATGTGGCAAAAGATAAAGGAATCTCCGGCCAGGAGGAAAAAACTATGAAGAAGTTCTTCGGCAGATAGAAGAAGAAGAAGAGAAAAACACCCGGCTGGAGGCTGAGAAAAAAGAGACAGAAGAAGCAGTGGAACTGCTGCAGGAAGAAAAAGAAGAGCTGAAAGCCCGGTTTTTCCGGGAAGGGGGAATAGAACAGGCCAGAAGAGAACAGCTTCTGAAGGAACAGGCGGAGGCAGAAAAGATCAAGACCGAAACCAACGGAAAGATCAAATCTTTTGTGGAAGGGGATATGCCTTTTTACCTGGTAAAAGAGTTTACAGAGAAGATTGAAGACCAGATCCTTTACGAGGAGGAGCACGCACTCTTCGCCCGGGGGGCGCAGCGCCTGAAAAAAGAAAATCTGGAAGCGCTGCTTAAATCCCACAATATTACAGATCCCGGCCTGGCAGAACAGCTGGCCCGGGAGATCCGGGACCTGGTGGCCCCGGATACAGGGGAGGGAGAGCTCCTGCTGGATCTCTCCGGCGAACAGAGAAGAAAGGTGGAACAGCTTGCCTCCCGGATCGCCGGTTTTCAGGAAGAAGAAATCCTTAAATGTATAGATGCCCATCAGCAGGCTTCAGAGAAAACCTCCCAGATCAACAAGATCCTGCGCAGCGCCATGGGAGAGGAAGAAAGAGAAGCCTTTGAGAGGAAAGAAAGAGAATTAGATGAAAAAATCTCTCAGGCAGAACAGAAACTATCAGAACTGAAGATCCGGCGGGAGATCGGCACAGAGCGCCTGGGTGAACTGGATAAGGAGAGAGAAAAATATTTCTCCGCCATCCTTTTGAAGGCCCAGAGCCAAAACGCCTATGAGCTGAGCAGAAAAGTAGAGCGGACCATGGCTCGCTTCCTGGATCTGAAGACCCGGGAACTTGCGGAAAAACTGGAAACCCGGACGGTTGAAAATCTCCGGAGCATCCTGCGCAAGAACAACCTGATCACCCATATGGAAATCGATGAAAAATGGCAGTTCCAGCTGTATCAGAACCAGACCTACACAGAGAATGAACTTACAACCCTGCTGAAAAACCTGGGAACAGAAGAATTTAAGAAGCAGATCGGAAATAAAGGGATCCAGATGCTCTACGAGAAATATCATGCGGACAGTCTGAACGATATCCGAAAATATCTGACGGAAAACTGGAACGGGGAAGAGATTGAACTATATAAGAAGATAGACATGGGAAGACTGTCCAAAGGAGAACGGCAGATCTTTATCCTGTCCTTATACTGGGCCATCATTAAGATCTCAGGACAGCAGATCCCCTTCATTATTGATACGCCCTATGCAAGGATCGACGCCAGACACAGGAAACAGATATCAGAGAAGTTTTTCCCCAATATCAGCGGGCAGGTGATCATACTGTCAACGGATGAGGAGATAAACCGGGAATACTACAAAATCCTGAAACCCTTTATTGCCAATGAATATCTGCTGGTCAATGACCAGAGTGAAAATAAGACAACAGTGGAACATCAGTATTTTTACCAGATAGAGGAAGAAGTATGATTTTCAGATTAAAAACATCAAAGAAAACCGCGGAAATCTTTGAAGAATTAGAAAAAAGAACAGGGTTTAAGCCTTATACCCTGGTAAAGCATGCCATTGCCTGGTCTGTAAAAGAAAATACTTCTGTAAAAGACCTGGAAACAGACGCGGAGGGACTTGACCTGAACAGACAGACCATCACAGGAGACTATGACGAATACTTTAAAGTCCTGATCGAACTGGTGGAAGGCCGTCACCTGACAGATGAAGAATACTTCCCCAGATATGTAAAAGGCCATATAGACAGAGGGAGCAAACTGCTTCTGGATATGTACAATCACGCGGGATCTGTAGATAAGTATATACAGCAGAGTATGGGAGTTGGTGATACCTTATGATCTATTTTGACAACAGCGCGACCTCGCCGGTGGACCCTGAGGTCCTTGAGGCAATGCTGCCTTACCTGAAAGAAGAGTATGGAAATCCTTCCGGCAAATATTATTCACAGGCAGTCCATGCCCGGCAGGCAGTAGAAGATGCCAGAGAAAAGGTAGCTGCCCTTCTGGGAAAACATCCGGAAGAGATTGTTTTTACAGCAGGAGCTACGGAAAGCACAAACTTTATCATCAAGGGATTTCTGGACTACCAGAGATATTACGGCAATGGAAAGACCCGGGTAGTTACCTCCAAAGCAGAACATAAAGCTACACTTAACGTGTGCAGGTTCCTGAACGGAGAGATCTACTCCAATCAGGATGCCACCATGTCCTTTTTCGGGAAAAATCCCAGGGTGGACAGAGGCTATCAGGCCGTCTTTGTAGATGTGCACGAAGACGGAAGCCTGGATCTGGAAGAATTCCAGAAGGCGGTAGACGACAGCACAGCCCTGGCATCTGTGATATTTGTAAATAACGAAAGCGGAGCCATCAACCATATACAGGAAATTTCCAGGATCTGCCAGGAAAAGGGAGCTGCCCTTCATCTGGATATTACCCAGGCCCTGGGGAAACTTCCTGTACACAAGATGGATCTGGACTGTGATTTCATGTCCCTGTCCGCCCACAAGATCTACGGGCCAAAAGGGGTGGGGGCAGCCTATCTGAGAGAAGACGACTACGGGATTCCGCCTATTTCAGCCCTTCTCCACGGAGGAGAACAGGAAAACGGCCTTCGGGCAGGAACCCTGTGTGTCCACAATATAGTAGGATTTGGAAAAGCTGCCCAGATCGCCCTGCGGGATTTTGAAGAAAACAGCCGCCGGATACAGGAAGCGGATGAATATTTCGTGTGCAGGATCCGGGAAATCCCGGAAATCTCCCTGACCAATCCAAGCCCCCGCCGGTGTCCCGGCATCATCAGCCTGAGAGTTGATAAAAAAGATTTTCACAATGAGCGGTTTATCAAATCTGTCAGCCAGGAAATCGCCATATCCACAGGATCCGCCTGCTCCGCAGGGGAACCCTCCCATGTGATCCAGGCGATGGGACTGGGAGAGTATGTAAATAAGATCCTGCGGATATCCATTGGAAAGAATACTACAAAGGAAAATATAGATGAACTGGTCAGGATCCTGAAAGAGAATATTTAGGTAAAGTATCTGAAAGCGCGCGGTATAATGATAAGAAACCTTGTTCCTCCCTTCCGGGTGTAGTAAAATGTAACTACATCGGGAAGGGCAGATAAGATAAAGCTGGTGCTGGAGTTCATTCCAGCACCGCAAAAATCATGAGAATGAAGATTGATCATTAAAATCCATACCTTCCAGGTAAGAAAGAAGATATTACAAAGTTCTAACGGGAAAATCTTCCCAAAATCCCCATAAATGGATAAATATCCCAATATTCAAAAGAAAACTTTATATTTATAAGGAGATTCTTAAGCGTTTATTACAAAAATCATTACAAAGTATGAAGAAGGGATTGAATAAAAAAAAGATATGTGCTATATTTTGGAGTATAGTCTTAAAACAATTTACGACATGACAGGTTAGGAAACGACAGAAAATAGGATAAGACCATAAAAGACCAGAAGACAGAGGGAAAAGCCGGCAAGATCCGCTTTTTCCGAGAAAGGGCAGAAGAATGAAGATCATAGATATACATTGTCACATACTTCCTGGTCTGGATGACGGTTCTAAATCTGAACAGGAAAGTGTCCAGATGCTGAAACTGGCCCAAAAACAGGGAATCCGGGGCCTGATCGCTACCCCCCATTATTCCCCCTCTTACAGAAAGAGTACGCCCGGTCAGATAAGAGAACTGTGCAGAAAACTGGAAGAAAGGGCGCGGGAACTGGTTGACCCCGGATTCCGGATCTATCCCGGGCAGGAGATCTTCTTCTCAGAAGATGTTCCGGAAAAGCTGGAGAAAAAAGAACTCCTGACAATGGCAGGAAGCAGGTACGTGCTGACAGAGTTTCTTCCGGGCACGCCGTATTCCTCCATAGAGCGGGCGGTGCGGGAACTGACCCATGCCCAGTACACTCCCATACTGGCTCATATCGAGAGATATCAGGCCCTGCGGGAAGGAGAGCGGGTAGAGGAACTGGCAGAATTCGGCGCCTGTATGCAGATGAATTATCGTCCTATAGGGGGAAAATGGTATTCCGAGACTACCAGATGGTGCCGGGCGGTACTGAAAGAAGGACTCATCGACTTTCTGGGGACCGATATGCACAATACCGGGACGCGGCAGCCGGAGACGGCCAAAGCCATGATATGGATGGAAAAACATCTGGATAAAGGATATGTGCGGGATATCGCTTACAGAAACGCGGTAAAAGTCCTGAAAAATGAAAAATTATAAAAACATAGAAAAGGAAAAGACCAATGGAAAACATACAGAATGAAGAAATGGAAATTGATCTATGGGAAATTTTCAGAGCGCTGAAAAAAAGAGCGCTGGTGATACTGGCGGCGGCTTTGCTGTGCGCCTGTCTGGCCTGTGCCTATACGCTGGCGTTGGTTACGCCAATGTATACTTCTTCATCAGCCATGCTGGTGCTGAGCAAAGAAGAGGCTACAGTATCCACCGCGGATCTCCAGGTGGGATCTCAGCTTACAAATGACTATTCAGTACTGATCACAAGTCGCCCTGTGCTCCAGGAAGTGATCAATACCCTGTCTCTGGATATGGATTATGAGGATTTAGAGAAGAAAATTTCAGTGACCAATCCGGAGGAGACCAGGATCCTGGAACTTTCTGTAGAAAATCCGGATCCGGAAATGGCTAAAAAGATCGTAGATACTCTGTCAGAGGTTTCTTCTCAGTACATAGGAGAACAGATGGAGGTGGATCCTCCAAAGATCATTGAGGAGGGGGAGATCCCTACAAAGAGGACCAGCCCAAGTATGAGTAAAAATGTACTCCTGGGCTTTATGGCGGGCCTGGTGGTAAGCGCGGGACTTATCGTACTGCAGACTGTGCTGGACGATACCATTAAGACAGAGGATGATATTACAAAATATCTGGGACTTTATACATTGAGCAGCGTGCCGGACAGGAAAGACTACATCAGCGGGAAAAAAGCCGGAAAGAAGAAAAAGACCAAGGCCAGGAAAGGAAAGAAAAAGTAAATGGAACAGAGAGTAACCCTGACAGATCCCAGAAAGCTGGACTATTATTACGAGGAGGCGATCAAGACTCTGCGTACCAATATCCAGTTCAGCGGAAGAGATATCAAGACCATAATGTTTACAAGCTGCTTCCCCAATGAAGGGAAAAGCGATACACTGATCCAGCTTGCAAAAGAAATCGGAAAAGCCGGGAAAAAAGTCCTTCTCATTGACGCGGATATCCGGAAATCCACCTTTATCCGCAGGTACCATGTGCGCCAGTCTGTAAAAGGCCTTTCCCAGTACTTAAGCGGACAGGTGGAACAGCTGGGGATCTACTATAGTACCAACTTCGAAAATATGGATATGATCTTTGCCGGGCCTATGGCGCCGAATCCCTCCGAACTGCTGGAGGAAAGAGCCTTTGACGAACTGCTGGCCACTGCCAGACAGGTCTATGATTATGTGCTTATCGACACTCCGCCTGTGCTGGAGATCACAGACGCCTCAATTGTGGCGCGGAAATGCGACGGAGCGGTGCTGGTGATAGAAAGCGGCAGAGTGAAATACAGAGACGCCCAGAAAGCGCAGGAACAGCTGAAAAAGTCCGGCTGTAGCATTCTGGGAGCCGTACTGAACAAAGTACAGGTAAGGAAAGACAAATATTATTCTTCCTACTACGGATATGGAAAATAATCAGGAAAAAGAAAGAAGAGAAAGCAGGAGAAAAAGATGAACAGACATCCAAGGATCATAAATTTTTTGTTGGCAGTGGTGTGTATCGGGCTGCTTCTGCTGCTGGGCTTTTTCCTGGTACTTAATCACAGAAACCAGGCCAGCGAAACAGACAGACTGAAAGCGCTGGCCGCGGCAGCCGCGCAGGAGGAACAGACAGATACAGGCCGGGCAGAAACTTCCCAGGATCAGGAAGGAGCGGAAAATACAGAAGCTGAACAAAACGCTGCGGAGGAGACCGGAGAGGGAGAAAAAAGCGAGGATCCGGCGGCGGAGACTCAGACCGAGGCTGAAGGCATCGCCTGCTGGGGAGACGAATTCTTCTCCCAGGAAGACGCCCAGTATTCTTATAAGAATGTTCTCCAGCAGCTCCTTACAGACAACGGGTATGAGCTGCAGGTGGCAGATAAGACTCTGGCCGGAGCCAGCACCCTGTCTCTGATGAAGATGGCGGGAGTGTCCCAGACAGACCTGGATCAGTATATTGCAGAACATACTGAGGCGGCAGCAGGGGCAGAGATCCCCATAACAGAAACAGGGATCCGGGACCTGACTGCAGAACAGACGGACAGAAGCGACGCAGACTACATACCGGTGATCTTTATGGGATACTATGGGGGCTGGAACTATGATCCCGAGGAACTGGCAGAGCAGGAGCAGAAGATCCTGGACACCTTTGGCGCAAACAAAGACAACTATGTGATCGTAGGACTTGCTCCCGCAGACGGAAGCGTAGACCAGGCCACATACGACAGCACCATGAAAGCAAAATGGGGGGAACATTACATCAGCGCGGCGGAAGCGGTCACAGTACCGGTAGCTTCCCAGCAGGGACAGAGCGAGATCGCACAGGCAGTATTCCAGAAGCTGGAAGAACTGGGGTATATAAGGAAATAGGAGAAGGAGGCAGGGGTTTATTAATCAAACGCTGTCTCTTGACCGGTTAGAGACATTGTAAAATCCGGGTAAAGAAAAAAGATAGGCGGAAAATATATGGAGAAAATTTTAAAGGGACTTTATACAAAATATTCAAAACAGTTTAAGGTAATAGGTCTGGGGATCTGCGACATTATTATTTTAAATATAGTCAGCATCCTGGCTTTGTGGATGCGGTTTGATTTCCAGTGGAACAGCATCCCGGAAGAATTCCTTGATAAGGCTTTGGCATATGCGCCTTTTTATACAATTATAACCCTGATCATATTTGCGGTGTTCGGACTTTATACAAGCCTTTGGCGATATGCGGGAATCTATGAAATGGTGATGCTGGAGAGCGCCATGATATTGACAACAGTTATACAGATCGTGGGAATGAAGCTCGCGGGATTTACAATGCCAATGGCTTATTTTGTTTTCAGTTTTATACTGAATGTTTTATTTTTCTCGGCGGAAAGATGTTCCTCCAGATTTCTGGGACTTCTGCACAATCATTTCCTCTCCAGGAGAAATTCAGAGGAACGGGCCATGATCGTAGGAGCGGGAGAAGCAGGAAATGTCATTTTAAAAGAAATCCTGAACAGCCAATATCTGAATGGACAGGTAGGCTGTATGATCGATGACGATCCGGAAAAACAGGGGAAAAAGATCCACGGCGTACCGGTAGCCGGGGGAAGGGAGAAAATCCCCTGGGCTGTAGAAAAATATGGTATTACCCACATCATCATAGCGATGCCTTCGGCGGATCCTAAGAGCAGACACGAAGTGCTGAATATCTGTCAGAAGACAGGATGTAAATTAAGAATCCTGCCTGGTATTTACCAGATGGTAAACGGCCAGGTAAGCCTGAGCAGACTGCGGGAAGTGGCCATTGAAGACCTTCTGGAGAGAGAGCCGGTGAAGGTTGATATGGACAGTATTGCCGGGTATGTAAAAGGAAAGGTTGTGATGGTCACAGGGGGAGGAGGATCTATCGGAAGTGAATTATGCCGGCAGATCGCCAACTATGAACCGAAACAGCTGATCATTGTAGATATCTATGAAAACAACGCCTATGATATCCAGCAGGATCTGATCATCAAACATCCGGAGCTGAATCTGAAAGTTCTTATTGGTTCAGTGCGGAATACCAACCGGATGGACTGGATCTTCAAGACTTATCATCCGGAGCTGGTATATCATGCGGCTGCGCATAAACATGTACCTCTTATGGAGGAAAGTCCAAATGAGGCAATTAAGAATAATGTGATCGGTACATACAAGATCGCAAAAATGTCTGTAAAGTACGGAGTGAAAAAATTCGTACAGATTTCTACAGACAAGGCGGTAAATCCCACCAATATTATGGGAGCCTCCAAGAGGCTGTGCGAGATGATCATACAGTGCATGGACAGAAGAAGCCCAAATACAGACTTTGCGGCTGTGCGGTTCGGGAATGTGCTGGGAAGTAACGGAAGCGTGATCCCGCTGTTTAAAAAGCAGATCGCGGAAGGGGGACCGGTTACGGTTACCCATCCGGATATTATCCGTTATTTCATGACCATCCCGGAAGCAGTGGCGCTGGTACTCCAGGCAGGGGGATATGCCAAGGGGGGCGAGATCTTTGTCCTGGATATGGGGGAACCGGTGAAGATCATGGATCTGGCAACAAATCTGATCAAATTGTCCGGATATACGCCGGGGGTAGACATGGAGATCAAGATCACCGGGCTGAGACCAGGAGAAAAGCTTTACGAGGAAATGCTGATGAAAGAAGAAGGTATGCAGGAGACAGAAAACCACAGGATCCATATTGGAAAACCCATACCTATGGATGATGAGTGGTTCCTGGAGGAACTGAAAATCCTGGATGAAGAGTCTAAGGCGGAATGTATGAATATTCGGGAATTAGTAAAGAAAGTAGTGCCAGAGTATAAAGAGGCCAAAGAGATAAATGAAAAGGCAAGCGCATAAAAGAAGTTAATGGGAGAATAGAGAACTGCTACATCACAGGATCTTACAGAAGTGTCCGGTGATAAAATAGATTCTACATATAAAAAAGAGGAAAAGGCAATGGATAAGGAAAAGTATTTAAAAGATCCGAGATTTAAGGAAATTGAACCATTCAAAAATAAAGTGTGGCTTTCTTCCCCGACGATGCACGGTGAAGAACAGAAATGGGTAGATGAAGCCATTCGGACAAATTGGGTGTCCACAGTAGGCAAGAACATCAATGAGGTGGAACGCATGGTCGCAGAAAAGGTGGGACGCAAATATGCGGTAGCTCTTTCTTCCGGTACGGCGGCGCTGCATCTGGCGGTGAAATTGTGCGGTGAAAAACTGTATGGACCAGCCCGGGTCGGCCATGGCGTTTTGGAAGGTAAGAAGGTGTTCTGCTCCGATATGACCTTTGACGCTACGGTAAATCCTGTGGCATACGAAGGCGGAGAGGCAGTATTCATTGACACAGAGTATGATACCTGGAACATGGATCCAGCGGCACTGGAAAAGGCATTTGAGATCTATCCGGATGTAAAGCTGATTGTAGTGGCTCATTTGTATGGCACTCCTGGAAAGATTGATGAGATTAGGATTATTGCTGATAAACATAATGCATTGATTGTAGAAGATGCTGCGGAGTCTTTCGGAGCTACATATAATGGCATCCAGACAGGAGAATTTGGAGATGTCTCTGTGGTATCCATGAATGGTAACAAGCTGATTACGGGGTCGTCTGGGGGATTTCTTTTGACAGATGATTTAGAGTGTGCGAACAAGGTCAGAAAGTGGTCCACGCAGAGCAGGGAGGATGCCCCGTGGTATCAGCATGAAGAAGTAGGCTACAATTACCGAATGAGCAATATTATCGCCGGGGTGGTTCGTGGACAGCTTCCGTACTTGGAAGAACATATAAAGCAGAAGAAAGCGATTTATGAGAGATATAGGAATGGACTGAAAGATCTACCGATAGTCATGAATCCGGTAAAGTTGGGTTATGTTGATATTGAACCGAATTACTGGTTGAGCTGCATTCTTATTGATAAGGAAGCAATGTGCAGACAGATGCGAGGAGAACGGGATGCGCTGTATAGCAGTGAACCTGGGAAAAGTTGCCCGACGGAGATATTGGGAGCATTGATGTCATTCAATGCGGAAGGAAGGCCGATTTGGAAGCCGATGCATATGCAACCGATTTATCGGATGCATGGGTTTGTGACCAGAGATGGGAATGGGAGAGGTCGGAGTAATGCGTATATAAGTGGAGACAGTACCGCCGATGTCGGGGCGGATATTTTTGAGAGAGGGCTGTGTTTGCCGAGTGATAATAAGATGACAAAGGAGCAGCAGGATGTGATTATTGAGATAATTCATAGATGTTTCAGTTAATTATAATTCTATATTGCTTCTGAAGTTGTGCTGAAACGGCTTCGAATAATGTTGTAACGGCGTAAACAAGCTTGTATAGATAGCATATGCATGAGGGGCAAATTAGACCACACGTGAGGTGTGGTGGTTAAGGTTGTCAGTTAATATTTTGCTTGCTAGAATTATTGTTTGGTGTTTGACTGTTAAGCTTGGGTTCTTATAGAATCTGAGTTGTATTTGTGTATGGGAAAATATAAACACGAAGCAGGTGGACGAGGTGTGAAATTCCTAAAAGGTGTTTTAAGTGAGGGATAGACAGATGCAGAATATTCATAAACCATACGGTCTATATGAAAAGTATATAAAAAGACCACAAGATTTTATGTGCGCTTTGCTTGCTATTATTGTTCTTTCGCCTGTAATGCTAATTACTGCGATTCTGGTTCGTATTAAACTAGGAAGTCCTGTCCTTTTCAAACAGAAAAGACCAGGGCGTAATGGAAAAATATTTGAAATATACAAATTTCGTACAATGACGGATCAGAGGGATGAGAACGGTGTTCTATTACCTGATGAAGTAAGGCTTACTAAATTTGGAAAAAAACTCAGGAGTACTTCGTTAGATGAGCTTCCTGAACTTTTCAATATTATTAAAGGAGATATGTCAGTAGTTGGCCCCAGACCTCTTATGCCTAAATATATGACAAGATATAATGACCATCAAGCACGTCGTCATGAAGTTAGGCCTGGTTTTACTGGTCTGGCGCAGGTTCATGGACGCAATTCTATTAGTTGGGAGGACAAATTTGATTGGGATGTAAAGTATGTTAATCATATTACTTTTTTGAGAGATTGGGGAATTATATTTAGTACTGTAAAAACAGTTTTAAAACATGAGGGGATTACATCGGATACATCAGTTACGATGGAAGAGTTTATGGGTTCTGAGAGGGTGATTAAAAAATGAATTGGTATAGAATAATACATACCGTAGGAATGTGTTTACATGGATCAGGACAAAAACGTGCCCGTTATTTAAAAAAACATAATATTCTCCGACATATAGGTGATCACTGTATGGTCATGTTCAGAAAAATTCCTCTGTATCCCAAGCTGTTGTCTTTGGGAGATAATGTGTGGATTGCAACAGGAGTTACTTTTGTTCCACATGATGCGATTCATCATATGCTCAATAACTGTATTGCAGGAGGTAAATTCAGAGAAAACATAGGCTGTATCAGCATTGAAGATAATGTTTTTATTGGAACAAACAGCATTATCCTTCCCAATGTGACGATAGGCCCCAATACTATAGTAGGTGCGGGAACTTTAGTCAACAAAAGTATCGGGGGGGGGGGTATACGCTGGAACCCCAGCAAAGTATATCTGCTCATTCGACGAATTTGTGGAAAA
This sequence comes from Candidatus Blautia stercorigallinarum, assembly GCA_019112785.1. GTDB lineage: Bacteria > Bacillota > Clostridia > Lachnospirales > Lachnospiraceae > Blautia > Blautia stercorigallinarum. Next base: position 25,363 of record DXIQ01000032.1, read on the forward strand.
GCGCAGGCATATGCCAAATGTAAAGATAGAAAAAATTAAGGGTGATTTGTCAGAATCTTCAGTAGAGGTTTTCTGGGAATTATACAATCAAAAAAATAAATGATCAAGAAATAAGGGAGAAGAAATCCATGAGTAATAATGAAAAATATCAGAAGATTTTTGAAGAAATTTTTAGTGTAAATGAGAGCGAATTGAATGAAAGTTTTAACTTTAAGGATATCGATTCATGGGACTCATTCACGCACTTAACATTGATTAGCGAATTGGAAGATGCCTTTGAAGTGATGTTTGAGTCAGATGATATTCTTCATTTTGGCGGATATATGAATGGTATGGAGATATTGAAAAGATACGGTGTTGATTTTGATGAATAAAACGTAATAGCTACACATCCATATTAAATGTACAAGACAAAAAGTTGATTGGAAGAAGAATTCGATGGGTAATTTGTTAAAAGATAAAGTATGTATTATCACAGGTTCAACACGAGGAATCGGAAAAGAGATTGCGCTATTATTTGCCTCTGAAGGTGCAGAGGTCATAGTTAACGGTACAAAGGCAGGTTCTGCGGATAAGTGGATAGAAGAAAGTAAACATAAAACAAATCTCCATCCATATTACTTTGATATTTCGAATCCTTCCGAAGTACGTCAGAATGTAATGACAATCAAAAAAAGATTTGGGCAGATTGATGTCTTGGTAAATAATGCGGCAATTGAATTCAATGAGCTTATTGGAATGATATCACGTGAAAACATGGAGAAGATGTTCCAAGTAAACGTTTACGGCACAATAGAAATGATCCAAACTGTAAGTCGTATTATGGGACGTAATAAAAATGGCGGTAGTATTATTAATATCTCATCTATGGTGGGTATCCGTGGAAATGCAGGTCAGCTTGTGTATTCTGCAACCAAGGGAGCTGTAATAGCTCTCACAAAATCTGCAGCAAAAGAGTTGGCTCCGAAAAATATAAGGGTGAATTCTATTGCGCCTGGACTTACGCAGACTGAAATGATGGAACAGGCAGATATAAAAAAACTACAGGGCAGAATTAGCAATATCTGTATGGGAAGAATTGCCCAGCCAAGTGATATAGCTGGGGGCTGCCTATTATTAGCATGTGATTATTCTGGATATATATCCGGCCAAATTTTACCAGTTGATGGCTGTACGATTATGTAGTTGAAAGGAAAGAAGTATATGTTTTTAAACATCGACAAGAAAAAAAGCAATTCTTTGGCATTAGTTGATAATGAAGGAAATCGAATTACATATGGAAGTCTTGCAAAACTGATGGAGGCGATTGGTGTACAGGTTGAATCTCGTTCATTGATATTCAATCTTTGTAAAAATACAGCCGGTTCAATGATTGGCTATCTCGGATTTATTGAGTGTGGGGCTGTACCAGTGACGCTGAGCGCTAAAATTGATGATAGCTTGCTCAAGAAACTTTTGGAAATCTATACACCAGCATATATCTGGACACCCGTGGAAGAAGAATCCCGGTTTGATTATGAAAAAATATATGAGTGTTATGGGTATGTTTTATTAAAAACCAGAAATGAAACATACCCACTAAATGAGAAACTGCAGCTTTGTATGACAACATCTGGTTCAACAGGTAGCCCTAAGCTTGTCAGATACAAAAAAGGAAACTTAGAAGCGAACGCAAAAAATGTGGCTATCGCTTTTGGGTGGACGGAAAAAGAACGAGCAATTTGTGATCTCGGTATGCAGTATACGATGGGGCTGAACGTGATTAATACCCATTTATATGTAGGTGCTACAGTCTTGCTTACTACACATAATCTGCTGAGTTCTGAGTTTTGGGATTACATAAAGAAAGAACGTGGGACGAATTTTACAGGAGTTCCATTCAGCTATGATATTTTCTTCCGTCTTCATTTTGAACGAATGGATTTACCAGATCTTCACACATTGTCCCAAGGAGGGGGAAAGCTGACAGAGAAAAGGTTCATACAGCTTGCAGAGTATGCTCAAAAGAATGGGAAAAGATTTATTGCATCATTCGGCACAACAGAAACATCCGCACGAATGGCTTGTCTACCGTCTGAACTGGCTATATCTAAAATAGGTAGTATTGGCAGGGCGATTCCGGAAGGAGAACTTTTTTTAATTGATGAAAATGGAAAGATATTAGCAGATCCAGTAGCGGAAGGAGAAATGTGTTATAAAGGGCCAAATGTCACGATGGGCTATGCAGTTTGCAAAGAGGATTTGCTGAAAGACGATGAGTTTAATGGTATTTATCATACCGGTGATTTGGCCCGTCGGGACGAGGATGGATGCTATTATGTAACGGGCAGGCTATCTCGTTTTCTCAAGCTTCTTAGTTATAGGGTTAGCCTAGATCAGTCTGAAAGGCTGATTCAACAGGAATTTAACATCGAATGTGCCTGCTCTGGAACGGATCATCAAATGAATATTTATATTGTAGATGGAAGTAAAAAGACAGAAGTGCTTAGATTTATATCAGAAAAGACAGGGCTATTTAAGAATCTTTTCAAGGTGTTTGTGGTTCCAGAGATTCTTCGGAATGAGTCAGGTAAGATACGATATAAGGAAATGGACGTAGACTATGCGAGGGAGAAATAAAGTGATAGACATTATTATTGTTGGTGCGGGTGGCTGCGGCCGAGAGGTTGCCAATTGGATTGAAGATATCAATAAAGTAGAAGAAAAATGGAATATTCTTGGTTTTTTGGATGATGACCTTGAGGCACTTAAAGAATTTCCTAGTAAATACCACATTATTGGAACAATCAAGGATCACAAACCCAGAGAGGACAGAAGGTATGCAATGGGTATAGCAAATCCAGAAATTAAGAAAATCGTCGGTCCAGCATTGATGGAAAAAGGCGCTCAATTTGCTTCCATTATTCATCCAAGCACGCATATCTATTCTGAGTATGATTTGGGTGTGGGACTTGTAACATACCCGAATTCTAAGATTGCTACTGGATGTCAAATTGGTAATTTTGTTACATTACAGTCAACAATTCTTGGACATGATTCCAATTTGGAGGATTATGTGACAGTTAGTTCAAATTGTGGCATTACAGGAGGAACGAAGCTTCATAAGGGATGCTTTATAGGGGATCATGCATGTATAGCTGTTGGTCTTGAAATAGGAGCCAATGCCTATGTCGGAATCGGAAGTGTCGTGATTAGAGATGTTCCAGAGAATACAAGAGTATTTGGAAATCCAGCAAGAATTTTTGCAAATAAAGTGTAGAATATTAGGGATTGACTGTAATGAAAAAATTATTTTTGGTTACAACAGGATTTCCATATCCAGCAAAAAGTATGGAGACATATTTGGAAACGGAAACGCAATATTATAATTCGTTTGATGAAGTCGATATTATTTCGCTTGGAGTAAAACGAAAAACTCTAGAAGAGAAGAGAAACATAAACTGTGAATGTAAAGTAAAAGTATTTCCTGTAGTATTCGGCTCAAAATTGGCGTACATAATCAATGGAATATCGGCATTTTTTGACATGAATTTTTATAGAGAAATAATAGAACTTCAGAAGAAGAAAAAACTTAATTTTAAGAGGCTTATCAGACTAATTATCTATATTAGTAGATCTCATTTTGATGTTAGAAAAGCCAAGAAAATCTTAGGCTTGAATAAGAAAAAACTTGTAAAAAATGCAATCATATACTGCTATAGATTCGAATATCAGCCATATGTAGCATTGTTATTAGCAAAATATTTTGATAATCCAACACTTATAGCAAGGGCACATCGATACGATTTATATGAGGAGAGAAATTCTGATCATTATATTCCTGCAAGGAGGCTTCTTTTAAGAGAATTTAATAAAGTGTATCTGATTTCCCAAGATGGCTATGATTACCTTAGTGGTAAATTCCCAGAGTACAAAGGTAAAATGGCTATTTCAAGACTTGGGACGTTAAATAATGGCATAAAAAAATGCGACAACAAAGGATCATGTTTTAGAATCGTCAGTTGTTCAAATATGGTACAGGTTAAACGAATAGACAGAATTGTTTCCACCCTTTCTAAAGTCAAGACACAGAAGATTGAATGGGTACATTTTGGTTCAGGGGAAGAAGAATCTAAAATCAGGAAAATGGCTTCCGAAATGCTGGGGGAAAACGTAAAAGTTATATTTAAGGGAAGAGTAGAGAATAAGAAAATTCTGGAATTTTATAGGAGTAATGATGTCAATTTATTTATAAATTTGAGCGATTCTGAGGGGATTCCGGTTTCTATTATGGAAGCAATGTCATTTGGTATTCCTTGTATAGCTACAAATGTGGGAGGGACTTCTGAAATTGTGGTGGATGGAATGAATGGTTATCTTATTGATGATGAGCCGGACGAATATATTGCAGATAAAGTGAATTCCATTGCGTCTATGAATATTGAATGCTATGAACAGCTTAGAGACGCAGCAAGGAATACATGGGAACAAAAATATAATGCTGAAAATAATTATAGAACTTTTATAGAAGAAATAAAGAACATTTGAGAGAGGAATTATATTATGAAAATTATAGCATTTTATCTTCCACAATTCCATAATATACCGGAAAATGATGAATGGTGGGGAGACGGCTTTACGGAGTGGGTTAATGTTAAAAAAGCAAAGCCGCTTTATAAAGGGCATATTCAACCAAAGATACCATTAAATGGTAATTATTATGATTTATTAGATGATAACGTAAAAATATGGCAAGCAAAAATTGCAAAAAAATATGGTGTATATGGATTTTGCTATTACCATTATTGGTTTAACGGGAAATTGTTACTTGAAAAGCCTATGGAACAGATGCTTGCCAATAAAAATATAGATATGCCTTTTTGTATTTGCTGGGCGAACGAGGCGTGGACAAAAGCTTGGGTGAATTCCAGTCAAACATTGATTCCGCAAAAATACGGTGGAAAGCGGGAATGGAAAGATCATTTTGATTATCTGCTTCAGTTTTTTAAAGACGAAAGATACATCAAATGTGATGGTAAACCATTATTGGTTATTTATAAACCAGAATTGATTGAATGCGGAAATGATATGATTGATTATTTCCAGAAACTGGCAAAAAATGCGGGGTTTCCTGGGCTTTGCATGGCATATCAGCATGGGAATATGGATTTCTATTCGGAGAAAAAGGATGATAGTAGATATGACCTTGATATAGAATTTCAGCCAATATATGCGAGATATGAACGTGATAAGGCAGTCCAGGCATCAGGAATAAGAGCAATATTGAAGGACATTTACTATAAGGCATCGATATTATTAGGGAAAAAATTGGGAACCGAGATTAATATTAGGGGACTGACAAAAGATTCAGATACTGTTAGAACCTACGACTATGATGAAATATGGAGTTACATCCTGAACAAGGAGGTCATTGATTCAAAGCGTGTGCCAGGGGCATTTGCTACATGGGACAATACCCCGAGGCATGGCATAAACGGACATGTTTATACTGGATCGACCCCTGAAAAATTCGAAAAATATTTGACGAAGCTAATCAAGAAAGCAAAGGAAGAATATCACAAGGATATGATATTTATTTATGCATGGAATGAATGGGCAGAAGGTGGATATCTGGAACCCGATAAAGAAAATGGATACGGATATTTGGAGGCAATTTATAAAGCTTTAAAGGCTACAGGTGAATTGCCTGAGTATGAGGGAAGAAAATGTATTCGGTAAGGGATATTAAGAATTATACGGATAAATATCATAAAATTGCCAAGCGGGCACTAAAAGAAGAAAAACTGAATGCTGCTTTGGATGCATTGTATCATTGTGGAGCTTTGCAACATACAGTAAATATTAATTTAAAAGACGATATTTCAGAAAATCTTATATTAAAGTTATCCTATAAATTTAATCAGATTAAATATCAAGAATCATCTATATATTGCTTGTTCTATGATTCAATTGCAATATCAAATGTTGCTTTGTCTATGCAGTATTTAAAAGCGTTGATTTCTTTAGAAAAGAAGTTTATTTATCTTATAAATGTAAATACATGGAAAGAAAACGCCTCAAAAGATTTAGTGGATCTTGCAAAACAATGTGGAAATTGCGAAGTGATTATAGTCGATTCTACTAAAAGCATGGTTGAGAAAATAGAAATTATCCGCAAAATAATTTTAAAAGAAAGACCTGGAAAAGTATTGCTTCATATGGGGAACAGTGATCCTGTGGGTTGCGTAGCCTTTAGTAATATATCAGGATGTACAAAATATTTGATTAATCATGGAGATGAACAATTTTGGCTTGGAGCGACTGTTTTGGATTATTCAATTGAATTTCGAGGAATGGGAAAAGACGCATCAGTAAAGTATAGGGGGTTAAGAGACGAACAATGTCTTGTATTGCCTTATTATCCTGTTTTAAAGTCTGAAAAATTTAAAGGATTTGATTTTCAGCTTCCTGTCGGTGCAGTACGTATTTTTTCGGGAGGACGTTTTACGAAAGTGTATGCTGAAAATGGGAAATTTATGAAAGTTGTTACCGCTATTCTAAATCGGCATCCGCAAGCATTCTTTATTTTTGCTGGTGCAGGCGATGCGGAACCAATGAAAGCATATGTGAAGAAAAAAGGGCTAGAAAACCGATGGAAGGTTATTGCATATAGGAATGACCTCCTAGAAGTATTAAGGCATATGGATATTTATCTAGGAACTTATCCGCAGACGGGAGGGTTAATGGCTCAATATGCTGTTGCAGCGGGACTGCCAATTGTAGAGATGGATACAAAAAATGGTGGTTTAACAGAAGATCTTCTTCCCAAATTTAATGGAGGATATAGGATTACTTATGAATCATGGAAAGATTACAATGAGCAGGTTGATAAGCTGATTGATGATTTTGATTATAGATCGAATGTGTCGGAAAAAATAAAAAATTCAAATATTTCAGAGCATGAGTTTTGCATGGGTTTGCAGAATTTATTGACTTCCAACACGAGTCAATATCCAATTATTCATCGTGAAATTAATTTGGAAATTAGGACAAAACGTCTGCTTGAAGCTGAAAATAGATACATGCATCGGATACCAGGCATCATGTGCAATATGTATATGGCACGATATTATCCATTAACGGTTGTTTTGAATTTTATAAGATATATTTACTTCAGGAAAGGTAAGTCGTAATTTCCTTCGAAGGGTAAGGTATATGTCAGAATTTTGCATTAATCAACAATAGAAAAAGACTCTAGATAAACTTAAAAATAATTTTGCACATAAGAAATAAGAAGATGAATTCAGTGCCTGTGGAAGTTGCTATCTTAGTTGAGATTTATTATGAATGGAATCAGTTTTAATGTGACGATGAACTAGAATGGGTTCTCGAGATGACTCATTGCTGAGAATCATAAGTAAAAGATTTCGTAGAGCTGATTCGTAGAATCTTTTTTCATCCCAATATATTCAACTGTGGAATGATGTAATATGGCGTATTTGCAGGTAAGCTCCCAATAGCAATACGCTATAATCAAGCAATCGGAGAATTGCATTTAAACCAAAAGAAATTAGTGCTGGCATAAGAGAGAAACTGACTTAAAAGATTGCAATAGAGTTTCAAAATGCTTTTGCTCTAATGGTAAATACACATAGGACAATGTGTAAACTGGAATATATGGATATTGATACAAGTTAGCTCGTGAGTACCGTTTTAGGATTAGAGAAGATGTCTTGTAAATGCGATAAAAAAGGCATATATCATTATTTTTTAAATTTCCTCTATATTTTTTGAAATGATATTGGAAATTGAAATGATTCTGCTTTTTATTCTTGGTGCAGCTAAATATGACTCATTAATAATGGAGGGAGAGGTATATTATGATTTTGCCTAATAATTTAAAGCGACAGTATGAATTGCATTCTGAAGAGTATGAAAAAAAAGCCTTGGAGATTCTAAGATCTGGGTGGTATATTCTTGGGAAAGAGGTAAAAGCTTTCGAAGAGGAATGGGCAGATTATATTGGTGCGAGGTATTGTGTTGGACTGGCAAGCGGTTTAGATTCCTTATGGATCAGTTTTCGCATCCTAGGTGTCCATGAAGGTGACGAAGTAATTGTATGTGCAAATGCATATATTGCATGTGTAATGGGCATTACTATAAACGGTGCCACCCCTGTCTTTGTCGAGCCTGATCAGTACGATAATATTAATGCTGAACAAATAGAAGCTGCAATCACAGATAAAACGAAAGCAATCTTGGCCGTTCATCTTTATGGAACTTCTTGCGATATGGGGCGTATTATGGATATCGCGCACAAACATAAATTGTTTGTTGTAGAAGACTGCGCGCAAAGCCATGGGAACCATTGGAACGGCAAAAGAGTAGGAACGTTTGGTGATATCGGTTGTTTTAGTTTTTATCCTAGTAAAGGCTGTGGAGCATTTGGCGATGCAGGCTGTATAGTTACGGATAATGAAACCATAGCAGATAAATTTCGCGTTTTTAGAAATTATGGAAGTCGTATTCGGTACCAAAATGAAGTGATTGGTGCCAATAGCCGTTTGGATGAACTACAGGCAGGACTATTGAGAATTAAGTTGACTCATTTGGATGAATTTAATGAAGAGAGATGCCGGATTGCAGAACGATATAGTAGAGAGATTAATAATCCCTATGTTCGGCTTCCGAAGTTAAGACCAGGTACAGATTCGACATGGCATCAATATGTTATCCACGTGCCTAAATATCGTGATAGGCTAATGAAATATTTAAAAGAACTAGAAATAGGAACCATTATTCATTACCCAATCCCTCCGCATTTAAGTGAAGCATATAAATATCTAGGTTATAAAAAAGGTGATTTTCCTGTTGCTGAACAATATGCAGATGAGGTTCTTAGTTTACCTATGTATAATGGTATGAAGGAATCAGAGCAAACGGTAGTTATAAATGCAATTAATAGTTTTAAAATATGATAGGTGGTGTGAAAGATGCATAATATGAATAAGGTGCAGATGCTGGAATTTCCCCAACACGGGGATGAGAGAGGACATCTTGTGATTGTGGAAGGAGGACAAGATATCCCTTTTGAGATCAAAAGGGCTTTTTACATATATGGTTCGGATAAAGATGTGGTACGTGGTCAACATGCTAATCGAAAGACAGAATTTGTCCTCATTAATGTTGCGGGTAAAAGCAAAATAAAAGTAAAAGATGGGGAAGGGAATGAAGCAATTTATTGTTTAAATAGACCACATACAGGCGTGTATCTTCCTACGATGGTTTGGAAGGATATGTATGATTTTTCTGAGGATTCTGTACTTCTTGTTCTCGCCAGTGAACATTATGATCCTGAAGAATATATTCGAGACTATGATGTATTTGTTAAGGAAATTTGTAGTGGAATAGAGAAATGAGGGTCTATAATGAGTAGAAGTAGAGCGAAGCTTTTTGTTGAAAATATTGTCGTATATGGATTTGGTGGAATGATCAGTAAGCTGATTCCTTTTTTCATGCTGCCAATCATAACTCGACTATATCCAAGCTCAGAATATATGGGTTTAAACGATCTTTCAACATCTTTCATTCAGTTTGCTTCAGCATTAGCAGTATGTGGTATGTATGATGCAATGTTCCGCCTTTTCTTCGATGATGATAATATTAATATGCAAAGAAAAGTATGTTCTACGGCTATGGGGTTTGTTAGTACGACAACAATAGTATTAGCCCTGCTGTGTATAATTTTTCGAGAACAGATTGCTGACTGGTATTATGGGGGCACGCAGTACGTAAAACTCGTTGACATTACTACAGTAGGGTTTCTTGTAAATTCGACGAATCAGATAGTTTCTGCTCCTACCCGAATCCAGAATAAAAGAAAAGTTTTTTTAATCACTAATACCATATCACCATTAATATCCTACACCGTCGCTATACCATTAATTTTAGAAGGATATTATGCTTTAGCAATGCCACTTGCGACAGCTATTTCCGGTCTTATTCTGGAAATTTCTTTTGGAATTATGAATGCCAGCTTTTTTAAAACTTCATCTTTTGATAAAGAAAAATTGAGAGAATTATTAAAAGTCGGACTTCCGCTTTTGCCGAATTTCTTAGTGTACTGGGTCTATAATTCGGCCGACAAATTAATGATCTCCCAGCTTTTGGGCACATCTGCAACCGGGGTATATTCGGTGGCATCCAGAATTGGTCATATTAGTAATTTGATTTATAATGCGTTTGCGGGAGGATGGCTTTATTTTGCTTACTCAACCATGAATGACGATGATCAGGTTCAACTGAAATCTAATATTTTTGAATATTTAGGTGCGATTGCTTTTGCTTCTACGGTGGCACTTACAGCCGTTTCAAAATTGTGTTATCAACTTTTTTTTACAGAAGAATATTACGAAGGCTATATAGTGGCGCCCTATTTGTTTCTTGCACCGTTGCTTTTGATGTTATATCAGGTTTTGGCAAACCAGTTCACAATCATGAAAAAGACTTACTTAAATTTATTGGCTCTTTCAGTCGGAGCTATTTTGAATATAATATTAAATTGGGTAATGATACCGGCTGTAGGTATTGAGGGCGCTTCGATAGCAACATTGTTGGGATATATAATTTCTATTTTGTTATGTGTAATTATTCTGAAAAAAATGAAATTAATTAATATTAATGTTAAGATATATGTAAATGTGATTGTTTTTGTTTCTTTTTTTGCTGTGTGGAGAATTTTGGTACATGATAGTATTATTCTTTCAATTATCTTCGGGATAATAGCAGAGTGTTTGTACCTATTTATTTATAAGGACATACTTGCATCTGTCATAGGAAGATTGAAAAAAAAGAAAAATAGGAGAGGAGAATTCTAATGGTTTATCCAAAAGAGATAAAAGGTCTTACTGTTAGGCTACGATCTATAATGCCCGAAGATGCAGAAATTACATACAAAATGCGTATGGATAGAGAAAAAGTCAAATATATGCATCAAATTAAAGGGACTGTAGAAGACCAAAAAAATTATATTATACAGCAACAAAAAAAAGAAGGCGATTATCTATTTGTTGTGTTGGATCATAATGACAATGTCATAGGGATGCGTGGCATTTATAATGTGAAAGAAAATTCTGCAGAGAGCGGACGTACAATTGGATACGGAGATGCATTTCAAAACATGGAAGCTTTGCTTCTCGGATTGGATTTTGCTTTTGATATCCTTAAGGTTGATAAAATATATATGGATGCCGCAACTGACAATCAGTCAGTACGCGGTATCCAAATGCAGATAGGCGCGCAGGAGTATAAGCGTGGTTTCCATGAAGGCATAGAATATGAATATGTTTTTTCCGTTCTTTCTAGAGAAAATTATCAAATATGCAGAGAAAAAATAATGAGATTGATTGAGAGGCATACTAATAGATTTGGAAGGAAAGAATAAATATATGCATTTTCGATTTACGCTAAGAATTCCCAAGATAGAAAAAATAATGTTGTTTTATTATTTTACCATGTCTATTTGGCGAGAGAATTTGTTTACTCATTTGCCAGGTGGATGGATTTTGTGTCCGGCAACTCTTTGGTTTCTAATACTATTAACACTAATAAAGAAGCACAGGTGTTTGGGACGGTATATTGATATTTTACTTTTCTATCTTGTTATCTTTGGATTATTTTTCTTTAAATTTTGGGAAAATCCAGAGATGAGCGTATGGCTCACAAGGACATACGGGGTTTTAAATGTTGTAACATGGGGTGGTATTTACTCTTATGCTGTTATAAGATTGCAAAATAATGCTATGGATATTCTTGGGGTTTTAAAAAAAACAGGCATTGTATTATGCATTTATTATACATGGAGAGCCCTTGAAGTTATCCAAAATGGTTATTGGACATATACTCAGTTTGATGTTGTGCGTCATACAACAAGCAATATGTCATGGAGTTATGGCGTATTAATGGCTATATGCTTTGTATCAATATATTTGTTAAGAGAGAAAATTAGATGGGTCATTATTCCGATTTTTGTGGGTATCTTGGGCATACTTGTCTACGGAAGCCGAGGGACATTGATCGGATTTTTGCTAGGAATTCTATTTTTGATTTTGATGCATAATAATGGGAAGATGAAATTGAAAAATTATATTTTATTATTTTTGTGTGTCGGAATGGCAATATTCTTGTTATCAGATACAGGATTAACCACAGTATCTGATTTGCTTAAAAATATGGGATTGAATTCTCGATTCATAGACAGTCTCCTTAATTTTAGCTTTAGTAATTTTGAAGAAACCTCGAATGGACGATGGATTATTTGGATGACAGTATTGAACATGATCCAAAATGGTCCTTTTTATGGATACGGTGTTTACGGTGAAAGAAATATTGTTTATAACCTTGGGATGAGGTGGGGCTATTCTCATAACATTTTTCTTGAATTGTTGGTGAGTTTTGGTTGGCTAATTGGTTCTATAATTATAATTGTTATGATTATTGGTATTGTGCGTTTTTTTGTTAAAGTTAAGAATAAAGATGAAAGACTACTTTTTATTATTTTTTTGACATTGTCGTTTGAATTACTTCTTTCGAATACGCTATGGCTGCACGTTGCACCATGGGCATTGATGGCTTTGTATGTAAATCATTTCAAATGTACGCATTATACTAAAATGAAAATGTTATAATGTATGGCTGCGCATAAAATGAAAAGAATTTTGTTATGAAAGGCTTGTTTGCTGCTCTATATAATTTTTCAAGAAAAAATAGGGGGGTATTGCTATTAAGGATTCTATTTGGGTGTGATATTCCAAAAGAAGCTAAAATTGCTAGTACAGTTCAACCTCCACACAGAGCACTAGGAGTGTTTTTTGCAACCCTCTTTTGGTTCTTCCGCATTTACTAGTATAAAAGAAATTAAATAACTGGCTAAATTTTTTCGCTTATGCTATACCGAAATCATAAACGAAGAAATAAGGTATCCGTATGGCACACGCAAAAGCAATAACGCTTACAAACGATGACTTAGAATATCTGTAGTCTCTGGTTCGTCAACGTACGATTCAGGCTCAGGTCGTTGATCGTGCAAAAATACTTTTATATAAATCTCAAGGTGCCTCAAACAATAACATCGCAGAACGTTTGGATGTTAATATCAACACGGTTAAGCTTTGCCTTTCTAAATTTAAGGAAGGCGGCGTGCAGCGAGCATTATTTGATGATCAACGTAAAGGGCGTCCTGTTGAGATCACAGATGATGCGGTTGCCTGGATTATCAGTATAGCATGCCAGAGACCTTGTGATCTTAGCTACTCACAGGAACTGTGGACTTTAAAAAATCTTCGTCAACATATACAGAGCCACGCTGAAGATGCTGGATATCCAAGGCTGACTACAATTACACGACCTATGGTGCAAAAATACTAAAGCGGTCCGAAGTCAAACCATTTAAAATAAAGTATTATTGCGAAAAGCGGGATCCGGATTCCGAATCCAAAATGCACAAGGTTTTAGTCGTATACAAACAAGTTGAAATGCAGTTCGACGAAAACGGCAATATCATTGTCCAAAAGGAAGGTCCCATGGTTCACACGATATCCTGTGATGAAAAACCAGGGATACAAGCAATTGCAATAACAGGGGATGATCTCAGACTGACTACCGAAAAAAGCTGCGTATATCGGGATTATGAGTATAAACGACTTGGAACACTATCACTCATTGCCGGGATTGATCTTCTTACAGGGATCGCAATTCCGGTAGTAAGCGAAACACATAAAAGTTCAGACTTTATCACGTTACTTGAGAAACTTGACCTTATTTATCCAGAAGGAGATATGATCAGGATCATTTGTGATAATCATTCAGCCCATCGTTCAAAAGAAATCCAGCATTATCTGGCGATGAAACCGAAAGGTCGTTATGTCTTTGTTTTTACACCGAAGCACGCTTCGTGGCTTAATCTGATCGAATGCTTTTTAGCAAAATGACAAAACAAATGTTAAAAGGCATTCGGGTCAAATCAAAAGAGGAATTGCCGAAGTGTATATATCAATATTTTGATGAAGTGAATGCAGAACCTGTTGTATTTCATTGGACATATAAGATTGATGATATATCCGAGGATGAAGCGAAAACTAAATGTAGCTAGTTAATTATTATTCGATGTACTAGCACGGTACGAACGATTTTACTGTATACGGAAAGATCGATGGGGATTTCTGTATGGCAGTGCAGAAGGAAGCGCCGTTTCCGGAGAACATCCCTGAAACTGGGGTAGAAGGAATCCGGCAAAGCTGAGAGGACGCGGCTACAGGAGGATATCTGAGATCATAAGGTATGCAGAAACGAGTATAGGGCTGAAAGACGGCACAGTAGCCAGAAAGGAAGCGGTACGGTGGTTTGCAGAGAAGATCATGGAACCTGACGAAGAACTCACAGCGTAATCGATCAGAAAAGAAGAATTCCAGGATCTTGCTGAGTTTCAGAACTATCTGATGTTGAGCAGGGTTCTAGAAAGGAACCGGAAGGAGGCGGGGAAAAGAATCCCTGTCAGCAGAAGAACGGCTAAGGGGAAGTATAGCGAAGCGTCCACTGAATCAGTGCTGTGCGGGATCGGTCAGGTCAGTAAATAATCAAATATAAACAAGAGCTGTAGTCGGTAGGAGTATCTTCTATAGGGCATAGACTCTGTATGAAAGCTTGGCTGGCACTCAGTGTATGAATAGTTGGGACGAGATCCCTGTAGACACGGAAGGTTCACTATCATAGCGAAACAGAGGGAAAATAGCCTTTATAATCATTGATTAAAGGATGCTTTATGAACTGCATCCATCTATCGTTATTCAGTACAAAAATCAATGATTTTAGACTTGACATTATAGGATGGAATGGATATAAATATGAAAATATTGTTACTATCAAATGCAAGTAGAAATTTATATGGTTTTCGTAAGGAATTAATATATGAATTGTTAAAATGCCATTCCGTTTACATAGGAGCCCCGTTAGACTTATATGCAGAAAAATTGGAAAAAATGGGGACGAAATTAATAAATCTTCCATTAGATAGAAGGGGAAAGAATCCTGTTCATGATTTTGATTTATTTAGAAGATACAATAAGGAGATAAAACGAGTTCACCCAGATTTGGTTATAACATATACAATAAAACCAAATATATACGGAGGAATTGTATGTAGGAAGGATAAGATTAAATATGCGGCTAATATAACAGGTTTAGGTACAGCATTTCAAAAACAGGATATATTAAAAAAAATGGTGATGTTCTTATATAAAATTGCCTTATGTAAGGCTAAAGTCGTATTTTTTGAAAACTTTGCAAATGAATGTTTTTTTGTAAGCAGTCATATTGTTAGGAAAGAACAAACCTGCCTATTACATGGGGCTGGAGTTAATTTAGAGGAATATAGGTATAAACCATATCCTAAAGATAATGATATATTTATATTTTTATTTATTGGACGTATAATGAAAGAAAAGGGTGTTAATGAATTATTTGAGGCAATGAAATTATTAATTGAAGATGGACAACATTGTATATTGGATATAGTGGGAGAATGTGAGGAAAATTACAGGCCGATTATGAAATGCTATGAAAAAGCTGGTTGGCTTAAGTATTATGGTTATCAAAATGATGTAGTCCCTTTTATTGAGAGAGCACACTGTTTTGTATTGCCTTCATGGCATGAAGGTATGGCAAATACTAATCTTGAATGTGCTGCGTCAGGAAGACCGCTTATAACATCGAATATACCTGGCTGTAAAGAAGCTGTGATAGAGGGTGTTACAGGTCTTTTGTGTGATGCTAAGAATAGGGAAAGCCTTTATAGGACTATGAAAAGGATGATAACAATTGATTGGGATGATAGAAGAAAAATGGGAATTGAAGGAAGAAAACATGTGGAAAAATTTTTTGATAAAAAAAAGGTGGTAGAGAAAACTTTGTCTAATTTATTATGATTATTTATATCATATGATGAGGTATATAGTATCTGTAAATCATGAGCTCTATCGATACGATACTCTCCCAGGTAGATTTTTATAATTTAGTGTCCTATTTGAGCGCATTATATCATAAAAACTGCGGTCAGAAAATGAGCTAGTGTTTCTAGTCTATCATATACAGATAAAAGGTGAAGATTAAATGAAAGATTGTGCCAAAGATTATGATAAGGCGCAGATCCAGGCAGTGATTGACCAATATAGATTATCTGAAATTCTGTCAGAGTCCGAAGTGCGTTCAAAGTTTATTGTAGGCTTATCTGAAGCGCTGGGATATCCGTCTCCATTGAGAGGAGAGGAGTTTCCCGTATATGGGTATGCCGGAGGAGAATGTCTCAGGGCAAAAATGCTGATTTTATATTTTTTTCGGAAAGTTCTTTTGGAAGATACAGGCAGAATACCCAGAACAGCAAAAGGTGGGTAGAGGAACATAGCTTATTGGTCATTGAGGCAAAGAAACCTGGTAAGATGTCAAAAGATTTGGGACAGGCCAGGTTTTATACAATGTGGACGAGAGCTGTGGCATATATCGAAACAGACGGAGAAAATTTTAAAGGATATTTTGTGAATCCCATATCATCGGATGAGGAAGTGATAGATGCAAAGGTTGATGAATTGCCAGACAGACCTGAGATATGGAAGTTTTGCTATGAAAATGTTCTTGCAGTAAAGCAAAAAGGCCCCGGCGCCAGGAGCTCTTCCTCTCAGTATGGGGCTATGGAAGACCAGGTCTGCCAGATTATTACGGAGGATTCGGAACTGATGCTTCCGGAAGAGACGATTTCCTATATCAGGGACTGTATGGGAAAAAACGCAGAAGGATTAACGAATGTTCAGATGGTAAGCCGTTTCCTGAATACAACAGAGGCTATGCTTCAAAATGATATGCGTTATGGTGTACCGTCATATATGCTGGATTTTCCCAGACATACATATGAAGGAAGTTTATATATTGACGATATGCTCTTTCCGCTGACAGATGGGAAAATTACGGAGTTTTATTGGAATGATATAGCAAGATATATATTTGAAAATGCTTATATTGTGATCGATATGATATATATAAAAGATCATTTAAATAACTTTGAAATAGGTTATCATATCCTGGATAAACGTGTATCAGACAGATTAGATCATTTTGGGTTAGTTGGAAAATGCCTTGATGCGGACAGTCTCCGGATTGCTGTTGATAATGAGCATAAGATGCAGATGCTTTTGCCTTCCGGTCATCCGGGAAAGATGTGGAACAGCAGACAGCATGTGAAAAATATGTTCGGTTTCTGGCTGTCCGGGATGGAAAAACTGAAGGCTATTGAAAAATATTATGAGATGGAATTTCAGCTGCATAAGGTATCTGGTCAGGATGTGTTGAACGATCTGTATGAAGCAATCGATATAGTGTACAATGGAATGACTCTTCAGCAGAATTGTGAATTAACTGTACCGGGAGATTTGTTTGAGGAAGATTTTCAGATAGACGAACCGGTTTTGATCGAGGAAAAGAAAGCGATCCCCCTTCAGGACAGAGTTATACAAGGCGTCGTGTTCAGACCGTACAGAAGTATATGGCTTCCGGGAAAAGTGAAATTTGCAGGGAAAAGCGCCGGAGAGATTGTCCGGCTTCCCGGATGCTGTGAATATCGGATCGTGGAAGGATAGGGCCTGAAACAGAACCAGTGGATGTTTGCGATGAAAAGAATCTGTATGCAGAATTCTTTATATCCTGGAGAGGATTTGTTGAAAGGAAAGTGTTATGAAGACACAGGGAGAGTTTATAACATTAGAAACAAAATGGCTGATTACTTTATTAGACACATATATAAATGAAGCGGGTATCGGACTCCCCGCTTCTTTTTCCTATGAGAAACTCTATGAGGCTGGGAAAAAACATAGTGTTCTTCCCATTATTTTTCAGGAACTTTATAAAATTGATCCGGATTGGACAAGAGGTTCCCGGGAGTCATTGGATTTATTTAAGAAAGCCTATATCTCTGCCATATATCTTAGCAGTCTTCAGGATTTCGCCGTGGAGGAACTGGGAGATAAACTGGCAGAACAGGGAATAGGATATATCCCGGTTAAAGGCTGCGTCCTAAAACAACTTTATCCGGAACCGGAACTGCGTACCATGAGCGATATAGATATTCTGATACAGGAGAAAGACCGCTTAAAAACAGATGAGATCCTGAAAAATCTGGGATATGAGCGTCAGGGCCTGGGAAGTAATGTATGGACTTATAAAAAGGGGATGGTAACCTTTGAAATCCATGTCAATCTCGCAGGTGGAAAATACTGGAATGATGTGGATTATATCGGATATTTTTCCGAGATTTTTGATAAGTCTCATTCTGTAGGAGATAAAACACAAAGGCGGCTGTCTTTAGAAGATCATTTCCTGTTTCTGTGTTTTCATCTGGCGAAGCATCTCTGTTCCACGGGAGCCGGTATAAGGATGATCCTGGACATTGCCCTTTACATAAAGCATTATGACGGGCAAATGGATTGGCAGTATATATGGTCAGAAGCTGATAAATTACAGCTAAAAGAATTTATTGAGACTATGCTGTTTATATGTCAGGGCTGGTTTCATGTGAAAATTTCAGCTTCTGTAAAGGATCTGGATCCCGGAACCCTGGCGGTTTTTGAAGAGTATGTTCTTTCCGGAGGGGTTTTTGGATTTGAAAGAGATGACAGCATCCGAAGGCTTCGCAAAGGAATCCGGAAAAAAGGGAGTAACCGAAACCTGTTGGTGAAGTTAAGAGCCCTTCTCTACCTGGTATTTCCGGACAGGTCCCATATGAAGGACTTCCTCCCTGAACTGGAAAAATATCCTGTTCTTTTGCCGGCGGCCTGGGTAAAGCGCTGGTATCTGGGGATCAGGAATAAGGAGAGAGTGAGAAGAAGCTTGGAAAACTTTAATGAAAATGTAGATGCTGCTAAAGGGCAGTGGGAATTGCTGAAACGAATTGGGTTGTGAGAGGGAGGTACAAGAAGATGAATCTTGAGCATCATGATCTGGATATACATCCGGTTCCGAAAGACCCCAAACCATTGTTTATCAATGAGCCATGGCTGATAGATGCTTCGAATTATGAAGCGGCGTGGGGGAATAAGGAACCTGAAAATGTGGCCGACAATGTTCGTGTATATATACCATTGGATATCAATAAACAGGCAATTCTGAGAAGACTGGATTGGATTATTGCGCGATACGGAGAAGCTAATGAGGGAAATGAAATGGATTTTAGCTTTGATGTAAGCCTGCTGTTTTCTCAGGTGGAGATATATGATCAGATATGGTATGTGAGACATGCCTCTGCTGTCAAAGGAAAACACAGTGCAGAAGCAATTGAACTTGTAAAGGAGTTTATTGCAAAGCTGGAAGAGATTCCGGACGGCTGTGCGGAAATATTTCCATTTGAACTTATTGATGAATTGAAAAAAGAGTTTTTAGATGGCTGAGTTAGAAATAAAATCCGCAAAAAACGCCTTTCCAAAATCCCGGTATTTTGTCTAACTTAACCTCTGTTGTCTTTTTAAAAAATATGCTACTATAAACACAAAGCATTATATATTTCAACATCCTTAACAGCACTTCAGAGAGCTGCGGCTCTGTCTTATATTTTCTATGGATCACATCAAAGGAAAGAAATCTCGATGCTTTTATCCCAACAACACAGCAGAGAGGTTTCTTCCCGGAGGATATGTACCGCGAAAAGACCTTCTGCACATTTTCAGAAAAGGAGGTCTTATTATGGGACAGACGAAGAACACTGTGACAGCGGAAATACCGGCTGTCAACCGGAACTACAAATCTACGGTTTTCGCCATGCTCTTCGGGGACAGGGAAAGGCTGCTTGGTAGACCGGGCTATTACAGAGTGTATCCGGGAGGGGGATCCTGAAGGAGTTTCTGGAGAAGAACCGGGCGGAGGTGAAGAGACTACTGTAAACAAAGGATAATCCCGGATTTTTATTGAGGTTTAGGGAGGAATCTATGATGGAAATTTATGATCAGGTCAAAAAAGATATAGCCGGGGAATACTATATGAATAACTATCCAAACGATGGCCAAAGGTTTGTGGCCTGGTATCTGAGGAATATACACAATCTGGATCCGATCGAAACAAGAGAATGTATAACTGATGGCGCGGGAGATAAACAGATGGACGCCGTTTATATCAATGATCAGGCACAGACAATCTATATCATTCAGGGTAAATTCTATTCTCAGGGTACTATAAATGCGGAGCCATTAAGAGAAGTTCTTTCCTCCTGGATCCAGATTAAAGATTTAGCCGCACTGCAGGAAGCGGCCAATGACCGGCTAAAGGCGAAGATCCTTGATATTTCGGACGCTCTGCAAGATGACTATGAAATTGTTTTTGAATTGATTACTACGTCTGCATTAACAGCTGAAGCCGCAAAGGATCTGGAAGCATATAATAATCAGCTCTCTGCAGATGATTCCATCAGCGCCAGCATAGCGCTGGTTGACGCGGAATGTCTGAAGTTCCGGTATGATGAAGCGCTTAACAGATCCAGACCATACATAAACTATGATTTTACGGTTGAGCCGGGAAAATATATGGAACTTTCAATTGACGGGACTAAAGCGGTAATTGCGGCTATTCCTCTAAAGGAGTGCATTAAGATCCCGGGCATAAAAGACGGCGCTCTGTTTCGCAAAAATGTGCGCCAGTCTCTTGGAAACAGCAATAAGGTCAATAAAGGTATTGCAAAGACGATCCGCAAAGACGCCGGGGATTTCTTTTTCTATCATAATGGCATTACGGCTATCTGTTCCAAATTGCACGCAGCGGGGAATACGATCAGTACCCGGGAACTTAATGTGGTGAATGGCTGCCAGTCATTAAGCACTATCTACAACTGCTCGGAAGCGGTTAAAAAGGCGGATGGCGCATATGTTATGTTCCGTTTCTATGAGATCAAGGATACAGAGACGGCCGATAAGATCAGCATTTCAACGAATTCGCAAAGCGCTGTTAAGGCAAGGGATCTCAGGAGTAATGATAAAAATGTTCTGATGATGAAGAAAGCTTATGAGCAGAAGTTCACGGATGGCTATTTTATTACAAAGCGAGGGGAGAATGTTAATACGGCCAAGTATAATACAAGCCATATAATTAATCTGACAGATCTTGGCAAACAAATGTGTGCCTGGCATTCACAAAGGCCTACGCTTTCTTATAGCGAAACCAGAATTTTCGATAAGAACTTCAGCCAGCTTTTTCATAAAGATTATCCACCGGAAAACATGCAGGCCCTGAAAGAACTGATGGATGAGGTAAAGAAGTGCTGGGTGTCCGAGAATCCTCTGGGACTTAACAGCGCTATGCTGTCTATGAAGTCTTACATAACCTATCATCATCTATTTGCAGTTTCTCTGTTGTTTGATACGGTAAATAATATGCCTCCGGATAGCGTACCAAGTCCGGCAAGGGTATTACAGCAGTTAAAGGAGCATCAGCTTATGGATCAGGCAATTTCTATGGCGGGAGCTGCCTTGAATCTGGCTTTTGAAAATTCTATTCAGGAAACCCAGGACAATGGAAGAGTATTCAGCCCGCAGAACTGGTCTAAAGCAAAAGCTTCGATCAATGCAATAAAAAATGCTGTGCGTTCTCAATATTCTACGATCAGCTTTATGCCCGGCGGCGCTGAAATAAAGAAAAAATTACAGATGGGCTTCAAACTGGAGAATACAGACTTTGAAGCAAGATGGACTGCGGATTAAAAATGGGAGAAACTATTATGAAATCACATCTGGCAGGTAAGATTATTGTATTTATACAGATCCTGCTTTCGGCAGCGCTTTTATTTCTGCTGAAAACAAGCGGGCTGGTCCCCGATACATATTTTTTGATTCTGCTGATCATTCTTATAGTGATGGCAGCCTTTAATATGTTCCTGCAGTTTCGGAGAACCAGGATTTTTATACTGGGTATTGTCTTGAGCATACTGATAATTATCCTTTCCGGCCTGGGAATAGCCGGTGTGCGGTATGCAGTGAGCTTTATGGACAGAATAGCCGGCCTGGATTACCAGACTTACGACATGGTCGTGGTAGTAAAGGCTGAAGACAAGGCCAGTCAGCTTCAGGATATTGCCAATTACCGGTTTGGGATACAGACTGCTTCTGATACAGAAAATACGGAAAAGATGATCCAGGATATTGAGACTAATCTTGGAAGATCTGTTAAGATCCAGGAATATGATAATATCCAGGAGGAGGCCCAGGCCCTGTTATCCGGAAGAGTAGAGGCGGCAGTTTATAATAATGCCTTTTCCGGAATCTTGGAAGAGTACATAGACGGATACGCAGACCAGGTAAAGGAAATCTACAGATACGGTGTGGAGGTCCCGGTGGAAACAGAATCCCAGGAGCCCGGGGATACCCGGGAAGCTTTTAATCTTTATATCAGCGGAATTGATGTAAACGGGCCGATCTCAACTACCAGCAGAAGTGATGTGAACATCATTGCCTCGGTAAACCCTCAGGAACATAGGATCCTCCTTACTTCTACCCCAAGAGATTATTACGTAACCATTCCCGGCGTATCAGGAGAACAGAGGGACAAGCTGACCCATGCGGGGATTTACGGAGTGGACAAGTCTATGGAGACCCTGGAGAATCTTTATGATATAGACATTTCCTACTATGTGAAGGTGAATTTTACATCTGTTGTGGAGATCGTAGACGCTCTTGGAGGCGTAGATGTAGATTCCCCTTATGAATTCTCAACCTCTAAGTACCATTTTGATCAGGGCGTAAACCATTTGGACGGAGATATGGCTCTGGCATTTGCCAGAGAAAGATATAGCTTTACCTCCGGCGACAACCAGAGAGGCAAGAATCAGGAGATCCTTCTGACTGCTCTGATCCAGAAGGCGATGAGTCCTGCCATTCTGCAGAATATGGGAAGCCTTATAGATACCCTGAGCAGCAGCGTAGAGACCAACATGAGCCGGGAACAGATGACTGCTCTGATCAGCAGGCAGCTGGCAGAGGGAAGCCAGTGGACCATAGAATCTACAGCAGCCGTGGGGGCGGGAGATACCCAGGCCTGCTATTCCTCAGGGAGCCAGCCCCTGTACGTCATGTGGCCCAATGAGGACTCGGTGGAGAATATTAAGGGGAAGATAGAGGAGGTTATGGAAGTCAGGCAGTAATAAGAGACGACAGCTGGATAGAAGAAATGAAGTAGGTGAGATTATGAATAGTATAGTAGAAAGAATGGAAAAAGAATTTGACAATTTTATGAAGCGTTTCTCATATTATTCTGCCGCCTATGAATTGCGGAGATTTTTAGTCCGGAAAGACCGGATATCTTCAGAGAGCCCTTACGAGGGTTCTCTGTAAATTATTATTTGATTTGATTGGATTGACATGAAAAATGAACAAAACTACAGATAAAGGACGTCCGAAAAAGAAACCCGATTACAATTCAGAAAGTATTATGCAGGAACTTTTTTCTGCTGTTTCTGATGCTTACCTTACCGACGGCGCGCTGGGAAGGGGAAGATCTTCCGCTGCATCTCTTCGCCGGGTGGCGGATGAGTTTGGCATTACCCTGATGAAAGCCAGGAAGCTGCTCATTACTGCAGGGGCGTATCATACCGAGATCAGTGATGAGGTCAATAAATTAAAAGCGGAAGGTAAATCCATTGAGCAGATCATGGAATTTACCGGCCTGAAGCGTTCCTCCGTCCATTCCTACCTGCCGTATTCTAAATCAGTATATAATTTGAATGAAATCAGTCTCTGCGCACAGCGGTGCCGCCTGTACCGGCAGAGGAAAAAAGCAGTGGAAGCGCTTTTAGTCTGTAAGGAGAGCAGAGTTATGAAAGAAAAACTCTGGGAGACAATTCAGATTTTTGCCGGATATCGTTTTGCTACAGTGAAAGGACTGTGTTTTTATTATACGGTATCCGGAAATGAGATCGTGGTGGATAGGAAAAAGAAGACAATTGTAAGAAGCAGTGTAGATATTGCGCTGCGGAAAACTGTTCAGTGTAAGGGTGAAGTCAGCGGTCCCAAAAGACTTGGCGTATATGGGGCAAGCTATCTGTATCCGATGTTTGTACGTTTCGGGCTGATCCTCGATTAAAAGGAAATAAAATCCACAAAAAACGCCTTTCCAAAATCTCAGTATTTTGTCTAACTTAACCTCTGTTGCCTTTTTAAAAAATATGCTACTATAAACACAAAGCATTATATATTTCAACATCCTTAACAGCACTTCAGAGAGCTGCGGCTCTGTCTTATATTTCTATGGATCATATCAAAGGAAAGAAATCTCAATGCTTTTATCCCAACAACACAGCAGAGAGGTTTCCTCCCGGAGGATATGTACCGCGAAAAGACCTTCTGCACATTTTCAGAAAAGGAGGTCTTATTACGGGACAGACGAACACTAGGAACAATGTGACAGCAGAGGAGAATCCTTACAGCAGCAAAGCGCTGACTATTCCATCGCCTTGTTTTGTGATCTTCTATAACGGAGAAGAGCCCCAGCCGGACCGTAAGATCCTGCGGCTGTCGGATCTCTATGCGGTAAGGATGAAAGAAGCGCAGCTGGAGCTGAAAGCGGTGCTTCTGAACATCAACCGGAATCATAACCGGGAACTGATGGAAGCCTGCCGGGATCTGAAGGATTACGCGGAATACGTGGACCGGGTGCGGAAATACGCGAAAGAAATTTCCCTGGCAGAGGCTGTAGACCGGGCTATCACAGAGTGTATCCGGGAGGGGATCCTGAAGGAGTTTCTGGAGAAGAACCGGGCGGAGGTGAAGAAGATGAGTATATATGAATACGACCAGGAAAAACATATCCGTATGGAAAGGAAAGATGCCTGGGAGGAAGGCCTGCAGGAAGGGAGAAGAGAAGGAAGAGACGCCCAGCTTAGCGAACAAATCAAGAAGAAACTTGCCAAGGGAAAGAGCATTTCCAGGATAGCAGAGGAGTTGGAGGAAAAAGAAGATCGGATACAGGAACTGATCCGGCAGGAAATCCAGGCAAGGGAGAAAAATACGGGAACAAAAGAATCATGAAAGAAGAAAAATTTATTTTTTTATCAGCAGATAACAAAACAACCATTCATGGAACCTGGTGGGAACCGGAGCAGCTGCCAAAAGCAGTGCTGCAGATTTCTCACGGATTGACAGAATATGGTCAAAGATATAGGGATTTTGCAGAGTTTTTGATCAGATACGGCTATGCAGTGGCGGCCAATGATGTAATCGGACATGGGAAATCTGTGACTCCTGGTGAGGAACCTGTGCATATAGAAAAATGGGAAGATACGGTGAAAGACTTTGAAACCTGCAGGAGAAAGACAGGGGAGAGGTTTGGGGATCTTCCGTATTATACCATGGGATTTTCACTGGGATCTTTCATTTTGCAGTCCTATCTGACAGAACATGCCGCAGGGATACAGGGCATAATACTTGCCGGGACAGGAATGATTCCGGATTTTCAGCTGAAGGCTGCGAAAGCCTATGTGAAATACATAGGAAAGAAAGCAGGGATGAACCGGAAAGATCCAAGGATCCATGAGCTGTCTTTCGGCACTTACAATAAACATTTTGACGGCGGGAAAAAGGTATTTTCCTGGCTTTATGCAGATGAAACCTGCCGGCTGGCCTATGAGAAGGAGCAGAAGGGAAGCGAGGACATGGTAAGTAGGTAATCATCCGTATCTTCAAATCCCTTCCTGCATTTGATAAGATGTTCTCAAATGATGGAGGTGATACCAATAGAGATGGATGGCAATAAAATCTCAAAAACTGATCTCTGGGCTGATCGAGTCCATTCTTTCCAGGAAAGCGGCTTATCCCGCAAAGACTGGTGTCAGCAGAATGAGATCCCACAGTCTACTCTGGGCTATTGGATCCGTAAGATCCAGTCAGGAACTACTGGAACGGAATCTTTTTCTGATCCGGTGTTCGCAAAGCTCCCGTCGGAACAGGAGCTGCAGTTTAACGCTCCGGCAGGAAATCATTCTATTACGATCTTTCTTCCGGGAAACATCCGGATTGAAGTGGGTGCCGACTGTCCTGCCAGGCTGATGACTGCTCTGCTCCAGGCTTTGAAGAACTATGCTTGATTTTTCAGGAAGCACAACGTGTGCGTGGTAAGGTGATTTTACAGCCACAGGGTAAGGAGTTTTTTACATGACTCGGTAAGAACTTTTTTACATGAAATGGTAACAAGTTCTTTACACCGTCTGGTAATCACTTTTTACATCCCCTACGGCGAGTTTTATCACAGGAGGAGTCAGCGGTTCATCCGATTTTGTATACTGTAAGCAGTACATAAGAGAGGAGACCTTTATGCTGACAAAAACAAAAATGCAGGAAATACAGGATTTAAAACTGCAAGGTTACACAAAAGCTGATATTATCAGATACTATGAAGCGCAGGGACGCAAGCCTCCCAGCCGGCCCACAATCAGCAAGTATTATGACATGGATGTGCTCCCGGATGATCCCGGTGCTAAGCTCGCAAAACCAAAAACCTTTGACGCAGAGCCTTTCCGCAGCACGATTATCAGTATTCTTGAGACGAACAGCGGAAGAAGTTTCTGTATGTCATCTGTTTACGATGTCCTGGAAGAAAAATTCATCGAAAACGGAGACTATGAGAAACTTCCCGGGAACCAACAGACGCTCCGGAACTACATCCATTATCTTGAG
>DXIQ01000033.1 GCA_019112785.1 Candidatus Blautia stercorigallinarum
GCTCAGTTGGTAGAGCAGAGGACTGAAAATCCTCGTGTCGCTGGTTCGATTCCGGCTCTGGGCACTTTTTTATCCCTTAAATGTCTTTGGGAGAAAAACAAATATCTTTATCAGAAAGAAAGGCGGTATAAGGAAATGTATTCTTGGGAAGAAATCAATCAGGTAGACCCGGAGATCGCTCAGTGTATCAAAGATGAAGTAGATCGTCAGAACTCACATATTGAACTGATCGCTTCAGAAAACTGGGTAAGCAAGGCAGTTATGGCTGCTATGGGAAGCCCCCTTACCAATAAATATGCGGAAGGCTATCCGGGCAAGAGATACTATGGCGGATGTGAATGTGTAGACGAAGTAGAACGTCTCGCTATTGAAAGAGCCAAAGAACTGTTCCAGTGCGAATATGTAAATGTCCAGCCTCATTCAGGGGCCCAGGCCAATATGGCAGTGTTTTTCGCCATGCTGAAACCGGGAGACACAGTCATGGGTATGAATCTGGCGCATGGCGGCCATCTTTCCCATGGAAGTCCGGCCAACTTCTCAGGAGCATATTTTAATATCGTACCATACGGAGTAAATGACCAGGGGGTTATTGACTATGAGGAAGTAAGAAGGATTGCTTTAGAGTCAAAACCTAAATTGATCGTTGCAGGCGCCAGCGCTTACTGCCGGATCATTGACTTTAAGAAATTCCGGGAAATCGCAGATGAGGCAGGCGCATATCTTATGGTGGATATTGCCCATATCGCCGGCTTAGTAGCAGCAGGGGTACACCCAAGCCCGATCCCCTACGCCCATGTGACAACAACTACTACCCATAAGACTTTAAGAGGACCCAGAGGCGGTATGATCATGAGCAGCGCAGAGATCGCCAAGAAATTTAATTTCAATAAAGCAGTATTCCCGGGAATCCAGGGGGGCCCTCTCATGCATGTGATCGCTGCAAAAGCAGTATGCTTTAAAGAAGCCCTTACTCCTGAATACAAGGTATATCAGGAAAATATTGTAAAGAATGCCAAGGCCCTCTGCGACGGTCTGCGCAAGAGAGGGATCAACATTGTCTCCGGAACCACAGAGAATCATCTTATGCTGGTAGATCTCAGGGGAACAGGGATCACCGGAAAGGAAATGGAACATCTTCTTGACGAGGCCAACATTACCTGTAATAAAAATGCTATTCCAAATGATCCGGAATCTCCATTTATCACCAGCGGTGTCCGTCTGGGAACAGCTGCGGTAACATCAAGAGGCATGAACCAGGAAGACATGGATCTTATTGCCGAGGCTATTGCTCTGATGGTGAAAGACAGAAATAATAAAGAAAAAGCGAAAGCTATTGTAAAGTCCCTCACAGATAAATATCCTTTAAACGCATAACATATGTTTTTTTACCAGGCCCGGTGCTGAACATTTTCGTAAAAAATTGCCTTTGAAATTTATGTACTTTTTTTGATACAATATAATAGATGAAGAAAGTGTATGGATTTTGAAGAAAAGAGGGAAAAAATGTTCAGGATCGGGTCTTATGTTATGTATGGGAAACGTGGTGTGTGCAGAGTTGAAGATATTGGAGAGTTTTTTAAAGAATCCATGGGAGACGGCAGAGAATATTACAAGCTGTCGCCAATTTTTGTAAAGGGAGATCAGGTGTATATTCCCGTGGAAAATCATGTGTTTATGCGGGAGGTCATCAATTCCGAGACTGCAAAGAAATATCTGGAAGAGGTATCGGAGATTCAGGCAGATACATTTACCTGCAGACAGCAGACCCGGTTGGCAGATCATTATAAAGAAATGATGGATACCTACGACATAAATGTGCTGCTCTCTCTGATCAAAGGGATTTATGTAAAACAGTATCAGGCCAGCCGCAGAAATAAGAAGCTGTGTCAGATCGACCAGAGATATCTGAAGTCTGCAGAAGATATTACTTATGGAGAATTTGCCATAGCCCTGGAGTCTACACCTGAAAAAATCAAGGATTTTGTGAAAGATCAAGTTATCTGTCAAATGCAGGGATAATCTGCAAAAAGCCTTGAATAAAGGATGACCAGCTGATACAATGAAACCGTATTCTTCTCGGACAGAATGTTGTAAAATAAATCAGATAATAGGACCATAAAGCTGAAAGGGGAATGTTAAGGACCGACAGAAAGGAGACTACATGCAGTTAAAATTAACAACAGATTATGCGATTCGTACGATCGTATATCTGGCTACACAGAGCGGAATAACCTCTGTAGCTGAAATTGGAAGCAAAATGGGAATATCTGAAAATTATCTTATGAAGGTATTAAAGGCATTGAAAGATGCGGGGCTGGTAGCTGGATATCAGGGAAAAAGAGGCGGGTATGCCATTTCCAAAAAACCGGAAGAAATTTCTCTGTGGGATATTGTAGAAGTAATGGAGGGTACTACAAAAATCAACAGATGTCTGGAGACAGACGGATTCTGCAGCCGGCATGGCACACAATTCTGCATGATCAGAAAATATTATCAGGAACTGCAGGATCAGATGGAAGAATATTTATCCGGTATTACGATTGACCAGGTTTTAGAAAAAGAGGCAGCGGGTTGACATGCCCCTGTGGAGAAAGACAGAGGAAAAAATTATCGGATTTACATATGCGGAGAATTACTGTAAAAGAGAAGAAAGGAGGAAGCCGGAACTTTTGCCCCAGGCCTGCATGCCTGATGAAAGTCCGGTTTTTTCTTTCTTCTCCTGTATTATATCAACAAACCTGCAGCAGCTCATTGACAAGTGCAGGAAAAAAGTGCTAAACTCAATGAATTAAGAGGTGATCCATTTTTTTTGAAAATAAGTTAGTATAATCTAACTTTTGCCTCTTAAAGTAAAATGAAAAGGAGAGGTAATATGAAACAGCACAGATTTTGGGCGTGGGCAATGCTTTTCTGCCTTGGAATGACATTTTACACAGGGTACAAACACAAATAAAAGATCAGGAGGTATTTAGAAATGATTCGTGCAGATTTGATGAAAAAAGCAGCTCTTTTTGCAGGAGGGGTTCTTTTCGGAACCGCAGGAGTAAAGATTCTGTCAAGCAAAGACGCGAAGAACGCTTATGTACAGGCTGCAGCTGCTGTATTGAGAGCAAAAGACTGTGTTATGGATACAGTGACAACTGTTCAGGAAAACGCGGAAGATGTTCTGGCTGAGGCAAAAGAAGTAAATGAAAAACGCCAGGAAGAAGAAATTTATTCGGGAGAGACAGAAGAACAGGAAGATGAGAAATGCGAATAAAAATCCAGCATGAGATCAAAGGCCGTATCCGCTTTTCTACCCAGAAGAAAAAGATGACAGCCCGGGAAGCGGATATGTTCCTGTTCTACATAAATTCTCTTAAGAATGTAACTTCTGCCAAGGTATATGAGAGGACCGGAGACAGTGTTGTCTGTTATACCGGCAGCCGGCAGGAACTGATCAGAAATCTGGTGGCGTTTTCCTTTGAGGATAAGGAACTCCAGGAAAAGGTGCCGGAAAATACCGGAAGAGAACTGATGAACCAGTATAAGGAGAAGCTGGTCAGCAAACTGGCGATCCATTTTCTCTGCAAGCTGTTTCTGCCTGCCCCGGCTGCCAAGGCCAAGGCAGTGATCCAGTCGCTGCACTTTATTAAGGAAGGACTGAAGTGCATTCGCCGCAGGAAACTGGAAGTGCCTGTGCTGGATGCCACTGCCATCACTGTTTCTCTTATCCGGGGTGACGTGAGTACCGCAAGCTCCATTATGCTGTTGCTAGGCGTAGGTGAGATCCTGGAAGAATGGACTCATAAAAAGTCTGTGGCTGACCTGGCAAGAAGCATGTCTCTCAATGTGGAAAAGGTATGGAAAAAGGAAGGGAACACAGAGATCCTTACAGAGATACAGGACATAAAGGAGCAGGATCTGATCTGTGTCCATATGGGAAATATGATTCCTTTAGACGGGATTGTAACCCAGGGAGAGGCGATGGTAAATCAGGCTTCTCTTACAGGAGAAGGGATTCCTGTAAAGAAAGAGAAAGATGCCTATGTATATGCCGGGACTGTTGTGGAAGAAGGAGAACTTACTATTCAGGTAAAACAGTCTGCAGGATCCACACGATATGAAAAGATCGTATCTATGATCGAAGATTCTGAGAGGCTGAAATCTTCTCTGGAGGGAAAAGCTGCCCATCTGGCAGACCGCCTGGTGCCTTTCAGCTTTTTGGGAACTATCCTTACTTATCTTCTTACCAGAAATGCGACCAGAGCCCTGTCGATCCTTATGGTAGATTTTTCCTGTGCTCTGAAGCTGTCTATGCCGATTGCAGTGCTGGCGGCCATGCGGGAGTGTCAGGATCATCAGATCACGGTAAAAGGCGGAAAATTCTTAGAAGCGGTAGCCGAGGCAGAGACGGTGGTCTTTGATAAGACAGGAACCTTTACAAAGGCACAGCCTACAGTGGCAGAGGTAGTTGCCTTCGGAGAAAATGACCGGGACAGCATGCTGCGTCTGGCAGCCTGTCTGGAAGAGCATTTTCCTCATTCCATCGCAAATGCAGTAGTGGCACAGGCTAAGAAAGAGGGACTGTCTCATGAAGAAATGCACAGCAAAGTAGAGTATGTGGTGGCTCATGGGATTTCCTCTCAGGTAAACGGGGAAAAGGTGATCATCGGAAGCTATCATTTTGTTTTTGAAGATGAGAAAACCAGGATCCCTGAGGGTGAAAAGGAAAAGTTCAACGAACTTCCACCGGAATATTCTCATTTATACCTGGCAGTGTCTGGAGAACTGGCTGCGGTGATCTGTATAGAAGATCCCCTCCGGGAAGAAGCAAAGGATATTGTGCCGGCTCTGAAGAAAACAGGTATCCGGAAAGTGGTTATGATGACCGGGGATAGTGAGAGAACCGCCAGGACCATTGCCGAGAAGACAGGAGTGGATCAGTTCTATGCGGAGGTCCTTCCGGAGGACAAAGCTTCTTATATTGAAAAAGAAAAGGCAAAGGGAAGGAAAGTCCTGATGGTAGGAGACGGGATCAATGATTCTCCGGCTCTTTCTGCCGCCAATGCAGGCGTGGCTGTAAGCGGCGGCGCTCAGATAGCCAGAGAGATCGCGGATATTACTATTTCAGGGGAGAATCTTCACCAGCTTGTAACCCTTAAGCGGGCAGGAAACTGCCTGATGAAACGGATTCACAGGAATTACCGGTTTGTTATAGGATTTAATACAGGTCTGATCATTCTGGGGCTGGCCGGGATCCTGGCGCCGGGAACCTCGGCTTTCCTCCATAATATGTCAACTCTGGGTATTACTCTGGAGAGCATGACCAATATGCTGGATAAAGAAAACAGAGGCTGTGCCGATTGATGACAACGCCGCAGATGGACGGTCAGGCAGGTTATTACGAAAAATGTGAATATCGTACACTGTAGCTGACGGCTTAGGACCGTTTGAAACAGTGGAAAATGAGAAAAGCAGGGCTGCGGCCCTGTTTTTTCATGGGTTTTTCTTGAAAAAAAGGGGAAAAAATTCCATAATAGTATGGAGAAATTTCCCTTAGTGTATAAGATGTATATTCCCTTGTACATTAAGGGCGAGGGAAAGGAAAGTAATATGAAGAAATTTACATTAGAGATATGTGCAGATTCTTTTGAATCAGCAAAAGCCGCCTGGGAGGGAGGAGCGGACAGGATTGAATTATGTCAGAATCTGATCATAGGAGGAACGACTCCAAGTCCTTATCTCTTCCGGCAGATCCGCGAGAAAAATCCTATCAGGATCCATGTGCTGATCCGGCCCAGATTCGGAGATTTTCTGTATTCAGAAGAAGAGATCCAGGTAATGGAAGAAGAAATAAAAATGTATCGGGAAATGGGGGCGGAAGGAGTTGTGATCGGAGCCCTGACCCCGGAAGGAAGATTGGATAAAGCACAGCTTTCCAGATTAATGAAAGCAGCAGATGGAATGTCAGTTACCCTTCACCGGGCCTTTGATATGTGCAGAGATCCCCGGGAGGGATTACAAGACGCCATAGACCTGGGATTTCACAGGATCCTTACTTCAGGTCAGAAAAACAGCGCCCTGGAAGGCTGGGAAGTCTTAAGCAAATTAAGAAAGGAGAGCGCAGGAAAAATCCGGATCATGGCAGGAGCCGGGGTGTCTCACCGGAATATCCCTCAAATTTATGAAAAAACAGGGATCATGGAATACCATATGTCCGGCAAGATTACTGTGGAAAGCGGTATGAAATACAGAAAGGAAGGCGTGTCCATGGGACTTCCTTCCTTTAGTGAATATCAGCTTTTCCGTACAGATAAAGGCCAGGTGGAAAAAGCAGCTGCCTGCCTCAGAAGCTTAGAAGAAGCCTGATTCCTGAAGCTTCCTAAAAGCTGTCTGGGCGGCTATGGCTCCGTCACTGGCGGCAGTGACTACCTGGCGGAGCTCCTTCTGACATACATCTCCGGCTCCGAAAAGCAGAGGAACAGAGGTTTCCATATTGCTGTTTACTACTATATACCCCTGCTTGTCCAATACCGGCAGATCCTTGAGAAAACCGGTAATAGGATCAGCGCCGATGTATGGGAAAATACCGGATACCGGGAGGACTTTTGTTTCTCCTGATCTGGTATGGGAGATTTCCAGACCTCCTACACGGCCTTCGTTGTCCAGCACCTGAAGAGGGATGTAGTTCTGGAGGAGTTCTATTTTAGGGTTGGATAATACTGTGTCGATCACAGCCTTTTCCGCCCGGAATACATCTCTGCGCATGATCAGATAGACTTTAGAAGCAAATTGGGTCAGATACACCGCTTCTTCCAATGCAGAGTTTCCGCCGCCGATCACGGCAGTTTCCTTATCTCTGAAAAAGGCGCCGTCGCATACTGCGCAGTAGGAGATGCCTTTTCCGATATGCTCCTGTTCTCCCGGAATGTTCAGAAGACGTTCTTTTGTGCCGGTTGCCACCAGAACGGCAGGGGCAGTGAAGATGGTTCCGTCTTCACAGATAACCTGTTTTCTTTCACCGTTCCGGATTTCAATTACATTTCCATATTCATAAACTGCTCCGAAGCTGGTGGAATGTTCAAACATATCCATGGCAAGCTGAGACCCGGGTTCTTCTTTGATTCCCGGCCAGTTGCTGATCTTATGAGTCTTTAAAAGCTTTCCTCCGGGAGCTCCGGCTTCCAGAAGGGCAGTTTTCATTCCTGCCCTGGAAGCATACACAGCGGCGGTCATTCCTGCGGGACCTGCCCCTATAATAATAAAATCATAATCCTTTGTCATTCGTTCTGCCGCCTTTCTTTATAGAAGTGTTTGTCCTGTAATAAGATTCAGGAAACCGCCTCTGTCATTTTCTGGAGAAGTCTCGGTTTTGGGAAAAATCCCACAGCAGAGTCCTTTACCTCACCGTCTTTTATAAAGAAAAGAGAAGGAACACTGCTGACCTGCCATCTGGCGGCCAGATCGGGATTTTCATCGATATCTACTTTCACAATACGGAAATTTTCCTGTTCTTTATCCAGCTCGTCCAGTACCTGTCCCAGCATTTTGCAGGGACCGCACCAGGTGGCGAAAAAGTCTAAGAGGACGGGTTTTTCGGATTCTAATACTTCTTTCTGAAATTCATTTTCACTTACGTGTAATACAGCCATAATTTTATCTCCTTTATTATCTATTGTTGTTTTGTGTTTGTTTTTCTTAGAACCGCTCTTGTTTTGAGCTTGACTAAAGTATAGCCGGTTTTCTTTTTTTAGTCTGTGACGAAGTCACAGAATTATGTATAAAATCATTTACGAATAAGGGGAAAATTGTTATAATAAGCGAGGTATATCAGACAAGTGATACTTCTGATCTTTTTGCTGGCGGCAGTGCATCTGACCGCAAAAGAGGAGTGTTTATGAGAGAAATCGAAGAGTTATCCCAATATCTGACAGATGATAAAGTAAGGGGCCTGAGAAAAGTCCTGGGAAGAGATATCCAGGAAAAGCTGAGTAAAAGCGGTATTTATTTCCATATCTTTTCCAGACTGAAATCAGCAGGGTCTATCTGGCATAAATTGGAGTGGAAGAAAGAAGAATATATTGAAAAAGATAAGAAGCTTCAGGATCTGATCGGTATCCGGATCGTTCTTTATTATATGGATGACGTGCCGATCTGTAAGGAGCTCCTGAGGGAGACTTATTCTATTATTGAAAAAGACTCTCATGAGGACATTCCAAAGGTAAACGAGTTTAATCCTATCCGGATGAATTATGTGTGCCGTATGCCGGATGAGATTTCCTCTGCTTTTCCCAGCGAGCTGTGGGAAAAATACAGGATCGACAAAACTTTTGAAGTACAGGTCCGCACTACTTTTTCTGAAGGCTGGCATGAGGTAGATCATGATGTGCGGTATAAACATAAGGAAGAGTGGGAAGAACATTATGAATTCTCCAGAGAGCTGAACGGGATCTACGCTACGCTGGAGATCTGCGACAGGAGTATGGTGAATCTTCTGGAGCGTCTGGCTTATAAAAACTACAAAAATATGCAGATCGAAGCTATGCTCCGCAATAAATTCCGACTTCGTTTCGAAAATCCTGTTTTGTCTGTGCCTTTGATGGAGTTCCTGCAGAAAGATCAGGACCTGGTAAAGAAACTTTACCGGGCAGACAGGGAAGATCCTATCCTGTTCTTTGCCAGCAGTTATTCGGAAGGGATCCCTCTGACGGTAGATAATCTGGTACTGGTCTGTAATGAGCTTCAGCTGGGAAGGAAAGATCTGGAGGAACGTACACCTATGCTGATCCGGGAGAGAACAGGCCAGTGGAAGGAGAAGAAAAGGGAAAAACAGGAAAAAAATCCAGAGAATGTGCAGAAAGTTGTTGACACAGGATTTTACTTATAATATAATAACTCAATGTGACGAACTGTGAAACTGCCTAGCCAAAAGCCCCGGTATGGCGGTGAGAGGAGTTTGCGCAAGATGCCGGAACCTATTATATATAGGAAGCGGCGGTTATACTTGATATTTTTTATAACGAAATTTTATTGTATATTGATGATAACAGGAGGGAAAACCATGAACAGTTATATGGCTAATCCAGATAAGGTTGAAAGAAAATGGTATGTTGTAGACGCTGATGGACAGACATTAGGCCGTCTTGCATCTGAAATCGCAAAAGTTTTAAGAGGAAAAAACAAACCGATCTACACACCTCACATTGACACAGGTGACTATGTGATCGTTGTTAATGCTGATAAAGTAAAAGTTACAGGTAAGAAACTGGATCAGAAGATCTACTACAGACATTCTGATTATGTTGGCGGAATGAAAGAGTTCACATTAAGAGAAATGATGGACAGAAAACCTGAAAGAGTAATTGAACTGGCTGTTAAGGGTATGCTTCCAAAAGGACCTTTAGGAAGGGCCATGATTAAAAAATTACATGTATACGCTGGACCAGAGCATGATCACGCAGCTCAGAAGCCAGAAGTATTAACATTTTAATAGGAGGTAAATGACAGTGGCTAGTACAAAATTCTATGGAACAGGAAGAAGAAAATCATCTGTAGCTCGTGTATACCTGGTACCAGGTACAGGCAAGATTACAATCAATAAAAGAGATATCGACGAATATTTTGGATTAGAGACATTAAAGGTAGTTGTTCGTCAGCCATTAGTACTGACAGAGACATCTGACAAATTTGATGTATTAGTAAACGTTCATGGCGGCGGTTTTACAGGACAGGCTGGTGCTATCCGTCACGGAATCTCCAGAGCTCTTCTGGAAGCAGACAGCGATTACAGACCGGCTCTGAAAGCAGCAGGTTACTTAACTCGTGACCCAAGAATGAAAGAGAGAAAGAAATACGGCCTCAAGGCTGCCCGTCGCGCTCCGCAGTTCAGCAAGCGCTAAACTTTATCAAAAGTGGTCAAAAACCCCGGAACTACGCGGTTTCCGGGGTTTTTCCTTTTCA
>DXIQ01000034.1 GCA_019112785.1 Candidatus Blautia stercorigallinarum
AATGCTCTTTGCGCAGAACTGCCCGTCAAATGTAATACTCACAAATCCTTTTAAATTACTGTCCTCTTTGTCCACTTTATATACTCGAATATTGAAATCCATAAAAAACTCCTTCCTGATAAAATAAAAAAACCGGGCGCCAGCCTGCCTATCGTGCGGCCGCTGCCATCTGCGGCATCGCTACTTCTGTTTCTGGTCTTTCCGGCATATCTATGATGGTTTCCTTTTCGTCGCTGATCTCCAGCTGCATATTGATCTCTGACTGCCGTCTCAGGTTCTCCTTCAGCAGTTCTTCATAGGAAAACGGCTTTTCATATTCTGCTCTTGCATTTTCCATCTCTCTCGTATACTCTGCGATCAGTTTTCTTGCCGCTTCTGCATCGATATCCAGGTTATTGATCAGGTTTTCCAGGCGCACCATATTTCCGGTATCGCTGCTTTTCAGTTCTATCTCATAACATTTTTCACAGCCCTTTATATAAAGGCTGGTTTCGGCAAATTTTTTCTCATAACTGACAGCGAATCCCTTATACACGCCCACATCCTGCTCCTGTCTCATTGGCCCTTGTTCGATGACTGAGCGCAGGAACTCTCCTGCTTCCTTGTGTTTTGTGAAAGTTTTTCCGTTAATGGTGATCTCAAACATCGGCCTATTCTCCATTTCCCGATTGCGTATCCGGATATCTTTTTCATACCGCTCTAAAGAGAGCCTCTCTGCTTCTATCTTTCTTGGATATTCCATTGTAAATGCGTCCTGTAAGAGATACCGTTTGCTTTCGTATCCCGCTTTCAGGACACGGAGCCGGGTGACTTCATTATCCACCTGCATTTTTTCCATGATCAGGGGATTCCCGGAAGCAACCGCT
The DNA here is from genome assembly GCA_019112785.1 of Candidatus Blautia stercorigallinarum. Classification (GTDB taxonomy): domain Bacteria; phylum Bacillota; class Clostridia; order Lachnospirales; family Lachnospiraceae; genus Blautia; species Blautia stercorigallinarum. The sequence goes on from DXIQ01000034.1 coordinate 867, forward strand.
TTGATCTCTGCGAAATTCAGCACTGTTTCATCGACATCTTCACAGTCACGTGCCAGTTCTTTGCTCGTCATGACCTGGGAAATGAACCTCTGCTTTGTCTCTATGATCCCCCATAAATATGCATCAAAAGTACCTTTTGTCACATACCGGTACACGCTCACTTCCGTATTCTGGTTCCCATGCCTGAGCCCCCGTCCCTCCCGCTGCTCGATATCGGAAGGTTTCCAGGGGCAGTCAATGTGATGAAGCGCCACGATCCGGTCCTGGATGTTCGTCCCGGTGCCCAGTTTTTCTGTACTGCCGATGATGATCCTCTTTTTCCCGCTGCGCATATCTGCAAACAGCTTATCCCTCTGCTCGTCTGTCTTTGCGTCATGGATAAAACAGATTTCTTCCTCCGGTATGCCTCTTTCGATCAGTTCTTCTTTTAGATAGTTATAGACGGTAAATGCTTTCCCCGGTCCCGGCGTCCCGATATCTGAAAAGACGATCTGCGTCCCTTTCCTGTCTGCGGATTCTAAATATTCCCGGTAAATATTTCGCACTGCCTGGTTGAGCTTTGAGTCCCGGTCTGCAGGCGCATGGATATCCAGCAACCGGGGATCTGTCCCCAAAAGTCTTGCTTCCCCCGTGATCTTCAGCATGTTATCGTCCCGGGGATCTACTACACCGTCACGGATCGCTTCCGCCCTGGCCACCATTTCTTCCATCAGACCTTTTACATATTCCGACGCCTCCGCTTCAACAATGATATATTTCCCGCCTTTCAGCTTCGGTTTCGGGATATCCAGCATCTCCGGCAGGATAATGTCCGCCACTTCCCGGAACATCATCATCAGTTCCGGAAGGTTCACAAATTTGTTGAACCGGGTGCGCATACGGTATCCGGTCCCTTCCGGCGCCAGTTCCAAAGCAGTGGTGGCCTCGCCGAAGTTGGCCGCCCATGCGTCAAAGTTCAGGATCCCCTTGGCCTGCAGCCGGGCTTCCTGAAGGAACAGCTGCATGACATACAGTTCCGTCATCGAGTTTGAGATCGGGGTCCCTGTTGCCATGACGACCCCGGTCCCGTGGTTGATCTCATTGATGTACTGGGCTTTGATCCGCATGTCCATAGCCCTCTGGGATCCGCTGGTATTGATTCCTGCCACATTGTTCATTTTTGTAAAAATTTCGAGGTTTTTAAAAAGATGCGCTTCGTCCACGAAGACAGCGTTGACACCCAGTTCTTCAAAGGTGACCACATGGTCTTTGATGGATTCATTGTTCAGTTCTTTGATCTTGCTTTCCAGCTGCTGTTTCTTTGCCTCCATCTGTTTGACCGACCACCTGCTCCCTTCCTCCTGTTTTGCCATATCGATCGCAGTGATCAGTTTCCCGATCTGGTCTTCGATCATTTCTTTCTGGCGTTCTTCTGAGATCGGGATCCTCTGGAACTGGGTATGTCCCACGATCACGCAGTCATAATCCCCGGTTGCGATCCTCGCCATCAGACGGCGGCGGTTCTCCTTTTGGAAATCTTCCTTTTTCGTAATAAGGATATTTGCATTCGGATAGGTCCGGAGGAACTCTGCCCCCATCTGGTAGGTCAGATGGTTCGGCACTGTGATCATGGGCTTTGTCGCTATGCCGAGCCGCCGCATTTCCATACAGGCGCAGATCATCTCCATGCTTTTTCCTGCGCCCACTGCATGGGCTAAAAGGGTGTTGCCTCCAGAGGAAAGGATCCTCGCCACCGCATTTTTCTGGTACGGCCGCAGTTCGATCAGAGGGCTTAGTCCCGGCAGCTTCAGGTAGGAGCCGTCATATTCCCGCAGGCGGATACAGTTAAAGGTCTGGTTATAATAGTCCACATATTTCTTCCTGCGCTCAGCGTCCTGGAAGATCCAGCTCCGGAAGGCTTCTTTTATCTGCTCTGCTTTATCCCTGGCAAGCATGGTCTCCTTCCGGTTCACTTCATACCGTACGCTTTCCCCTTCTTCGATCCGGTCCCTGACTACGACAGTCCTCCCATTCATGAGCTGTTCTGTAAGGGTACAGGCATCCATCCGCCCTGTGCCATAGGTCTGCGACGCCAGGATACTGCGGGAGATGAAGCTTTTGTTCTCGATATGGTAGGACATATCCAGGTCCAGCCGCTGTATCGTGACAGCCATATGGAGATTGCTGCTGTGCCCTCTCTGGTAGGTCTCCGGTATCTGCAGGAGATCATATAAAAACTTTTCATAATCTTCCGTATCGATCCATGTAGTCCCGAGTTTTACCGTGATCTCTGCCGCAGTCAGGTCTTTGGGCTGCACCTTTTCCAGCGCTTCCACATTTTCTGCATAGGTGGGGTCTGTCTGCGCATAGACTCGTGCTGTCTTTAACTTCTGCCGCACATCTCCGCTTAAATATTCTTCTGCGGTCTCCCAGCCGATGTTCGGATTATCCAGGTCTGCCTTCATGGGGTTCAGATAGATCCTCCCTGCCAGCTCCTCTGTCATCTCTTTCCGGGTTCCCGGATATAAAGACAGCATATAAGGGAGATTCACCCGGTTATATTCTGACAGGCTGATCTGCAGCGCCTCATATGCGTTCTCTACCTGGGTAACGATATCTTTCGGCCGGATGGTCCGCTTATAGAACATATCGGCCTTATGTACTTTTTTATCATCATCCACCACTTCCAGGGAGCTCAGGAGAGGATAATCATTATCCTGCCGGAAGGCGGTCCGGTTCGTGCGGTCTGAGAAGTACCCGTGTGTCTTTACAAAGGCATCATATAACCTGTTCAGATGTTCCTGCGCTTCCTGCAGTTCCTGGTCGGAGCAGTTTTGCATCTGCATATCCAGGATCTCATGGACCAGCACACGGATCTTGTGCATCCCCCGGATCCGCCGCTTCATGCTCTCTTTCCCCTGGTAGCGGTACATATAACTGCCTTCCCGGTAATACACTTCGTCCTGATAAACGGTATAGGTAAAGTCCGGCACATCCGGGAGCGCATCGATCCGGTCCCTCAGCTCCTCCTCAGCTGTAAGCTCCCCTGTCTGGTAGACATTCTTCGGGAGTTCCTCCACTGCGCACAAAAGCCGTTCCGCCAGGTCAAAATCCGGCTCTTCGTTGACAAGGGCCGTATATTTTGAGCCTTTGCCAAAGACTTTTTCATCGAATACCATCTTGCCAAGCATCATTTCCGGGTGCTCCAGATAATACTCATTGACCGGCACATCATCTTCCGTAAGCCCGGTGAATGTCCAGATCGGTTCCTCCACGGTCCGCTCCGGCTTTTTACGGAAAAACAGGAGGTCGCTTGTCACGTCTGTATTGGCGTCTTTACTGAAGGATTTACCCGGAAGGCGGATCGCTCCCAAAAGCTGCGCCTGCTCGGCAAGCCCTTTTCTGATCACAGTATCCTTTTTATCCAGTGTTCCTTTACTTGTGACCACTGCCAGGATTCCCCCGGGCCTTAACAGGTCCAGGCTCTTTGTGATGAAATAGTCATGGACCTTCAGTTTTTTCTTATTATATCTGGGATCATAGATCTTGAAATCCCCAAAAGGGACATTACCTACGATCACATCAAAGCTGTTATCGGAAAACTCTGTTTTTTCAAAGCCTGTCACCTGGATATTAGCGGAAGGATGGAGGTATTGTGCGATCCTGCCGCTGATCGGATCAATCTCAACGCCATAAAGCTGTGAGCCCCGCATTTCCTCCGGCAGTGCATGAAAAAAGTTTCCGATCCCCATAGCCGGCTCCAGGATCTTCCCCTGCTCAAAGCCAAATTGGTGCAGGGCATGGTAGATTCCCTGTATGATCTCCGGCGGCGTATAAAAAGAAGTAGTCACACTTTTTCTCGCCTGGTTATACTCCTCTTCACTTAACAGCTCCTGCAGCTCCTTATATTCCTTTTTCCAGGTAACATTTCTGGAATGAAACGCATTTGCAAGCCCTCCCCATCCTACATAGCCTGCCAGGATTTCCTGCTCCTTTGCAGTGGCAGGCCTTCCCGCTTTTTCCAGTTTCTTCAGCGTGCGGATTGCAGCAGCATTACACTGGTACCGTGTCTTGCTGCCGCCTTCCGGAAGTGTCCAGCCCTCTTGATAATAAAAATCCACGGGTTCTTCCGGCGCTTCCTCCGGAGGTTCCATGTCTTCCCTGGCATTTTCTTCTGTAAGCGCCTGTCCTTCCTTTGGCTCCGCCTCCCGGCCGCTGCCCTCTGTCTCCTCTTCCATTCTTTTTACTGGTTCTTCGCAGTGTTTTTCGGCAAATTCCTGAAATAAAGCGACTGCTTCTTCCCCGCAGAAAGCATATCCTTCCATCTTACCCAGCTCATATTCTTCCGGCGTAAGAAAGGAGGACCGTGTGACCGCCTCCTGGATTGCTTCAGTAATCTCTGTATAAGCAGGAAGCTGTTCATACAGTTCTCCCTTTTCATCTGCATAGCGAATCCGTATATGACTGTCTTTGATCTCAACATTTACAGGGACTCCCCCAGCAGAAACAGCAAGTTCTCTGCAGGAGTTTACTTCTGTCAGAAGACAATGGATAAACTCCAGTTTCGCCCTCTCGCTTACATCCAGCTGATAGAAATCGTAGATCAGTGCCTGATACGGCACGATAGCAGCGGAATTCTCCACAAAATCTTTTATGGCCTCCCTGCGGATCTGGTCATGAAATTCGCTATCCGGTTCTTCAAAGGTTTCCTGCCCTACATCTTCTACCGGTACATCTGTAGGTGCTTCCTGCGCTGCCTCCAGCATAGCCTTGTACATATCCTGCAGATCAACGAACCACGGAAGCATCTCCATCATTTTCTGCTGCTGTTTCAGCGTTTTCGCCTCATCACTATAAGAAATCCTGTCCGCTTCTACTAAATGAGCAGTAAGGTCTGCAAATTCTTCCCAGTCAAATTGGATGTTTGTAAATGCTTCCTCCGGGTCGTCCAGCCTGGAAATGCGTACACCGCTCTCCTGGATATGTACTTCATAAGACTCCTGCCCCAGACGGACCATGTGATAGGCTTCCGCTGTTTCACCGAACTCGGTCATGATATTTTTAAGGAACGCCGCTTTTTCGAGCCTTGGACGGTCAGTGGTATAAATCCGGCAGAGCATTTGTTTCAAAATATCAACACGAATCTTCTTCGCATAATACGCCTCACCGATATCCAGGATCTTTTCTTTTGCCCGTTCCAGTTTGTCCGGCCCTTCTTTTGCTTCTTCCCTGCCCTGCTTTTGTTCTTCCTGCGGTTCAGGGTCACCGTCGATCGCAAGGTCGGAAACGGATTCAAATGGAAGGTACTGTCTCTGTCCGATCAGCCGGTGGATCTCTTCACTGACCTCCTCCCAGTGCCAGTATGCTTCGTACATGGAATCCCCTTCGGACCAGAGCAGGTAGAGGCCGTCCCTGCCTCCTTCGAAAGACAGAAAAGATTCCGGGGATTCTGTCCGGATCTCATTTTCTCCATAGATTTCATGGAGATATTCTTTCCGGTCCTCTTTCTCCGGGTTATAAGAGAAGAAGGTAAATATATCCCGTTTCTGCGCATCCTCTGTCATTTCAAGAAGTATGCGCTTTCTAAGTTCCTCTGTGATCTCTCCCGGCTGTATATCCGACAACGAAAAAGGAACCGCCTCAGCGGTTCCCTCTTCCATGTTCTCTTTACTTTGTACTTCTGTTATCTGTTCTGATGAATGACTTCCTTCAGCACGGTCTCTTCTGCTTCCATCTCCGCCTGTATCCGCAGGCTTGTCATTTTCATGGTGTCGTAAGGATCTACGTGTTCCTCCTTCATCCATGCTTTCAGCAGGCTCTCGGCCAGATCGTCGTGCATTTTCTCCGCCTGTTTCTCTACTTCCTGCATTTTCGGAAGAAGTGTTCCGGTCAGGAGCATCATTTCGTACCGGTCCGGATCGCTCTCCTGCAGATTCCTGGCTGCCATCCTGCCGTACTTGCTCAGCGCCGCCAGCACTTTCTCCTCGCTCATTGGCTCCTCGAATACGGGATACTGGATCCCGTCTGTTTCCATGTAGTGAATTCCTGTAATCTCTGGCATAGTATTCTCTCCTTTCCAGATCTATGGCTTTCATAGATTTTGAGATTTCAAACAAGGCTCTGCCCGACAGATGGGAAATCAACCGTCCTGCCCGGTAAAGGATTTCCTCATTCTGGTACTTGCTGATAAGAGAAAGATCCATTTCCCGGTCTGTGATCCCGCACCTGCTCTCCACCGCATAAACTGCACTATTTACGATAAACTGCGTGATGTCCATCTCTTGGATCGAAAGATCCGTTCCGGTGAGCGTCTGGAGCCTCTCCAGCATTTCGGTGATTCCATCGTCCCCTTCTATCATAGACCAAACATACGTTCTTGTAAAGGCGTTTAATGATTTTTTAAACTTCTTTTCTTTCTCATAGATATCAGGGAAAAGCATCCTGGCAAGCTGCCTCCGGTTTGTCCCATTTACGGACCAGTTCCACGGACGGACGCCTGTTCCGCATGTGTCCGTCACATCAAAAACATATTTCACATTTTGGCCGAACAGCTTCGAAGGAAAAATCGCAATTCCTTTGCTCCCATACCTTACCGGGAGATCCATCTCTTTCCATGTGTCAAAGCCCGCAAGCACCGTAGCTCCCGGTCTCTGGCCGTAGACCATGCAGGTATTTAAAAAATCCAGCTGGTACAAGCGCCCCATGCACCGCAGGAAATCCTTCCAGGAATCTTCATTTCTTGAAATCGCTGCTATCGTCTTTTCGTATAGTTCTTTCACATTCGTGATATGGCTCATTTCAATTGTCCCCTCCTTTCTATCGGTGCCTAGCCTTCGGCTGTTTCATTCCCATCTGAAATAAATCCAGCTGTCCATCCTCTCTGTCCTGTTCCAGAGGAATCTGATCAGCCATCATAGCATTGATCCGCTGCCGGCATTCCTGAAAACTCTCCCTGTACCTTTCCGGATATTTGTAAAGACGTAGTGTCAAAAAGTCTTTTTGCTTCAAAGCGTGGCAGAGCCTCTTTGTATAACCGGTCACATTGTCAATATAGCTGTCCTTCCTGACCTGTTTTGGAAGAGACTCCTGTACCTGGCACAAATACTGGTAGTTTTCATCTGCCAGATAGCTCTGATATGTCTGAATCCCTTGATACCAGAGTTCTTTTACTCCCGCCATATAATCTCTGGGCATTTCCATAGGGAGGGGCCGGCGGTATTCCTCCGGCATCTCCCCGCCTTCTTTCTCTAACTCTCTTTTATCAGAGATGATCTGATTCCTGACTCCATGAAGCCCTTCCCCATCCGGATAGTTGGGATCGCTCCAGCCTGTTTTCCAGATCGTATCCCATTTTTTGTAATCTTCTTTCAATCTTTCCCCATAATCTGTCTTGTCCTTCATAGTCCTCCTTTACTGTCCCAGGCTTGGCCTGCCATATAATCCGATATTAGACGGATTGAACGGGTCGTTTACCACACCTCTCGCCGTATTCGCTGCATGGACCATCCGGCCATTTCCTATGTAGATTGCCACATGGGAGATATTACGGAACTGCCCGTTATTTTCGTAGGAATAGAAGATCAGGTCTCCGGGTTCCAGCATATCCTCCGTCACTTCAAGCCCGTGTTCCACGATATACTGCCCTTGTGTAGACGCAATAGAGGGCAGATTAATGCCGAATTCTGCATAACATCTCTGCACTAGGGAACTGCAGTCATAGTATCCCTCTTCATACCTGTGTTCCTGGCTGTACCTGCACCCCACCTTTGTAAGCGCAAGATTTGCCACGTCACTTCCCACTCCAAAGGATGGGATCTCACTGCGGAAGTCCTCACTCATGACTTCCCGCAAAAGCTCTTCCTGCTCCTCTGTCAATTTTCCAAGCTCGATATAGTCCTCATAATTCATGTTTTTTACATAGCTGCCTCTTCTCGTAACGGAAATGGTATTTTCATCCCCATCTGCCAGAAAAGCCTCCAAAGTCTGATGACCCCAGCTGGTCGCTTCTGTATGGTTATCAAAATAAATATCGAACTGAACGCCGTACCGGTCAAAGTTCCCCGTGTCCTCCACTACATACTCGATTCCATTCATGATGATATGGGTTCCCAGCGGGACAAAGGGATTGTAGGCGTCCACGGCCAGCGTATGGTCTGCGGTAGGCATTACCCCTGAGGCGGTAGGTCCGCCAGACCAGGAACCACAGCAGATCAGACAGGAACAGTATGCACTTGTCACCACGTTTCCCAGGGATTCTCCCGCCTGGATCGTCGTAGTCACGGTAGTATTTTCAAAAGTATTCATCTCATCGAAGATTTCTTTTAGCAGATTCTGGTGCTGCTCGTCCATGACCACTCCCAGGTCTCCGGTGCCGTACTGGACCATATAGACCATAAGGGTATCCATGTAGTTACTCACATAATTCCCATTCTCCTCATGCAGATAGGTGACCGCACCATCTTCTCCTGCATTTGCTGTCACACTCTGGTTAAACTCCATGTAATACCCACTCAAGACTTCCTGGATAGAAGGCAGTTCGTCCGAAGGATTCTGCATAAACGCCCCTAAAGGCGAACAATAAAACAGCAACACAATCACCGCTGCTGCAGAGGCAATGATCAGGAGCATTCCAAACAGCGGTGCCAGAAGCGCACCAATATATTTTGCCACCTTAACCATGACAGCAGAGGCCTTCATCCGCAGGATATCCTTCGCTGCTTTCCCTATGCTGTCCTGATTTTCTGATCCGGTCAGTTTATCGATCACATACTGCATCTTCCGCTGCCGTACAGCCTGTTTATTCTGTTTTTCTTTGATCCCCTTTTTCTTTCTGGTTAATTCTTTCTGGTACTGTTTGCTGCTGATTTTCCCATCAGTACACTTGACTTTCAGCTTTTTTTCAGCACGCACATATTGTCTGTTCTCACTAATACGGCTGACAGGATATCGTGCAGTGCTGATAATGGAAAGGGCTTCATTTGCCTCTTCTCCGCCTTCCAATTGCGTCAGGACCGCTCTTCCACCTTTTTGTACGCCTTTTCTGACAATCCCGGATTTCCCAGACTGTATTTTCGGAGTTTCCGAAAAAGACTGTATCTGTCTGCTTCTTTGGAATCGCTTTTTCGCCTCCTGATTGGAGATCACGCCTGCCTGGTGCATGATATCCGGAGAGATCGGATCTACTGACTCATTGCCTGCCGGCAGGGAAAACTCCCTGCCAGTAAGCAGATTATTCTTGTCTGGATCAACTCTCCCGGCTTGTCCCCGGTCACGGAATTCCTGAATCTTCTTCCCGGATGGATACTTCATATCCTGCCCTGGTCTTGCGGCACTCCGTTTTCCGCTCTCTTCACGCCGGGGAGACGTTGCAGCCATTTTCTTGTTTTTTACTGTTTTCTGTATTCCTGTCTGGCTGCTTCTTTTCCATTTTTCAGGTACCGGCCTATCATCATCCGATGAATGATCCCTCATCCTTATGTTCCCAAAAAAGCCAGAACTGTCTTTCTTATGAAAGAACGTCTGGTCTTCTTCTTTTGCAGTTATCAGCTTCTTCTTATGTATGGATATTTCAGCTTCTTTTTTAAACTTGATCTCTGGTGTCTTTTCTTTACTGATCTTAATATCCATACCCGGCCCCCTTCACAAGATCCAGCTGATACCAGATACTTTCAAACAGATATCCAAACTCTCTGCTTTCACCTTGGAATCTTGGTGGCAGCTGATAAACCGGCTCTTCTTTTTCATGCAGTTCACGATAGACTTCAGCCAGATTTCCTTCAAATTCGGTATAATCTTCATCTGTAAGGATATAACGGCTGCCAAATATCACTTCCTCCAACATATCTCTTTCGATCAGGCTGTCCATATCATCCTGTGAAAGAGGTGGCCCAAGTCTTTCGTAGGCTTCTTCCCGGATAAAGGAGAACCGATAAAATTCCGTCTGTTCCGGCAGGATTTTTAGTAACTCCTGCCCATAAAACACAAAAATGGCATCCGCAGTCAGCAATGCAGATACCATCCGGTTCTCACTTATTCTCTTTGCCTCTTCTTCCGAATCATATTCTTCCCAGTCTGGAAGCTGGATTATTAATTCCCAGGCATCATATTGAAGTCCATAGGAAATTTTATATTTTTCATTGATGCCTCTCACCTCCTTCAATCGATTCAGCATCAATAATATAATTCATTGGTCTCATCATCCAGCAGCATTTTATATTGCCCCGGCATCGTATTATCTTCCATCCACCATTTAAAGACGCTTTCTGCGTCAAGCCATCCTCCGGTAGAATCGTCTTTTCCCTCCATTTTACGGACAAGCAGCATCTTTTCAAACGCCTTTTTATATGCCCTCTCATAGGTAGGATAAAGGGCAAATTCCCGATACCGGGATCGCCCGGCCATGGGACAGCCAATGCAGCCCACCCGGAAAAATCCCATATCATACAGCGGATTGACCGGGATCTTCTCTGAGCGGATATAATCCCAGACATCATGGTCGCTCCAGTCAATGATCGGATTGCAGATATGCTTGCTGCGTAGCCGGCAGGATTCAAACAACTGCCGCTTGTCATCATTATCGTTGTTCAGGATGATCTTCTTTCCTCTTTCTCTGGCAAAGGATTCATAGATTCCTCTGCCTTCTTTCCGCTTTTTACTTTCAGCCCACCGTACCCCCGTAGTCAGAAAACGGTTCGTGCCGCTTTGTTCCTTTAAAACCTCGCAGCAATATCGCACAAGACGGGTAGGCGGGATCTTCTTTTGCGGGATCAGGCTCCACATGGTAACACGTTTTCCTTTATAAAACGGATAGTTGATAGTACACGGCACGCCTTCCTCTTCTGCCTGTCGGAAATGCTCCCGGATATAATAGATCGTCTCAGGAGCGTCTGCTGTCGTCAGGTTATGTATCAGTTCATAGGGTACGCCGGATCTTCTGACAAGCTCCCGGCACACCGCACTGTCTTTTCCGCCGCTGTCCGTGACAACAAGGGGTTTCCCATAATACCCCAGTGACATTTCACTTGCGGACTGGATCCTTTTGATTGCTGTTTTCTCTAAATCCACTAAAAAAGGAGTGAAGATATCTTTTACCCGGCCGGAACTCCACCTCCTTTCTACGCTTTGTGATTATCTCTTTTTAGGTTCATATCCATTTTTCGCATATTCTTCCACGGTCATGCCATACCCTTTTGCCTCTTCCGCAATTTCTTTCATGACATGCTCCCGGTATGCTCTTTTTTCTTTTGTTTCTTCGTAATCTCTGATGTCCGGCATGACAGGCAGTGTTCCACCCTGGTTCAATACCCGCCTGCTTTCCTGGATAATTGCCAGCATATCCCTCTGATACTCTTTCCGGGCTTCCTGCCGGTCTGTCACCACTGGAATCTTTTCCTCCGCTTTCTGCTCTTCAAGCAGTGCTTTTTCAATCGCATACAGATTACAGTGATATTTTAAATAGGGAAGAAGCTCGTCCCGGATATATTCGCAGTCCTCCTGCATAGCCCGGCCACTTTCTTCTCCCATATCTTTCAAAAGCTGCCGGCCGCTTTCTGTCTCCAGATAATATTTTGCAAAGCCTTCGATATGTTCAATCAGGCTGCCGTCACCGTCTCCAAAATCCTGCCGGCCTTCATAAGTCGATGGCTCTCCGTTAATCTGATAGTAGATTACAAATTTAGTCTTATCATACCCTCCTGTATCATTTTCTTTATTTTCTTTCACCCTTGTCCGGTCCAGACGTTCAAAGATTGGATCTGCCTCCTCTAACGGGATCACATCTCCATCTTCCAGCTCATAGGTCTCGCTCCAGCAGATAAACACAAATGGCGGCATTATCTCCGGCCACTGGATTTGCGCATGTTCCAACAGCCGGGAAATATCCTCCGCCTCAGCCCTGACTTCATTTTGAAGGACCATATGACCAGCTTTCAGCCAGGACAGATACTCTTTCCTGCCATCCTCTGTTAAAAGCTTCATCATGACCTTTTTCTCCTGCTTTTCTGTATCCGGATAAAATTGAGAATAAAAGTCTGGATCGATCTTTCTCTGCAAGTCATTGATCCTCTTTGCCAGCTCGGAAGCTCCTATTGTAATTTCCGTTTCTTTAAGAATCCCGTGGCTGTCCACAACAGTGATATCCTCTCTTTGCTTTGCCAGTGACTTCGCTATTTCCAGGATCTGCGGATACCGGCTGATCCCATGAATCTCCCTCAACAAATCAAGATCCAAAGTTTTTCCCATAATCAGAGGAAATTCCTGTATAAATCCGTTTTCTTTCGGATCATGCACATGAATGCCGATCCCCTTTACCGCATTCAGGCGGTCTGGGGGAATCTCATCATAATATTTCAAGGCTTCTTCCAAAGTACCCAGCCCTTCCCTGTATTCCCCGTACCGGACAAACTCCATACACTCAGCCGTATAAAAGGAGATCTCAACGTTATTGGCGGCATTCTCGCCCATCTTACTTTTTTCCACACATGCCCTCCTTTCAAGATTTCAGGCAATAAAAAAAGCACTATCACACAGCGATAATGCTTCTTAATACTAAAATTCTAAAGTGTTTCCCACTTTTGATTTAAATATGGTTCTAACATCCGTAAAATCTTTTCCGCTTTTTCTAATTGCTCCTGGGCCATTTCTCTCGATACTATGAAAAAATCCTGGTAATCCGCTTTTTCCCGTAAACGATAGCAGGTATCAACCAGTTTGGAAATTGACTTATCAAAAATTCCTTCTTTTACATAAGTATGATTAAAATAAGCGATCACGCCAGAATGCTTACTGGAATCAAACTTATCAAGTGCGGTAACCGCACGCAGTCCATGAAAAACTGCATAATAGGATCTGTTTACTGAAGACTTAAACTGCCCAGCCTGCAATAATACTTTTGCAGCTTCCAGATTTTCTTTTGCACAGGAAAAACGGTACTGAGATAAATCTTTTAAGCTGCCTTCCATAATACGATTCCCTCCTTCGTCACATTCTGATAGAATGGCGTTACCCCTTCCCACTTTCGGAAGGTTTCATAATCAATATCAATGACAGAAAAAACCTTATCATATTTTAGATTCATATCTACCACAAGGTCGGAAAGTTTATCTTCCATTTCTTTATCTAATTGGCCCTTCACAAGAACAGCCACGTCTACATCTGATTCTTCTGTATTTGTTCCACGAGCCACTGATCCATAGAGAACGATCCGCACAACAGACGGCTTCATGATAGCAAGGATTCCGGCAACCAATTCATCTAAAATCTTTATATCCATAGGCAACCTCCTTTTTTTCATTATACCCAAAATATGTAGATACCGTCAACGCACAAGTAGCGCTTTCCTGCGATTTTCACCTTCATGCAGCCACAGCTGCTAATATTCCTCAGCTGTCGTTTTACTCCTCATAATACTCTTTTGCCCAGCCGCTATATTTATCAAACCGTTCTTTCAAATGTTCTGGTATTTGCAAACCTTTAAATGTATTTCCATGCTCTTCATAATAATTAGCCAGGCTTTCCACAATAATCTGCTCATCTCCGTTTTGCTCCAGCAAATCCATAATCGTTTGATTTACAGTGGTACATAACAGACCGCAGCACATCTCATATTCGATTTGATCAAAAGATTGAAGCACAGTCTGCTCAGTTTCTTCTACATCCTGTTTCTTCTTAACATAGATCTGTGCAACGGCTCGTTGCCCGCCATTTGTCAAACCAAGATAGTCAGCCGCTGTATCAAAGGCAAGAATACATTCGCATTTTCCCAAAAGCTGTCGTAAATATTTATTGTAACTAGATACCGCCATAATTCACCTTCCTCTAAGAACAAATTATAACGGTAAAAAACAGCAATATCAACGTGCTCTTTCCCTTTGTGGCACGAATTTTTCTGCTATATTTTCTCCATAATTTCCATCCTTTTTTATTATGTTCTCATTCTCTAGGAAACTATAATAATCATTTCCAGCGACAATAACATGATCCATCACCGGAATCCCCATAATTTCCCCAGCCGCCAGCATTCTTTTAGTAACACGACAATCCTCACGGCTTGGAGTGCAATTCCCGGATGGGTGATTATGAAGAAGCATGATTCCGGCTGCATTTGACAGTATTGCTGATTTAAACACTTCTCTGGGATGTGCCAGTGCTGTATTCAATGTGCCAACGCTCACTACATTCATATTGATGACTTGATTATTGGACTTCAAATTCAGGACGCAAAAAAACTCCCTGTCATATTTTTGTAACTCTTGCCCCATAAACTCAAATACTGCTTTGGGCGAGGTCAGCTCCCGTTTACTAAACAGGGGCGGCTCATCGACCAGACGAATACTGACTACTTTTAATTCATTCATTTGCTCCATCTGCGTTTTCTCCCCATGTCACTTCTAAGGATACCCCATCTGGAAGAAACTCCAGAAGCAATAAGAACTGCTGAAAGGTCATTTCCTTTTTTTCATCATCCATATTTTTATGCTCGTACCTCCTGAGTTCGTTTTGGCTTTGCAAACTCCATGTTTGCAGACGCACTTAATTCCTGCATAATCTCCTGCGTTGATGGCACTCTTTCTCCTTCATTTTTTCTAGAGGATAACTGGAAATGAACTAAGTGTGCTCTTGCCCGGAGCAGATTCTGTTTCATACCAGAAATCAGATTCTTGCAGAACTCCATGCTTTTTTCTATTTTTGCCAATATACCTTTTGAGCGGTCCATTTCTCCGATACTTTCTGTTTCTCTCCCTCGTACAATATTTCCAACATTTTTTAAATGTCCTTTAACCTCATGTAATTCCCCTGCAGCCCGCTCCACTTTTTCCTGCCGTCGGCTCATAGATTCCTCCGATTTGCTTAAAAGGATTTCTAAGCGGCTTAACCCCTCTTGAATATGCGTCATATCCAGAGCATGGTCCAAGGCTTGCACTCCTTTTCTTTTACATACCGCTGCCGCATTCTGAATCTGCGCTGTAAACTCTTCTTTTACTCCTTTGATCTGATCCCATGCATTGTGCATAGAATCATGCACCGCCCATTGGATGTTCTCAAACTTTGCTTTTAATGTCTGATCCTGCATTTCCTCTATCTGGTCACGAAGATAGTCCACTTCTTCGATTGCGTCTTTCAGATCTCGCTGGAGAACTGTTATATAGTCAAATAAGCGTTCCATATCTTCTGCCTGCATCTTTTTTCCATTGTCTCTCATTACCTCAAAGAATTCTTTTAGATGTTCCTGTTCTCCTATAGGTACGAACAAACTTGATTCCACGCAAATCACCTCTTTTTCATAATAAAATCAGCAGATAAAAAAGAATGCCAGACATATGCGTTTGACATTCTTTTCTATTTGTCCTATTCACATTTTTTCATTTCTGCAGCCAGACATTCTTTGTCCTCTGTTTTTATCCTTCTGTATATTCATCTTCAAAAGCTTTTTTAGATCTATCCCGCACTTTTTCATGCAGGTTCGTATTGAACAGTGCATAAATTGGATTCTCTTCTTTGCTCATCCTATTGTCAAAGGGGATGCAGACATTCCCATATTTTATAATTCCCGTTCCGGAAGGTGAGTTATTCACGAACCGCAGCTGCGACTGCGGGATTCCTGCCACACGGGAAAGTTCCAGGCTGTCTACATTCGCCTGTTTCAGCAGAGCAATAAACTCTGAATTCCCGAGCATGGTAACTGCCGTATAGTTCTGCAGCATATCAACGATGTTCTGAGTGATCCCGGTACAGAGACCGCCCAGCTTCCGGACCTTTTTCCATAAGGTATACAGATACTTTGCACTGTATTCTTTATCCAGTACGGTATGAAATTCGTCGATATAAAGCCAGGTAGCCCTTCCGATCTTTGCGTTTTCTGCAATCCTTGCGCTGATATTCTCCAGCATAACAAGGGTAGAAATCGCACCAAGCTCTTTTCCAAGATCCCTGGTCCCATATACAACAAATCGTGCCTGCGCATTGACATTTGTATGGTTATTGAAAATATTTAAGGAGCCATTGACAAAAAGCTCAAGGGATAATGCGATATCCTTCGCATCCGGCTCCGGCTGTTCCAGCAAAAGATCATAGAATTCTCCCATCGTCGGGATATGTTTCTCCCGGCTTTTTGCAATGTCAATGTACAGTTTACGCACACAACGGTCAATAATAGATTTGTGCCTGCTGTTTAGGCTGTCCCCATAACACTGCTCACACAGCCCCAGCATGAACTCTCCCTTATCCCGGATCGCTCCCTGAGAGTCATTCAGATCCAGGCTCCAGACGTCCATGTCCAGAGGGTTGATGTAATTTGATGTGTAGGTAGACAGATTGATGATCGCCGCCTGGTTTCCCAGGGCTTCTGCAATATCAAAATATTCAAGTGTCGGATCGACCACGAATAGTGATAGGTAATCCTTTGATGTTATCTCCGGATTTTCCCCCACTTCACACCGGACATGAGAGTTTCCCCTCATCCGGCGTTCCATCATCAGTAATTTCTTACTGATTGACTAGAGCCTATCTCTCCACGGCTTATTATCACCCCTTCATCGATACGTTGGCTCCACTTTCAGCCAGATAAAAACAGGTTATACGGATATCCGCCGATTTCCCTGCTAACACTTCGCCGTGTGTAAACACTCTGTGTTCTGACCTTCCCTTGTTCCGATATTCCTATCTGTTCATCCTGCCCTTAGATACAGCCTTTAAGCCTGTATGCGTGACAGTGCCTGTAACACTGTAAGGTATTTCATAACATCCAATCTTACTTTACCTCACATACCCCGCAAAGCGAGTATGACATTTCTGCCATATTGTTCTTTAGACTTGTACACTCGGCTGTTCGTCTCCTGTTTCCACAGCTATCCTTATCATAGACAGTTTATAGACCTCCGGCATATAGGACACACCATCCACCTCTGGACAGCTTTCGACAACTGAATGTTTCGGTGTCTCTCTGCCGACTTCAACGAGCTTCGTACATACAGCGTTTTACACCGCCTCTGCACGTCGTAGTATCAAGGGGAGCGTTTCCGGGCGTTACCCCATCATTCCACTCCTCGGAATATCAGTTAGCTGAATCAATCCAGCCGCCGTTTTTGGCTTCTATGCAGGCAGATTTATCCCACAGAGAAAATTGTACGGCAACAAGTCGCACGGATGTCGTCGTCCGTTCCCAGGAATACCTGCAGCATCTCAGACTTACTGAAGTAAGATTTTCCGCTGCCGGGGATACCAAACACCATACCATTTCCATTGGCAAGGTTTTTCCGGTTCGCTATGCACAGATTGTGGGATACCTGGTTGATCCCGTAACAGATCCCTTTTTCATTCAGCTCCTGGACATTAAATGGGAGCAGCGCTGCAATATCTCTTGTCAGCATGGTACGGAGTGTGGACACCTGCCGGCCGCCCACCGGCAGTACCGTATTGAGGGCTTCCATCTGCTGATAGTAGTGTGGCTCAATCTGGCACATCCGCCCGTTTCCCATATTCCGAAGTGTCTCTGTAATGCTTTCCAGCTCTTCCTTAGTGTCCGCCATCACGATCATATTGACACCCACGTAGAACAGATTCTGGTCATTCTCACGGACATCATCCATGACGCCCTCAATTTTCTCTTTCTGAACCTTCTTGATATAGGAGATATCCGAAGAGAAATCATTGTTCTTATTGCGGACACGCTGCTGTTTCAGGATATCATTTTCAATCCCCAGATACTTTTTCTGAAGGATTCGGTTGGTCAGGTCTTTCGGCACCGGCACGATATCAATGGTAGTCATGCTGTGTACAGGAAGATTCGTGATCTCATTGATAAATGTATCCGGCAGTGAAGCTGGAAACTTCTTTATGAACAATGCACGGCATTTTTTCCGGTCCGTCTCAAAATAACCGGGATAGAATTTCATATACCCGCCGGCAATGTCATTTCGGGGATCTCCCCCTCTCTTCAGGCATTTTCTGAAGTTGAAGTGGAAGTTCTCTTCATCCCCCATCCGGTAAAAGTTAAACAGGATACGGAGACGTTCTTTTGCGTTTAACGGTTCGATTGCAGAACCCAGTTCTGCAAAATTCTGTTTCAAGGTAGCCTCAAATGTCGCAAAATACGCTTTTGCCTGCTCATACCCTTTCCGCTCTACGCAGACGGTCAGGTAACGTTCCTGCTCAATCCCCTGTTTTCCTTCCAAAATCCGGTTCTCCGTGATCTTATTATATGCATCCCTGATCCAGTCAAAATCATCATCCTTATGCTTCAACAGGACATTCTCCCGGAATTCCTGCATATTTTTATTACGGTTATTGATCGTAATCTTAAAATTGACATCAATCGCATTCATGGTCTTGCAGTACTGCTGCAAAATACGAACCTGTTCTTCTGATCCTGCCGTAACGTAATTGATATCAAGAAACCGGTATGTTTTAGAATACCTTCCTTTGGATATTTCAAAGATCCCGTCTCTGGAGATACGGGTAAATCCCATGACCTGCTGTAAATACTCAGGTGATTTTACTGGTTTATCTGCCTTCTTTAACTGTTCAAATTTGTCAGAAAAAATTGACAATACATATCCTCCTTTCAGGCAGATGGAGAACCAGAAAACATTCAGCATCCGCCATCTGCCTTTGCCAAATGTTTCACTCGTTCTCCCTCTTCCCGGGGAAGGGGGAATGCGGGTTTCCCCGCATTTATATCAGACTATCCCTAATTCTCTAATAAAAGTAATAGAAATATACAGCTGCCGCCAGTGCTCCCCAGGCAAGCAGCAGAGCAGCTGTGATCATGATCTTGATTCCATTTTTGTTCTTTTTCTTTTCTTTTTTCTCCTCTCGTCTTCTCTTCCTTGTCTTCTTTTCATCTTTTCCCTGCGTGATTCTTTTTTCTTCTCCTCTTTCGCAGCTTTTTCCTGTATGATTCTTTTTTCCTGGCTATCTTCTAAAAATATTTCTTTCAGTTCTGCCAATGACTCCGTAGAACAATAGACCAGAGGGCGGTTAAAAAAAGAATAACGGATCAATTTTGAGGCAAACTGCCAGAACGACAGGCCATGATAGTTATAAAATCCCGTCAGAGCAAGCGGAACGACAAATGGTGTCGCTACATAACAGCTCAGTGTAATACCGATCTTATTATACAGGAGCAGAACGATAGCGGTTCCAGTGCCAAGAGCAAGAATACTGAAAATAGCCTGTTTCACTGTCAGCCCTAAAATGAAACTCTCTTTATAGTACTGAAAATCTTCGCTCAGTTCGATATCCATATGATTTTGCACTCGGACGGAAAGAGCGCCTAGTATAGCTTTGCAATCTTCCCATCACTTCTCCTTTCTTCCAGATTTTTTTAATTTTAAGTCATTCTTTATCTTTGTTTATTCTGTATTTCGCTGCGGGATAAGCTCTCTTGCTTTCGGGACGGATCGATCCCATGGCTGGCACAGTATTTTTCAACCCCGACCCGATCAAATTCCGCCAGTTTTTCCAGATTGAATTTTACAAGGCTATACTCCTCCATTCCGGAATGTCCTTTTTCCGGTAGTATTTCTCCAAGACCGTAATCCGTAATGAAATTTATCTTATCCTCAGAGAAATCGGCGCAAATATATGCCTCATCCGGCTCCAAGTAATAACCTGGAAGATTTACCGTCAGATCATCAAAAGGTTCCCAGCCGTCCACTCCATCCTCACAGCGGCTGAACATCTCTACATACAGTCTATTTCCGTATTGGTAAGATGCAACATACAGAGCAATCTCTGTATCTCCATAGTCCCAGCGGAAGATCCCTGTTTTAAGTTCGTCCGGCATTTCCTGAACCGGCTCCTTTTCCCGCTGATTGTAAATTTTCTCAAACCGCTGATACCCTTCCGGGTCCAGCTCCCTTAGTTTTTCTTCCCGGAATTCAAAGACCTGGCTCTCCCGAACCCCGCAGCGGCCCGCTTCGCCTGTCAGATATCCCAGCTCATATTTTTGCAGGAAAGCATATCCTTCCCCTTCTGCCATTCCCTCCTGTAGAAATGCCAGATTCTTTCTAAGCGGCACGCCAAAATCTTCCGTGAGCTCCATAACAGGTGCCTCGCCGCCGTTTTCTCTGCTGTAAAGAGCGATACGGATGTTCCCATCTTTTTGATATGCTCCGATCTCCATCCATACATTCATACACTCCTTCTCCCCTGCAACCGTATATTCAACGGCCATTTCTTTTTTCCCTGCTTTATTCATCAATCAGCCTCCTTCTATTTCCTAGTCTGATTCTTCTAACGATATGGCTTTCCTGCAGCCTTTAATATAGAAGATCTGCTCTTTGGTTTCGGCAGTGAATAGAGAGGTTCTCCATTTTTTTCTTTTTGGATCAATAAGCCCTTTTCTTCCATATCAGCAGTCACTTCAGAAAAACGCTTGAGATACAGGCTCTCCGTATGATATCCTCTGCACAAAACAATATCGCTTTCCAGAGTGATTAAAGGGCGCTCCATCCAAGGGCCCTGCCCCATGTCACGGCAGCTTTTAAAGGTTTCAAGAACCTCTTTTTCATAATCTGCCAGATGATCCTGAAAATAAGTTTCCTGCTCAGTCTCCGACAGAAGGAATGTATCCCCGTAATCATTGTAGTGACTATAATGGAACGTCTCTGCTGTTTTCAATGCCTGCTCTACTTCCGGTATCAGTGCTTCTTTCAGATTTCCCCGAAACGTCATGACACCAATCTGTAAACATGAGTTTTCCTTCAGCGCATAGTCACGTCCCAGAGTAAACCCAAGATTCCAAAATATCTCCCTTGTCTCTTCATAAAAACGCTGCGCAATCTCAGGATCTGCCCTTTCATCCGTATTCGCCTTATATGCTTTTGTCTGGATATAAAAATAGATTTCTTTAAATTTTTCCATCCGTTCTTCTCCTAGAGTCCTAACGCCCTTGATGTAAGATTTTGCGCTCCCTTTACAGTTCCGACTGTCAGTGCCACAGTAAATGTCATCTCGCCCAAATAGATCAACGTCTTCGCCCAATCTTCATAATCTCCTGTAAATGCCGGCAGGCCGGAACTGATGAACTGATTGCACAGAAGGATTGCCAACGCCATCGTGACTGCCTCAAACACTACACTGATGAAGTATTTCATATAGCTTACGAAGGTATTGCTGATTCCCCGGTTTCCAGCCAGTGTACTGCTTGCAATTGCTCCAAAGGGTACAATGACCATGATCTTCAGGAATCGGAAATACACGTTGTACAGCAGGAAAAAACCGCAGATGATAACGATTAGGGACAAAAATACAGCCAGGATCAGGAATACGATACTTGTTCCAAACCCCAAATCCTTGATAACCTCTGCCTGCTCCGGGTCGATCACCAGCTCTACACTCTGGTTCGCCCCCAAGAGCCCGACAAGATTACCGCAGGATGTAAAGAGGGCTTTCATGATCGTTACATTGTAGGAGACCATCCACTGAGAGATTGCCACCCGTATCAGCATACGGAGGATTACCTCAAAGCGCATTTCCTCCCGGATATCAACACTTTCCGAGCAGAATCCGATCACGAAAAAGAGTACAACAAGTGCCGAACCGATCCCGACAAAGAGGGGTTCAACACCTTCTACCAGCGACCAGGGGCCGCCATCCTTAAAGCCTGTAGGGGATTGTCCTAAAAGTTCAAAAACAAGGGAGACTTGCGAATTCC
Organism: Candidatus Blautia stercorigallinarum; assembly: GCA_019112785.1. Taxonomy (GTDB): domain Bacteria; phylum Bacillota; class Clostridia; order Lachnospirales; family Lachnospiraceae; genus Blautia; species Blautia stercorigallinarum. The sequence continues at coordinate 22,501 of DXIQ01000034.1, forward strand.
AGAAACCAAATACGATTTCCAGAAGCGCCAGTATTGCTTCTCCCAGGCTAAACATTCCACTTCACCTCATTTCTTTCAGGTTGAGGACCGAAGAACCTGTGCCTTGCGGTCCTGTTTTCGGTTTCTGATTCTTTGAGATGAAGCTGAATTAACTGATCCCGAGAAAAGCAAGTACAGACGAAATAGCTGCCATGATCAGACCGGCTACGATACCTTTGATCGCACTGTTCATGGAAGAACTGTCCTGCTGCTGATAAGCCTGGGCAAATTCCATGACGTTTTTCGCCAGGATAATGACACCTACCGCACCGATAATGCTGATGACCAGTGTTTTAAGATTTGTAAGCGGCTGCGTAACAGAATCAACGCCTGATGAAGCCATGACCGGCTGAACGAAAAACAGGGTTGCTGCCGCCGCTCCTGCTGATGCCTGTGCAATGAGTTTCTTTACATTCTCTTTTTTAAATAATCCTTTCATATATATACAAATTCTCCTATTTTGCAACTCACACACGCAAAAAGGCAGGTTTATGAAAACCCGCTCTGCGTGTGCATAACCACGGGTTCCCATAAATCTACCTTTTTAACTGGCTGTATCCTTTGTAAATTTCTGACGGAGTTCTTTCATCTGTTCTGCAGTATTATGAATATCCGCAATAGCCAGGACATTCTTATACGGAATTCCGGCTCCGATTGCCTGGCGGATCTCTTCAAGCTGATCCGGACTGTACGGATTCTTAGAAAGAAGTTCAAATAGTGCTTCTTCCTCAGGCATTCTCACTGCCTTTCCGCCTCTGCCTGTAGTATTTTCGTTGCTTCTCTTCTGAGAATTATCCTCTGTCCTCTCCATCACCTCCTTTACATGTGGTCTGGATGCTTTCCGATTCTCTTCCAGTTCATTTTTAGAGAAAATCTTCTCTGGGATCGGATTTGCTGCAAACAGCTCATCCGCAGAAAGCTCCAGGATATGCACGGGTTCTCCGTTTTCCTTTTTTCTTTTATAGAACGCTAAAGACTCCTCATTTAATAATTTTACGTTCTCAGTATTTTGTGTGTCTTCAATGCGGTGTACATAGGGTGGTGCTCCACCGTCCTCTGTCTCTTTAAACAGAGGGTGCTTAAATGTATCAAATTTACGATCTATGATCGGATCGTAGCCACGGATCAGAACGATACACTGATCATTCTTCAGTTTTCTCGTCTCATCCGGAGTGAGAAGCTCTCGTCCGAGAACATCATAATTCCGGGAACTGCTCCCGTTCCGTCCTCTTGTTTCACCGCTGCTCCTCTTATCAATGGTTCCTTTTCCCAGACTCTCGCTGACATATTTATGCGTGGACTGCTCATTGCCGCCCAGATAAATAAGCGTATCGCAGTTACCCGGTATTGTCTCCCAGGTATCTTTGAATAAAGCCTTGATCTGAGCAAGATTCTGTATGATAATGATACAAGAGATTTCCCGGGACCTCATAGTACTCAGCAGTGAGCAGAAGTCGTCCGGCAGCGCAACGTTTGCAAACTCATCAAGCATAAAAGTTACATGAACGGGTAACCGCCCATTGTAATTAAAATCAGCCTGATAATACAATTCCTGAAAGATCTGGGAGTACAGCATTCCTACAAGGAAGTTATAACTCTTATCTGAATCCGGGATCACGCAGAACAGGGCTGTTTTTTTATTTTTGTCTCCATCCACTCCCGTTCCAATCTCTTCAATATCCATTTCATCCCGGTCCAGGACTCGGAGGATCTGAGGATTCTCTAAAATCCCCAGTCTTGCATTTGCACTAATGATAATACTTCTTACAGTATCTCCCGCACCACGAACCACTTTATTATACTGGATCACTGCCGCATGGGAGCTTCCTTTTTTTCGCTCCAGCCTTCGGAATCTACGGTCCAGTTCAGAAGGCGAACCATCCGCATTGACCTCTGCTTCATTCAGCAGTTTTAAAACAGTACGGAAATTCCGCTCTTTTGGCGGGCATTCTTTCCATACATATAGGAAGATTGCCTGTAAATACAGGGATTCTGCTTTTTATGCGTGCCACCTCTGACAGCTCAGAGTAGACACCGTTCACGATAGGTCACTCTTTGATGTGATCTCTAAGTTTTCCCCCGCCTCAAACCATGCATGAAAGTTTCCAATCACACGGCTTTCCACCCATATACGCTTCTTCCTAACAACATATACGGGCTGACGGCTATCCCTCCGCCATATTATCTATGGTTTCAACGGTACTGTGCCGTCGCTCTCAATCAGATAAAATCAGGTTCCTTCAGATTCCTTATACAATTTGACCTGTTTCCCTGATACCATGCCTCTGCAACGAGTTATTACATGTCCTGATGATTCCACGTTCCGGTACTCCTATCTTTACATATGCTTTTAGGTGCTCCCTATGGGCCTGTATGCTTGGATATACCTGTAATATACCGTGGTATTTCATATCTGGGAATCTTACTCTACCACACATACGCTGCCACACAGCATCGGGCATTTCTCCCGACATCCCTTATAGACCCGTACATTCAGTTGTTCGTCATCCATGTTCCCAACATAGAATACTCACCATGAGCATTTTATAGACTCCCGGCCTATCATCCACAGCCACCTCTGGCTTGCTTTGCCCCATATTTCTATACAGCAGATGTATTCAGCCGACTTCACCGGGCGTTATACCACTGAAAAGTTGCATTTTCAGACGCATACCGGAGTATCAGAGCAGGCATTTCCGAGCGTTACCCCATCATTCTGCCTGTCGGAATACCAGTTCTCTGTGAGTGTGCCTGATCAGACGGGCACCGCTCTCAGGCCATAGCTTTTCACTATGGAACGTGTCGCACCCCAGAAGGGATCATTTGCCTGCGCATTTTTCGGCGTCGTATTTGCAATCAGGTTCGTAATCAGCTTCACGATATCTGTTTCGGAGCGAATATACCGGAATGGATTATAGCCGTTTGAATGCTCCATTTCCACCAGATTCAAGATCCGCACACGATATCCGTGGGCGATCAGAAATCCGGAACAGCATCTTGCGATTTCCCCTTTGGGATCTGTAATGATAAAAGAAGAGGTGAGCTGCATCAAATTTGGTTTCACCATGAACAAAGTTTTTCCCGCTCCACTACCCCCGATCACTAAAAAATTCAAATTCAATCTCGTTTTTCTGGTGTCCATTGACATACGGATATTCTGAGACAGGATTCGATTCCTGCCTTCTTCCTTATCCGCAAGATCTTTATTCACCTGTTTCGGATTTGCAAAGACTGCTGTACCAAACTCTTTCCCCGGCATATAGTTCCGCCGGCTTGTCAGGTACATCAGCATCCCGATCGCATATACAAAAACAGCACCTACGATTGCTTTCAGGGAATACACGTTCCAGTAATTTGCAAATGGTTTTCCTGTTACAATGTTGAGGCGCTCCATAAAATAGTTAAAATCCATCCCCGGCTTATAGCAGGCGCTTAAAAGATAACCGGCATAAGCCGCAAATATTCCTCCAATGATCAGAAACCATGGAGAGGTCTTCTTTTTTCTATTCGGTTCTACGCTATCTACCTCCTCTGCCGTTTAACTTTCTGCGGGCTGCTTCCAGAGATCTCTGTGTCTGCTGATATTGTTTCTTCTTGCGCTGTCTCTGTCGTTTTCTCTGGTTTTCCTGCTGTCGCCGGATCTGCTCCCGGTTTACCGGATCATAACTCTGTTCATACAGCTGCTGGCCGGAAGGACGGCGCACAGGCTTATTGTCCCGGTCCACCACCTGATAGGTTTTCTCTTTCTCTAGATTGGCGAGAATCGTCTTATCATCATTGATCCAGGCGATCTCCGATTTTCTAAGCCAGATAAATTCATCACTCTTATACGGAATCCTGGTCTTGATACTCTTTTCCGTCTCTTCGACTACCATCTTCCGGTCAATTGTGATCCCGTTGACTTTCGGATTGTCTTTGGACAGCTTTTGAATCCTCTTGATTTCTTCCAGCTTCTCCGCAGAAATAGAAGAGTCCGCTCCACTCCTCTGACCGGCTTCCTGTTTGCCAAACCATGCCTGCCACTGCTGGGAATCGGTAAACTCCCGGAACTGCTCCATATCCATATTCATTTTCACAGTCCCGTCTTTTCCGATCTCAGCCAGCCCGTTGCCTTCCATGTGCTTTACAATCGGCCAGATTTCCATCCACGTCATATTCAGCCGAGAACGCACATCACTTATTTTGATCCCCGGATTCTTGGCAATCTCTTCGGCGGCAACCCGGTACTCATTTTCTTTTGGAATCCCGGACTTTTTTTCCGCTTCCTGCACCATCTTCTCCATTTCCTCCGGTTCCGCATTCGTATAGTAATCATCCAGTGACTCAATCTTTGAGTTCTGTACCTGCTCCATGATGGACTTGATTCGTGGGGCCGCCTGAGAGTGGAACAAAATCTCGCTCATTCCATCCGACTTATTCAAGTCCGGTAAAACAGCATACAAAATTCCGTACTGATCCGCCAGTTTCTTTACTAAAGACAGATCCTTCGTTTCAAACTTATATACCTGCAGATCCCCTCCGGACTTCAGGAGTTTTTTCACAGAAGTCTTTCCTGCAAGTTTTTCCTGCCGCAACATATTGATAAAGACGGCGCATACTCCTTTTACAAAGTCTATATTTGCTTTGCCCAGTTTCATGAGAATCTCTGTGCCTTCAAACGTAACCCGGATGATCTGCGCAGCATCCTGTAATTCGCTCATATGACTCCCCCTTTTTTATATTGCTTTGCCAGTCCTGACAGTTCCGTTATTTTGTATCATACTCATGGGGTGTTTCTGTGCTTCCGCAATTAACAAATCCAGTTCTTTCTCCAAGCCGCTCTGTTTTAGCACCTCTTCCAGCTTATGGTTCGCTTTTTCTTTTTCATAGATCATGTGATGCATTTGAAAAATATAGTTTTCGATCTGCACTGCTGCCGGACTTGGCGGTTTTGGAAGGCTCTCCTCATGTGCAGACAGAATCTGATTTTTCTCCTGCTCCGTTAAATGCGGAACGGCAGCCTGCATGATGATTCGCTGTACCTCTCCAAAATCTTTTTTATGGAATGCGATCCGATATAACATCTGTTTTTCTCTCTGGCTGAAGCAGGGACGATCTTTTTCAATCTCTTCCAATAGCGGAAATGTCATCTCAACATTTTCTATTGCAAACATATCAAGCACCTTCCCTTCTATTCCGGATAAGCAGAAGAATCTCCCGCAGTTTCTGCATCCTCTCCGGGGAGGGGTTATTTGCGATCACACGGGAGATTTCCTGATCGTTCAGACCGCTTTCCATACATTTACGCACCTCTTCCAGCTGTTCGGTAGAAAGGTCCGCTTCCATGATCTTCTCTAAAACGTCTTTAGGGATCTTATTATCACGTAACGCAAACCAGCCGAACATTCTCTTTTTCAAAGTCTGCCGTCTCTGGTCCGCCCGCATATCAGGCTCCAGCAGGATCTCTTCCTTTTTGCCCTGAGGCTCTGCAGATACGGCAGGCCGCTGATGTTCTTCTGACTTCTTGCTGGATAATGCCGCCTGAAGGTCAGCGATTGTCTCATCCCGTTCCTCTATCTTATGCTGCAGGTCCTGAATACTCTTGTCCTTATATTTCAGATTTTCATATAAGTCCTGGATTTCCCGGTTTTTTTCATCGACCACATGCTCTTTGACAAGGGAGGAAAGGACATCAAAGCGTTCGTTGCTTTCTTTAAACTGCTTGATTGAGTCTTCCATGATCTGCATCAGGTTCTTCATATACTCTTTCACACTGTCGTCTTCTTTCGCCCCATCTTTCTCCTTGATCGTTTCTTCCAGCTGTGTCCGCATTTTTTTCATCTTATTAGCGGACATCTCTTTTGTCGCATAAGATCTTACCTGCTCAAACGAAAGGCCATGGGCAATACCTTCCCGGATCTCTTTGATCTGGTACTGATTAAACTCATTCTTGCAAAGAAAATCCAGGACATCATCACTGATCCCCTCCATCATGGCAAAGACAATCTCTTTCATGCATTCTGCACTCTGGTTACTCTGTACCAGCTTTCGTATTTCCGGAATCTGTAATCCATAGTCCATCGCCATTATTACGACTTCTATCTGCTCCTGCTTCAGTACTTTCTTACACTCATCCAGATAACGCTGTTCTTCTATTGTCATGCAATCCCCTTTCTCTGAATCTCAATATTCAGTGATCATTTTTGCTGCCCCTATTATGTAACACTTATCTTCATGTATCTTCCATCGGCTCTTAGTCAGCTTATCGAGCCTACGATCTTTTCTTCTCTATTGCTTTCTCCCGTTTTTTCTCTTTTTCATAGACCTTATGAAGCAGCCGCTCCCCGGTTCTCTTATCTTTTATTGCTTCTCTCCGCTTTTCTTTAAGCTTCTGCTCTCCGGATTGAAAATCTGTTTCCAGTTTTCCTGCCTCTTCTACCGTGTAACCTGCTTCTGCAAATTTCTCACATAACTTTTCATAAACTCCAGCCTCTTCTGAGAATTCCTGATATCCCTCTTTATACAGCTCTGCCTCCATTTGATACTTTCCCAGTTCTTTATAGAGCTGAAGCACATCCTGATAGTCTTTCTTTTCTCCAGTCAGCTTCCTATGCTGTTCCTGGATTTTTTCGCTCATTGCCTTTGCTTCTGCCATTGCAGTATAAAGATCCTGTTTTGACCGGATGTTATGCTTCGCCCAGAACAGATACTCTTCCTGTAATCTTCTCAATTCCTGAAGACTGCGCTTATATTTCCAGCCATCCGGACGTTTGCGGATTTTACCGGCCCGGTATTTCCTGATAAAACATTCTTTTTGATATCTGGTCAGATGGCGGTTCCGGTACGGAATATAAATATAGAACAGTTTATCTCTGTTCTGATCCGCTTCCGAAGCTGGATAAGAACTATGTTCGATCCTATAGCGGAGCATTTCTTCCGTATATTCTTCGCCCAGCAGATCCAGACGCCGCACTCTTTCAGCACCTGTTTCCCTGACGGCAAGATGTTTTCTGCCGGACAACTCATATCCCATACTGCGCAGATTCTCCAAAAACTCTTCATAAGTCTCTGCGTCTTCGACTGCACGGTCAACATCCCGTCTAATCCTTTGATTTCGTGCAGACATTTTCTTTTTCTGCCTCGGCTTTTCTGTTTCTCCTTTCTGACGGCGTTTTCTTTTTTCCTTTATCTCTTCCAGATCCAGTACGGACAGGCCGTACTTTTTACAGAGATCATTTACAAGAGGCTGTATCCTATGTTCCCATTCTCCCTTCGGATAATCATATTTATAGCCATCTGTACATCGGACAGAATTGAAAATGATATGCCCATGGATATGATCTGTATCATTATGGATGGCATATACAGCCTCATAATCTTTCCCAAGATACTCTTTGACAAATTCACCAACGAGCTCAAAAGCCGTATTTTCCGTTATTTCTTCCTCTTCAAAAGAGATGATAAAATGGTAGCCCTGGCGCTTATCCAGCTTGCCGAAATGCCGTTTTGTCTCAAGCATCTGTTCCAGGGCGTTCTCCGGGAAGCAATTACTTCCGCCGATATATCTGCCGTCCTCTGTTTTATCCGGATCCATGATATATTTCAGGCCATTCGCCAGATGTTTTGCCATATATCCTGATTTTGCCTGCTTCATATGCAGGATTTTTGTGATCGCCATGTGTCACCTTACAGTTTTGCAACAAGCTGTTGCGTCAGATCCTTCAGATTTTTCATAAGCACATACAGCCGGTGCTTATCCTCTTCGGAATACAGCCGGCTGTTATGGTTATGTGTGATCTGGTTGATGTTCACACCGATATGGTTGATTTCATTGTTCAAACGCTGTAGTTCCTGTCGGATTCCCGGATAGTCTCTGGGACGGTTGGTGATCAGAATACGCAGGTACTGGGATTCTGTAACACCCATTTCCGCAGCCTGTCTCTGCAATTCCTCCAGCTCCCCGTAAGTCAGCCGGATCTCTTTTCTGCATTTCATAGTTTCCTTTTTCGTATGATCCCTCCTTTTATTTCCGCCGGATACTTTCATCATCTGAACCGGGCAGGCTTCTCCAGCCCATGCTCCTGCACTGCAGGCTGTGACTGATACTTGTGAAAAAGTTCCGGTTCTGTCTCACACAGAATATCCGTAAGCTGACGGATATTCATGATCGATTGCCGTTCTTTTCCCTGCTCCAGCTGCAGGGCAAGCCAGCTGTCATAAAATACATCTAAGGCTTCTCCTAAATACAGGCCTTTCCCAATAGCGATCGCTTCAATACAGCCCGGCTCAATGTCCCTGATATAATTCCAGTCCGGTGCAGATATTCTTTCCCCCGGTTCCAGATGTTCTTTTCCCATAACCGCCATCATGCTTTTATAAACTTCTTCCCGGCTTTGTATGTATGCCATGATATCGGATACAACCTCATGACAGGCCATAGACCGGAATTCCTGAAATTTTGGAACGATATAGTCCTGCAGGACCTTGTGCTGTGTTAAATAGAGATACATCTTCGCCGGAAGAGTGTAATACGCTTCTGATAATTCCTGGATCCACCGGACATAAAACCGCAACTCATATGGATTTTTTATTGAGATCTCCGGCGTGCGCTCTGGAGGCGGGCAATGCATCAGGCGCATCTGAAGCTCTTCTAATTCAACCTGTAATTTTACCGGAAGACTTTTATCTTCCAAATATCCTTTCAGAAGGCAGGACAGTTCCTCACGGCCATCTGGTGTACGGATTAAGTTGTACGTCTTTCTTACCATGTCTGTATCCGACTCCCCCACTTCACGGGTCTGTTCATAATCCCAGCAACAGTTATTTTTTAAGAACATTGTGGTATCCCACGCCAATGCCTGAAACACGTCACGCTCCTGCTCTTTATCCGGCAGTCCGTAATCCCATATCTCCCCGATCAACGCTTCTGTTTTTTTAACTATCGACTGTCTTTTTCCAAAACACTTATCATATAGAAAGTTGATCACGTTCTTTCTAACGTCTGCTTTAGAGAATTTATCCAGATAGTGATCCTCCCCGTCTTTATAGGGATAGATCATATACCAATAGACTCTGATATCGCCTAACGGACCGTTTTGAAAAAAGTCTCCGACAGTCTTTTTTAACTGTTCAAAATCTTCTGATCCATATTTCATTTTCATGATCCTCCATCATAAACATAATTTTCTGGATTTTATCTGCACTTTCGCTTTTGTCCGTTTCATCTCCTGCGAAGATCTTCTTTCTTACTATCTGACTGAAATACTTTGCTGTCCATGTCTTCCAGTTTTGCAGCCGTACTCCGTATTTTTTCCATATGTTCTGTATCTGTAAATTTCAGAAGATAATCTGCCAGCTCTGCCCGTTTTTCCGGAATCTTCAGATCCATATAGAGCCGTCTTACCGGATCGCTGGGATCATCCATGCATTTCACATACTCGGTAAATTTAAAATAGTCTACATCTTTCAGCAGATCTGCCACATCCCAGGCAGTCTGTTCCATCTCGTTCCGTTCTATCCGTTGTGTCCTATCGCTGATCATTTCCAGATCTTCAACAAGAAGGCTTCCCCTGTCTTTCTGTTCCGTGTCCTTCATAATAGAAAGTCTGTAACTCAGGAAACAGATCAGCTCATACCGCAGGCAGCCATTGTCCACGAATTCTTCCATTTTGGGAACAGGCCTCCCTTTATTGTGGTTTCCAGATATGTGTTTTATGAAATCTTCTGCCAGACGATTTTCCAGCATGAAGCGCTTAACTTCCTCTGCTATTTCCTTTATTTGCTCCTGCTCATAAACCATTCATTCACCTCTTCCTGTCCTGCCGCATTGATACCTGACTTGCACATTTTTCTTTCATACTCTGCCATTCCTGAAGAAAATCAGGTATTTGAAAGTCCCAGTTCATATAAGCGTCTATTAATCTGTTCGTGATGTCACGTTCTACGCAATAGTCAGCATAAATTTGTATGCCTGCTTTGTAATACTGCTTTTCTCTGTCTCCCATCCATGAAAGATGCAGCCACATCTGGGCGTGCATGGAAGTCGCCATATATTCCATATGGAATCCATCGTTCAGATCTTGTAAAATATTTCTGGACAGGATTTCTGAATTTATCATAGAAATTTCTTTCGATTGCAGGCCGCTCTGAATCACCATCGCCATGCTTTCTATCCCGAAAACTGCGGTAAAATCAGCCTTTCCCTCATGGCTTTGCTTAGACATCAAACAGGAAATCTCGAAATCTGTGCCTTCTTTTGCATACAACAGTGCGTGACATTCTCTCAGAAATGCTACGGTCTGTTTCACTTTCCACTCAGGACTTTTTACAGGTACACAGCCATCCTTAAATCCGAATCCTGGTTCCAATTTTTCCGGTATTGCAGGTATGCTATGAACTTTATTATTGGATAAACGTTCATCATCCAAATAGTAGATTGCATTCTCTACATATCCGGTCACCTTATTTATTAAGTAATCTTGTGTAATATCATGCTGTCTGCAATAAGACAGAAATAAGCGCACTCCTTCTGTCCAGCTGTCACCGGCGCTGAGATCACGAGATGATATATGATTCCACACAGTAGCACAGCATTTTGGAGACAACTGCTGGATCTCATAGCCGTTCACCAGATAATCGTAGATTGTTTTGCAGCATTGATAAGGAGTAAATTTCTCTTTTATGACAGCCTGTATTCCCGAGCGGAGGAAAAGCAGTTCACTCATTTTATTTACGCTTGCTATTGTAAGAATCTCAGGTTCTTTCTCTGGATTTCGCCGTAATAGTGTGATCCAGATTTCATAAGATTCCATTCCTGATTGTTCCAGATAACGCTCACACCAGGCTCCAAATTCATTTTCTTTTTTATCTGCCTTTATTCTTTCAACCTCCTTTTGCTATAAAAGTTCACCTGTCGCCATCTGTTCCGACACCATATTTATACGTGGTCCATGCAGTCTACAGACAGCGGCCGGATTTTAGTTACTGCTCACGAACACCAAAAGGCCGGTCCGGACTGGCTTGCCAGTCCTCTGCAAGATACGGATTTTACCGTACAAAATCCAATCTTGTTAGGGAAGGCCCCCTAAAACCCCCAGCCTCCGGCTGATAGCAGATAATTATATGTGATAGCAGAACTTATATCCATCATTGAAATCTGATATCTGAATTGCCTTCCTGCTATCAATTTCTGCTTCTGGATGATAAAAAACTGCTATCACTTTTTCAATATGGATAGCAGAAATCCTCTTTGAAGAAAGAAATCTGCTATCCACTTTCTCTTCCTGCTATCACATAATCCACTTCTGTTTTCTGCTTCTGCTATCATTCTCACCATTCTGATAGCAAACGCATAAACGCAAATTTTCGATGTTCCAAGCAGGAAACTTTGTATTTTCATGTAGCCAGCAAGTGCTATCTGCTTTATTCTTTTGCACAAAAAAAGCAGCTTGTTCAGCCACCTGTAAATCAATTCTTCTTTTCCAACCAATTGCCAAGGTGATCCTCTTCCGGACCATTACACGGTTTCAGGATTCCGCTTTTTCAATCAGTGATTAACTGTTTCCTCCAGCCGTTTCAGTGCTTTTTCAAATGCCCCGATCCCACTGAAAAATGATGATAGCCTTATATCATCAAACAAGTATGGCATTGCCACATACAGTTCCAAAAAGGTATAATACAGAACATCCACAACAATCGAATTTCCAGCCTGCTTGTATAACTGGCTGTTGCTTATTCCTGCTTCTTTTGCTTTCCAGAAATCTTCATCCGAAAATCCCATCAGCCGAAAGCACTCAAGGGGAGTTAATCGGCGGATGCGGATCAATGATTCCAACCTGCGCACCCCAGGCGTAGTCGTAAGCGTAGGGCTGATGTCTCCATTTTGTATAACCCTTCCATTTTTCAATGTCTTCGGGAAGGAGAGATTTGCCACGCCATTACATTTACACTCCTCATATCCCTTCCGAGATAAAGCCCGGACTAAGATAATATTGTCTTTGGCCACTGAAGTTAAAGTATGAGCAGTGTCAGACGGTTCCGTGATCTCCAGCGTTTGCTTGATCGTACCATCCTCCTGATATCTTCCACGGATTGCACCCATACGCTTTTCTACGATCAAAGCGGTATGGGCTGTGGTGTTCGTTCCGCTAATACCTAAAGGCGAATATACACCGCCGGACTGCCCTTTATGCACTCTGCCAACTTGGATAATTTTCGGCTGCGTATTTCCGCCGGAACAAGTAGTTAAGGCAGGACAGCATCCCTCTGACGAATATACACGCCCTGTCTGAGAAAATTTCCCAGGCTCATTGATCTGCCCGACCATATGAAGCTCATTTGCTTCCCATTTTTCCAAAGCGGCCTCATCCGGTTCAAACAGCAGCGCCTTCCGGTTCTCCATATCTTCGATTAATCTTTTGACCTTTTCCTGTGACAGATAGTATTTCTCATCCACTTCATCCTCCAGAATGTCTCTCATACATGTTACTGTATTCAATGGCTCAGGAAAACGGAATTTCCCATTATCTTCCTCTTTCCGGATCAGGATAAGATAGACTCTCTCTCTGCTCTGCGGTATCCCATAGTTCTTTGCATTCAGTACTCTCCAGTATGTATTGTAGCCATATTCCTGCAGTTCCTCTTCGAACAGTCGGAATGTATCCCGAAACTGTTTTCCTACGATATTTTTCACATTCTCATAAATTCCCCAGGTTGGCTTAGTACCACGGATGATCCGCAGCCACTCTACCAACAGGGAAGAACGTGTTTTATCAATGTCACTGGAACCACATTTTTCACACTGATCACGCTTACTGTAATGCACTTGCAGCGGATTGTATTGATGCCCACATTTTCTGCAGGTCCAAACAGCGCCTTTTCGGTTGCCAGCATTTGAAAAATCCTGACACGGCGATCCGCCGCAGATCATATTGAATGAGGGAATTGCAGTCTCATCGACCTTCGTAATATCTCCCAGATTCAATGCTTCATCTCTGCCATGGATTGCACAGTAACTCCTTGCTGCATATTTGTCAAACTCACAAAAATTAACCAAACTATATTTCAATCCTCATTTTTCATGAGGTGTAGCTACACATTTTACCTAGGATTACTCACTTATTTCCTCCTATTCTTTATAGATTCGTTTCATTTCCATTGCTCCAATGCGAAATTACCGGAATCCATAGCTACCATGAAATATCTCTGGTCCATATTATCTAAAGACTGAAACCACCTCCCTTACACTATGATAAAACTCTGTGTCTTCTACAATATGATTGGTCTGCACCACCTCCTTTCCGGCACGTAAAAAACGGAGAGTTTCCTCTCCGCATGATAAAGTCATCTATTTGAACTTTTCCATTGATACATAAACATATTGGACAGGCTGGATCACGGCCTGTCCTTTAAATATTTATATACATTGAATGGTTTATCGGTTTTGATTATTGTAATATTCTGATGTTTATCTAAAATGGATCTGATATTTTCCTCCTTCGCAGGATTTATTTTAATTATGATCAATTTCTTCTCTTTAGTAATCCAGAAATAAAACGGTTCATATATAATGACAGTTTCGATATCTTCATACTTATAGAGAGCATCTGCCGAAATCCCCTCTTCTGACAACTGGATATTTTTTCCTTTTTCAAGCGCATTTGCAATAATGTTCTGCAAATTTTCTTGTGTTTTTTTGCCAAGTGTATAATACCAGATCAGCCATGCCGTAAAGAATACCGCAAGTACAATCTCAACAGTAAAAAGCGTATAGTTCTTACTTACCAGCCCAAAAACGGCGAATATATATAACAGTGGGGTAAGAACGATTACTGCCGTATGCGCTTTCTTTTTTGACTCAGATGTTTGTATTGGCCTAAGGTAGTTAAGGGATAAAATATTTTCCAACTTATGAATATCTTCTTCGTCAAAATTATTATTTTCCGTTTTTATAATCATTTTACTTTCTTCCTCCGTAAAAAATTTTCTAATTAAGGAGCCGCCTTATAAGATAAATAATACTACATATTTATCTGCAGCTCCATAATTATATTATTTTTTATGCTGCAACTCCAATAATCACTTGTCCTACCGTACCGACTGCACTAGATAGTATTCCAAGCAAAGTAGCAAGTATCCCTTCAGGCAATACATAGCATACAACTACCACAACAGCAACCGCAGCAAGCGCATAGCCGGCCATAGTTGCAAATTCCTCCACATTAAATTTCTTTCCGCCATCTCCATTTAATGTAACCTTAATTATTATAGAGATTTCTATTTCGGAGCTGATATCCTCATACTGCGGCAGCAAATCTGGTGTGCTGAATGTTACCATGAATTCAGCACTTAATGCAGTAACCGATCCGATCGTATATTTAATATTTCCGGTCTTAATAGAATATGCAACATTTTTAATGTTGTTGACTATCGTGTCTGCATCTCCAAGCGAACTATTCTCCAGCTCAGCAGCAACGGAATTGATCTGGCTTTCACATTCTGTTGTTAATTTTCCACTATTATCAAGTGAAACATTAATCTCAAAAGCAGAATCTGTTTCATCTGAAATTGATGTGGATATCTCTGCCTTAGCTTCAATAGTCCCTTCCCCAGTGGTTACTGTACCAAGAGGTATCTCCTTATTGTATTCAAAGCCTCCCGTCAGAATTTTATCTAGGTACCCCATAGAAGAGAATACGTTGTAGACATACTGACTGCGTGAAATTTCAAGCAGCGACTGAATATTTTCTTCTTCAATTTCTTCCTCTGTCTTTTCCGGAACTTCATCAAACTTACTAAAGCCTGTGTCTCTTCCCGAATATGCATCTTTATCTAGCGGAAATGATGGTGAAGAAGAAAATGTCATCTCATAAAACTGGTCAAAAGCCCAATTATCAGGGATAGGATAGCCTAAGTTACAGCTAAATCCCGTAGACATATCCGCCACAAATGAACTGCTGGCATATCCCAGATCACAGATACGGCTACAAACATATCTAGGCGCATATATACCAATTTTATAATTCTTATCATTTTGCGTACCATAGAATACCATATACAGCTGCTGGAAATACGGAATGATAAACGTATCTATCTGATATGAATAACAGTCAAAATCCACAGCAAAATATATAGTAGTTCCTTCTGGAATACCTATCCTTTTTGCTGCAAGGATTGCAGCCTGAGCGTCTACGCTTCCTTGTGAAGGATCCTTGAAATATTCAAGTTCATAGCCACCATCCTGATATATTGGAAATACCGATAAACCTGCATTCTCAATATTTTTCACTTCGTCTAAGGTCAAATTCTTAGGGGTATGTTCTGTTCCCACTGTACCTGTAAGGTACCGGCCCACATGAGTATATCCAGCTGCCTTTAAGTCTAATGCCTGCTGTCTATTAAGTATCGTTGAACAGTCACATGCTTTTGCCGATCTATTCGTGTCGCCTTTACTTGTAAGCAATGATTTCATTGTAGAAACATTGACTTCTCCTTTTGTCACCAGCCCTATACCAAGCAAAGCATAAAATTCTTGAAATTCTGAAACCTGATCTTCCGTACCTGAATCATATATACCGTCAAATCTTCCAGGATTATATCCATTAAAATATAAACCATACTGAGCAATTTTATTAAATGGGATATAATACTCGGAATTTTGTCCATTTTTCAGTGTTCCCGGGAAAGCGTCTGTTGTAGCCTCACCAAAATTAACAGAATTCATATCTGTGATCAATTCTGTTGTAACGCCTTCTGCCGCCTGAAGAGCTCCTACTAATGACAACACAGTTTGGCGAGACGCCACGCCGTCGCATGGTCCTACTCCAATCACATCCGACCAGTCACTATTTAACTGCTGCTGTATAAGCCTGATGTTATCATCTCCGCCGGATACTTTAGTAAACCAATTTAAAGATAGAAGTCCTGCCCAAACTTTCCAATCAATTATTCCTGTTACTTTTAGCCCGGCATCCACCTGCATACTTTCTACAGCAGCAACGCCTGATGTATAATAGATTCCTGTAATACCTCCGGCTGCATACCCTTTACAAAACAGGGCACACTGAATCAAACATACATTCACACTTGGAGTATCATCCGGATCCATTTTTGAAATCGTAGGAAGGCTTTTCATAACAGATAATGTCATTGGTCCTACAGTTCCTGTTATACTCGAAATTCCATTTTGTATCTGGAAAGCACGTATAATTCCTTCCATACTTGCTGTACCCGTGATACCATCTTCTTCCAGTGCTACCCAATTAGGGTGTCCTCCAAACATCGCATTCAAATATTTTTGTGCTGCTAAAACATTACTATCTGCCATAATTATATACTCCTTTCTTCCAAAACTTGGTTTAATTATATCCATTACATTTTGTTCATTTTGTGATCGTTTTCTAAAAATAATCTTACAAATTTCTTTATCTTCTGCAAACAACTCACTAAATTATCATACATACTGCACTTAACAAATACTCATTTATCTTTGAGGAATGTGTTCTCCGCCGCTTCTCTGCTTTTCTTTGCTTATGTCCTTCAGCGGTTCCAGTCCTCTTTCTTTTGAGCAGCTGTATATCTGGTCTGATATGTAGTCAAAGAAGCCATGTCTCTCATTTGCAAATTCTATCTCAAATTTCAAATCCTCAAGATCTTCCTGCTCCTGAAAGATCTGCACCTCATTGGCTCCCATAAAGGCCACCAGAAAGTCTCCCTCCATTTTTTCATGTATCATATCCACAAAATCCGGGCATAAAAGGACCGCTTCCGCCTGGATATATTTTCCGTAGATGTTGTATGCTTTCTGCGTATCTTCTTCCGGTATCTGAAAAAGGCCGCACCACTCTTTATCAATCTGCTGGTTTACCATCCGTAATATGTCTGCGTTGCTGAAAACATTGCACTGCTTTATAAACCAGGAGTTATGAAGCGCCTGTTTCAATGCTTCCTGGAAGGTCATTCCCCAGGATTCCAACATGCTGTTTGTAACCGAAATGTCATATCCGCTTTCTCCACCGGTCGGTATGCCTAAATGAAGGGCAACCGATATTTCCCCTCTGTCTTCATGGGGCATTTCACTTAGCAGACATTTGTGCAAGCCGGTATTCATCAAAACCGGGAATAGATACTGTGTGATACTTTTATCGAAAAGTTTCTCATAGTTTGCTTCGGCATAATGGTATTGATCTGCGATCCCCTCACACAAAGAGTCAATAATTTCATCCGTCTCAATCTCTTCGATCCCCTCAGAGAGGCGTTTTACATCTTCAAAAAAGATACCATCGAAAAAATCTTTCCTCTCTCCACACACGCATTGATAAAACTCTGCTTCTTTTCCTCCTGCCATTACTTTTTCTTTATGGATTTCTGCTGTAACTCCAAATTTTTCCAAGCTGCTGCGGATTGTCTCTTCCATATTATCCCGATAATACTCTGTCATCCATTGCGACCATTCCATATTTCATTCCTGCCTTTCCCATAGAATATAATTTTTTATCGCTTCGGTTCAGTTGGATTTGTATGCTGCTGTACGTCCTTTTCCTTTTTATGAAACGGATTCGTAATCTGCTTCGTCTTATTATCAAAATAATAAGCACTGTTCGACAGCCTTTCCACAGGTGATGTAACTAATATATTAGATATATACAGCATATTTTGAACTTCAGATTTAGACTTCTCACTTTCAGCAATTAACATACAGCTATGAATATCACTCGGTACGATATGCAAGTTCTCACCAAACGCCTCTGACACTTTTGACATTACATCTGTGTCCAGGATTGCGGCTGCTCCGTAATATAAATCTGTGTTCGTGATAATCACTGCACGATCACGAAGGTCATTTATATAACTGAAATCATCATCTCTCTTTGATAACGGCTTTTCAAAAGTATAATTATCTATAGGCGTAATGATGAGCCGGTCTTTAAAAACGGCATTATTCTTTGCAATGGCCAATAATTCCTGCTCGTCATACCTATGTTCTTGTGCAAATGAATTGGTCACATTGGCTGTAGAAGCTCCCGCAAAACCTTCGAACGCAAATTTGAAGATGATCTGCATATCCTGAAAAGGGATATGAGGAACTGTCTTTAATAGTGCTTCATTTCCTCTGGATGGGATGAGTGCCGGAATAATGTTTTCTTTACAAAACAGCTTGTCGAAATCCAATTCCTTTGGCATTCCTTTCGAACATTCCCGCATTACATGAAGATTTTCCTTCACAATCTGCTCTATTGAGACGCCTGCTCTATATTGTTCATACATATTCTCTGCATACAAAGTAATCCCAACATTTCCGTCTTTTTTCATATATGTAAATCCAGTCAGATTTTCCCCATTTTTAGGCACTGTCACCGAGCGGATCATATAATCGGAATCGTCTCCGATATTCCGGATAAGCTGACCTTTTATTTCTTTTTTAAATTGATTAAACTCCATTGCCTTTTCCAATTCTAATCTCCCTTCATTTCTACCTTCGTTGTTTATCAGATACTGGAATCGGATGCTTTTCTATCTTTTCTTCCGGACGTGGGATCTGCTGGATTTCCCTCTTATCCCTGTCAAAATAGTAAATATGATCCGACAGTTTTTTCTCTGGCGCAGGGCTGAAACGGTTGAAACAGTCGAGAATATCCTGCACATCTTTTTCTGCCAGATCGCTTTCTGCCACAAGCATACAGGCCTCTATATCCGCAGGGATGATATACATATTCTCACCAAATATATCGGCAATCCTGCACATTAATTCCTGGTTCAATACTGACGCCGCCCCAAAGTCGAAGTAGATATTCGTAAGGAGTAATGCACGTTCTCTGAAATCTTTCAGCTGCTCCAGATTATCTGCTTTCGTAAGGGCAGCCATTTCCTGAGCGTTCTCTGACATATGGGCAAACAGAGTGCTCTCTTTAAAGATTTCATTATTTAAAGAGAGATCCAGCAGTTCTTGTTCTGTCCACCCCTGTTCCCGGATATATTCATTTGTGACATTTACAGTCTCGCAGCCATCGCCGCCGGGAACTCGGAATCTAAAAATGATCTGGAGATCATAAAAAGGGATATGGGGGACCGTCTCCAGCAGAGCTTCATTTCCCTCTGAAGGGATCAATACAGGTATAATATTCTCCGGCAGTAAGGCAGGTTCTATCTTCCATTTTCTAGGCACTACTTCCGTATAGCGCTTCATCAGTTTCACCATTTTCTGTGCGATCTTTTCTATTGGTATTCCTTCAAGAAAATCATCATATGCTTCTTTTGTCGGCAGGGGAAGCCCCCACGTATCCCCAGCTCTGCAATAAAGAATTTCCTTATGCTCTTCTCCATTTTTTTGCATGGTCTGCGCCCGAAACGAAAAAGCCGTTTCGCCTTTCATCTGATCCTGCAGACTTATTTCCAATTCTTCTACAAATTCGCTATATTCCATAAACACCTCCGCTAAGGATTGTAGCTCTTATAGTTACTGTTCTATATAGATACCCCCTTATTTCCGGCATTGGTCTGAGAACTTTATTCCCGGAGATTTCTGCCGTTCCTCCCTGCCGGAAAACCGTGTGATTTCTCTGGTCAATCGATCAAAATAATACAAATCATCCGATAGCCAATCCTCTGAATGTGGCGCTTTACATTCCTTGCCAGGAGAGCGCTCCTCCAATTCTGCTTCTGGGTATTCACTTTTCGGAACCACAACGCAGTCATGGATACTATCCGGGATGATATAGAGATCCTCCCCAAAAGCCTCTGCGATCTTTGCCATGACTTCTTTATCTAAAATTGCAGCCGTACCGAATTTGCGGTAAACGTTTGTTACAGTTATCATAGGCACAGTAAGCCCAGAAAAACAGCTCAAATCATCATCTCTTGCATAAGCCGGCCGTTCCAAAGCATAAAATTCAAAGGGAATCAGCAGAATGTTCTCTTTGAACATATCATTCTTCAAAGCGATCTCCAAAAGTTTCTCTTCTGTCCACCCGTTCTGATCCATATATTCATAAGTCACATTGGCTGTGCAGCCACCCTCAATTTCCGGGGCATTTATTTTGAAAATGATCTGTAGATTCTCAAACGGAACATGCGGAACTGTTCTCAGCAGTGCTTCATTTCCTTCTGATGGAATCAAGGCGGGTATGATCCGATCCGGTCTGATAACATCTTCATTCAAATTTATGTTCGAAAGTTCTCTTCCACTGTTCTTCAAATCGCTGATCAGTTTTTCTGCTATTTCCTCTATGCTTTGACCGCAACGATACTGCATATATGTATTCTCCAGATCAATAGAAACTCCCAGGTGCCCATCTCCCGGAAAATATTGCACAGTATTCACTTCTTTGCTCCCTTTTGCCACTGGCTTAAAGATCAGCTGGCCCTCCAGTTTTTCAGACTGGTTCAGAAGCTCTCTTTTCAGTCTTTTTTCAAATTCTCTGGAATCCAAAATATCCCTCCTGCCCTTGAAATCTAAATGTATCCTATTTCATCGTAGATACATACATCAGGAACTTCCGCTCCGGTATATCCCGGCAAATGCCTTTTTTATTTTCACGATACACACTCTGCAGGTATGCACTCCTGCCCTTCCCTCTCAGTTTCAGTCTTTTGATCCGGTGTGCCGTATCTTCTAAGAGATTGTCGAAATCATCTTTTCTCTGTTTTTCTTCCATCTCATATCTGAAATACTGCTGTAATGATAATTCTTCCATTTGCTGTTCCTCCGCTACCTTGACGCTACATAGCGTTGCTTTTTATTGCACACGTCAACGATTCCATGCAAATTTTGAGCTACAGATCGTGACACTTGTGAGATTTTCTCTTCCCTATTTTTCCTATGTTCTGTCTCTCGAAGATTTCTCCCTTGCAGAAAATGTATACGGCTGACCTGTTTCCACAGTGTCCGATTTTCTCTTTCACACTGAAGGAAAAAATTATGGTCCTTTCCAAACGGAGGAAGCCGAAGGTAGACTTCATATCCTTCCAACACATATTTTCTTCCCAGCTTTTTAGCAGCAACTCTTCCCGGAATGTCATTATCCAGACAGAAATTCAACGTCTTTATTTCCGGATGTTCCTGTAAAATTGTTTGAAGCGGCCCATCTGACACCATTCCAAGCGCAAGGATACTGGTTTCATAGTCTCTCCTGAAATCCATATCCGACATGGCATCAATCGCCGCTTCATATACACATAATTCTGTGCTTTCCGGATTTATTAAATTTACCCCGTATGTTTTATCATTACCTGCTACATCCCCCTTAAAAGGCTTCCCGCTAAAATCTCGGATTCCTCTCTGGCTTGCGAACATCACTTTTCCGTCAGCCCTTTTTCCAAGGAATACAATATTATGATACGGTGCGCTTTCATACATTAAATCATTTTTCAGCCAATAATTAATGGTTCTCGAAGAAAGCTTCCTCCGCTTCATAAGATAAGCGTACAGTCCTCTGCAAGTATCTGCTTTTTCTGGAAGGACAAAAGGTACTTTTTCCTTCACTTTTGGCTTCCGGTCAATAGTGTCCGCTTTCATTTTCTTCTCTGTCCGGTGTGACGGAATATCGGATCGGATATAGCCTGCAAAGTCTAAAAGATAGGAAACCGCTTCTTTATATTCCATATCTTTAAAATACATCAGAAAATCTATGGTACTTCCGCCCACCCCCCGGCTGTAACGATACCAGGTGGATCGGTTAAAAATGATCGCAGAGTCCATACCTTCTATAGAAAATACACTTCCAACCTTTTTAAGTGGGATATGAACATCCGCTGCCAGATTTACAAGATCTACGGATTTCGCAATCTGCAGCTCATCCTTTGTAAAGCGCCCCATCAGCAGCCACCTCGTCATACTTCAAATCTAAATATCCAGATATTTGTGGATACTCTTTTTCAAATTCATCCAGATATCGTTTACTGGAACCGCCCTGTAAGTTGCAGAATTCACGCAGACTTTTCTTCTTAAACTGTGCCGGCTGATTACACCAGCGGCTTATCACGATGTACATTCCCAGATACGGTGAAGTCCAGCACTTTTCATATCTCATGATGTAAGGGAAACAGCCGAAGCGCATCAGGATCTTGACTCTTTCCAGTGTATCCTGGATATCCTGATACCAGAATCCATTGCCCCATTTTCCTGCCCTGTCAAATCCACAAAGCACATACACCTTTATATATTTCATTTTTACTTCAACTGTTTCATGAATCAGGTCCAGTTTCTGTATGATCAGGTCTTTATCACGAATATCATCAAATGCAAAATAGACTTTATCATCCAGCTTTCCTGAAAAAAGTTTTTCTATATGTTTTTTCTGCATAATCCGGAGATCTAAGCCCTGCCGGAACTGATATCGCTTTCCGGTTTCCATCACCTTATCCAAAATTCTTTCCCATTCCGAGCACGCAAAAAAGTTATCATCCAAAAAGCACAGCTTCTTCCGTTTTTCATCCATAAATTCTTCCAACGGACTCGCCGGCACGGACCGTGTGCTGTTCTTGTTCACGCAAAACGAACACCGCCTGAAACAGCCCCTTGTCAGAAATCCTATGGAATATTCCCTATAAAACTTATAGACAGCGCTGCTTTCCCCGTAGTGTCGAATTTCCTGGATGTACTCATCATAAAGACTATAATCCGGCATACTGTGTTCAATTTCAGCAGGGAGTTCCGGCGCATTCTCGTAAAAAAATCCAGTACCTCCATATGTCAGATTACTCAGCTGCAATATTTCACAAGGTACACAAGTATCTGTAAATACCTTTGAAAGATACAGCTTGTCAAAAGATCCAACTTTTTCATAATCATATACGAGCTTCACCTGATCTCCCTTTTTCTTATAGAACCCCGCCATTTTCATACAGGCCAAATTAGGGAACCGATGCCGGGGCCTGAATATAAGATCTGCATCGATAATTCCAATCCTCATCTTCTATTGCCTCCCCATTGCATAGAGGGAGAAGAAAGGGCTTGTCCTGAATATGAATCTGTTCTTCTTTTGCAAGGTGCTTTCCCCACAGGCCGGTATTCGGCTCCTATTGCTTCCATCCGCTCTGCAAATTCACAGATATGAAAAATAGTTCCGCCAATACTTGTATGGTACTCATCAATAAAATTACATTCTTTCTCAAGCCTTTTTTTACCTGGATAGCAGATTTCAATAGATTCCCCGTCTTCGATTCGAAACAGTTCTTTATATCGGCTGTTAATAAACCGTATCTCCTTTTTTTCGTCTCCCATATTTCATCTCCTTCAAAAAGAGGCCGCAAAAAGCCGCCTCTTTGCCATTTTCCTATCTTTTTTTCTCTACCGCATTTTTTGACCGCTGCTTCACCGGAGGACATATTTCTGCCAGCTGCCGACACAACGTCTGCTTATGCTCCCAGCGTTTATTAAAATATGCAATGGTTCTCGGAGTTTTAAATCCGAAGAAATAATCCCTCAAATCATTACCGCTCAATCCCTCGTGAATTCCTTCTATTTTCAGACGATATTCCTCAAAAAGCTCTTTCGCTTCAGGGGAATGCAGGGTATCTTTATACCTCTTAATACTGAGATGATCTCCACACAATTCAATCAATGTACTGTCCACAAGGTCAAAGATATTCTGATCCAGACCTTTCTGTCCGCCCTCATTATATATTCTCGTAAAACTTTCACTGAGACATGATTGGAAAGGTCCCGGCTTATCCGGATCTTTTTTCGATACATAAACGCCATCTTTCCTTACGGTTATCCGATTAATCTGCATTCAAAATCCCTCCGCTTCTTATCTGGATACCGAAAGGTGGCTCATTCTCGGGATCTTAAATCCATAGAGCATGGCGATCTCATCTCCAAGTCTTCTGGTAGATCTAGTAATGTCGGCCCGGGTTGCTACACCGTTATAGATTTTCTCCTGCAGTCTGTCGATCTGGGATTTTCGGATATTTTCTTTTATCGCCCGGTATAGATAATGGTTCACGCCGTCATGGTGCACAGCTGTACACCGCAGGTCTCCCAGCTTGTCAATATACCATTCGTTATAATCGCAGGAACTCTGCAAACAGTCTTTTATGTTCCCGCTTTCAAGCATCTTATATCCGGGCACTCTCCCGTTCCATCTGCCAATATCTGCACAGATCAGGATCGGAGTAGATAACTGGATATCCAGATTGATACGCTCAGCCTCCAGGTGGTCTGCGTTCAGCTCATACATGAGTTCCAGCAGCTCACTTTCGGATTTCCCAGGATACTCAGCCTCCAGGTCACTTCTCCAGTCTTCATAGTCCAGGTTCAGATCACTCCAAATAATATGCTTTTCTCTATTCATTTTGCAGCACCTCTCTCCAAATACGGTATTCCCATTTCAATAGAGAAGAGGCCGCCTGTTGCAGCCTCTTCCCCATATTTCATATAAACTCCTGTTTCTCAAGATTACATTCTACGTCTTCTGTGCAGTGCTCTTCTTGCATTTCTCTTATGGATGATAAGAACCGCCGCCAGGCAGACACCGCCTGCCAAAAGTCCCATAACCGGGAAGATCCAGTTGGTATCGTCTCCAGTCTGCGGTGCCCCAGTGGTTGTCGTAACCGGAGCCTTCTCATTCTGGATCTCTTTTAATACCTCGATCACCGGAGTCTGGTCATCTTTATATTTAAAAGTGATCTCCCACTCTTCCTCAGATGCCTGATATCCGTCCAGTGCCTTTGTCTCTTTCAGTACATAAACTGTAGATTCTTTAAAAGTACCGTTTTCATATACTCCGATTGGAAGCTGCCCTGTTTCTGCATTTCCGTCTTTATCCGTAACAAGGGATGCGGCCTCTTTTCCGGACTCTTTTTCATACAGAGTGAATTCGACTCCTTCCAGATTGTCGCCGGTTTCTCCATCCGTCTTATGGATTTTCAGGACTCCCATCACACGTTCATCCTTCATTTCGACCTTCTGGATCTCTCCGGTCTCCTTAACCGTAAACGCTACATCATTTGCCACAACATATCCGTCAACGGCTGCTTCTTCATGAAGGATATACTCACCTGTCGGCAGATACTCGATCAGGTGCTCCTCACCAGAAGTCCATTCTTCTACTACTTTTCCGTCTTTATCAAAGATCTGTAATTTTGCTCCCTGAACCTCTTTTCCATCTGTGATGTCCGTTTTGGAAATAGAAACCTTTGTATAGTCGTCCTTCATCTCAACTTTCTGAATCTCGCCAGTCTCTTCTACGACGAAAGTAACATCTTCTGCAAGCACATATCCCTGTTCTGTAGGTGCCTGCTCTTCATGGAGAACATATTCTCCTGTAGGCAGATATTCGATCAGATGTTCCTCGCCGGAAACCCACTCTTCCACTACTTTTCCGTCTTTATCAAGGATCTGCAGCTTTGCGCCTTCGATCTCTTCCCCTGTGGTAATATCTGTTTTGGAGATAGATACTTTTGTATGATCGTCCTTCATTTCAACTTTCTGCACCTCGCCAGTCTCTTCTACAATGAAGGTGACATCCTCTGCACGTACATACCCCTGTTCTGTAGGTGCCTGCTCTTCATGAAGTACATATTCTCCCAGTGCTAACGCATAAACTGTATGCGGTTCTTTGCCGGATACCCATTCTTCAACTACATTTCCGTCTTTGTCGAGGATCTGTAGTTTCGCACCCTCTACTTCCTGTCCGCCGGTCAGATCTGTTTTTGTAAACTCTGTGATCGTCGGCTGGTTTTCCACCTCACAGGTCAGTTCGATCACTTCAAGAGTGGGATCTGTATAGGAGGCATCCAGATGATAAACTTCATCATTCGGCAGGTATCCCGGTTTATTCTCGATCTCTTTCACATAATACAGACTATGGGGCAGATCTGCCTGGAAAGTAAGTTTTCCTGCGGAATCCGTTGTTCCTGATTCAATCAGGGAATCCTTCTCAACGATCACTTCCCCAGCCGCATTTTTGATATCTTCTTCTGTATACAGTCCAAAGACAACACCTTCAAGGGGATCCCCCGTAACGGAATCCTTTTTCACAACTTCTACAGAAATATGCTGTCTCTCATTGGTCAGGCCCATTGTTACATAGTCAACTGCGGTTTCCTGTCCATCATACTTGATCTCAAAATCTTTCTTCTCCGGATCGAGGATGCAGTTCTGTCCGGCTTTTTCTTCTACCAGATAGTATTTTCCGATAGGCAGGTTATTCAGAACCGCTTTTCCTTCACTGTCTGTTACCAGTTTCCCTACCAGATCATCCTTGTTATATTTCACGATCCGGTTGCCCTCATCATCTGTCTGGCCGTCCGGAGTGTAGATTGTCTCTCTTGCATAAACGGCAAATTCTGCGCCTTCAATGCCTCCTACTTCATATGTAAATTCATAGCCGCCATTCTTATCCATCACCTCTTCACCAGTGATAAATTCAGACACCGCATTTACCAGCGTTGCGATACCATTTTTCATCTTTGAAAGCAGTCTGTCTTCAATCTTCTCTGCCCCTGTCAGTTTTTCACCTGTTTTATTCAGTGTAAGGCTTCCCACAGCTTCATCATTGAACTGTTCTACCACAACGATAAACTTGCCAGTTTCCTCTTCCACCTGAAATGCTGTATTGGAATCTACAGTGATCGTGATCGGCTCTTTGCCGGCGCTCTGGTATTCCCCTTCTGTCGTTACCTGGTTCAGCGGGATTTCCGTACTATCGGAAACAAGACTGTTTTCACTGCCTACAACCACGTAGGAATCCGGAGCCTGCACTTCTTCAATACGGTATGTGCCGCATTTTAACTGTTCTGGTGTGATCAGATATCCCTCTTCATTCGTTTTAAACACAGAAACCGTTTCCTTTTCCGGATAACGCACGATCATTTCCACATACTTTTCTGCTTCTACATCATAAATCTTATAGGACGCACTGTTATTCAGCACTGTCTCCTGTGTCTGTGCGTCTTTCTTTACGATCTTCAGATAGAACTGCAGCGGACGGTCATCAAAGATCCGCCAAACCTGCGGTTCCCGGCTGTCCTCTGTGATATGGACAATAAAGGGATTCACATTTTTCAAGTTCTCCGGAGTTGTGGATTCAAAGACAACATATTCGCCATAAGGAAGCTCCGGGCTCTTCAGATATCCTGTGCTGTCCGTAAACAGCTCCGGCACATAGATCTTTTCTCCATTTTCATAGTAAGAAGCGGTTTCATCCTGGCTGTAATCATACCCAATGAAATCCTCTGCTGAAAATGTACTGCCGTTTGATGGTACAAGACT
This sequence comes from Candidatus Blautia stercorigallinarum, assembly GCA_019112785.1. GTDB lineage: Bacteria > Bacillota > Clostridia > Lachnospirales > Lachnospiraceae > Blautia > Blautia stercorigallinarum. The sequence continues at coordinate 49,730 of DXIQ01000034.1, forward strand.
TCCGTCTTTTACCCCGGACAGCTCACTGATCAGGAAAATCTTGAATCCTGCGCCTTCCACCAGATCGGTTTCTGTCTGCTCTCCGTCCTCGGAAATCTTAATCAGCTGAAATGCCTGTTTCTTCACGGTCTCTTTTACTGTCACATATCTGTGTACGATCTTCACTTCCTGGCCTTCATAATCAACTGTGACAGGATATTCCGTTTCATCCAGCAGATATCCTTCTGCCGGCTCCAGCTCTTTTACATAGTAATTTCCCAGATACAGGTCCGTAAAGTCCAAAGTTCCTTCACTGGAAATCTGTCCCTGGGCTACAAGTTCATCTTTTCTATACACAGTTCCGCTTTTCTTATTTGGATACTGGATATCCTCGGCAGCATAAAGGCCGTATCTTGCCCCTGTCATTACTGCATCTCCCTGTGTAATAAAGTCTTCGGTATCCTTGTCGATCTTATTTACATGGATTTCTCCACGGACCTCTTCATTGGAAAATTCATGCTCAAATGTGTACAGATAAGTCTCATCATCCTTATACTCATAAGTAAAACTGTATACAGCATCCGACTTATAATATTTATCCGGAGCCTGGATTTCTTTCACGCTGTATTTGAAACCTAACGGAATATCTGACTGGAATACAGCATTTCCGTCTGTGTCGGATGTAACCTGCTCAATCAGTGTACCATTGCTGACGATTACATTTCCTTCTGCATCTGTGATATCGCTTGCCGCATAAAGACCGAATACGGCTCCTTCCAAAGTAACGCCATCATTTGCAGATTTCTTAACGACGTTTACGTTGATACCTGGTCTTTCATTGCTATACGCTGCTTCTCCTGTTGCCAGTTCAACCGTCTGCCCCGCATAAGACAAAGTAACATACTGTGTCCTTGCTTCTTCGGTTTTCCCGATCACCAGACCTTCCGGGGCCTGTTCTTCCACGATCTTATATTTACCGAGATACAGTTCCGCAGTCGTTGCGCTGCCATCTGCTCCTGTTTCAATCCGAGCGACCAGATCGCCTTCCTTATGGATCTTGGTTGCCTTATCCTGGCTGTAAATATCTTCTGCTGCGTAAACAGCATATTTTGCGCCTGCATAGGAAGTATCCTCATACACAAAACTCAGGTTTCCTTCCTCACCGGTTACTCCTGTAAGGACTTCTCCTGTTTTGTGGACTGTGATCTTTCCCTTCTGTTCTTTATTGGTGATCGTCACAGTTGTTGTACTTCCTGCCTGCAGCTCCACATTATAAGAAGAAGTATTCAGCTTATATCCCTGTGGAACAGAGATCTCTTTCAGATACATGGTATCCTGTGTTTTCGGAAGCTCTACTTCAGATGCGCCATTTGCGTCCGTTTCCGGCATTTTCATAATAAGGTCTGTACAACCTTTATCCGAATAAATACCAAAAACTGCTCCAGCGAGGTTTACTCCCGAAGCGTCATCCTTCTTGATAACTTTCACTTTGGCAAGATCCATCCATTCTACAGTGAAACTTACCGAATCACTGCTTTCCTCGTAAAACTCTCCATAGCCGATATCCTGTGAACTTCCCCCGGTGCTGACTACAAGAGTCTTCCACTGGCTTCCGATCTGTCCGTTCAGTGTGCCGGACTTCCAAGTGCCCGTAACTGTCATAGGTGTGCTGAAATAGAAGGTCTGTCCGCCGTAGATCTTGACGCTTCCACCTGTCTTGCTGTCGCCGCCAACACAATGGTAGGTAACGTTATCCGGCAGTTTCAGCTCTACATAGTTCCGGTGGTCGCCTTTCAGTGTAATATTCCCTGTTCTCTGAATACTGCCCTCTTCATACGCTTTCACGCTCGTGCTTGATAAAGAAATCGCAGCGGTGGGCGGTTCCTCCTGGCTGTAAAGATAGTTGATATATTCCCGTACACCGTATTTCTGTATTCCGGACTCATAGCAGCCTACAAATGCGGCGCTCTCTCCTGCATATGCATAGGAGGCTGCCAGATGTGTCAGGATATAACGCACATCTTCATTGTACTGTTTTAAATACGTTCCTGTCAGATCTCCCGGGCCACCGTATCCATAGTATAAGACCTTCTGCAAGTTCAGATTAGACTCATAAATGTTTGCCACATAATCTGCTGACGGTGGCGAAGACTTGTTTGATTCAATACAATATGCGATTTTCCCATTGACCGAAAAACGGCAGGTCAGGTAGCTGCCGAGATCACTGGGATAATAAAGAGTCTCCCCTTTTTCAAGAGTTACATTTTCGCTTGCGGCTCTTGTAGTGGCTGCCGCATATGGTACAACAGCAAGGAATACGCCATCATCCATCATGGTTTCGATCTCTTCTTGAGCTTCGGGGTCAGCCTCACCATCCTCCCCGGAGCCTTCATCTTCCGTATCATCCTGGCCGCCCTGGTCCTGCTGGCTCTGTGTTTCCGGTTCTGCAGCATTAACAATGATCCTGCGGATGACCTGATAAGACGGGTGACCGCTCACCGGCTCCACACAGTACACTGCATGATAAGTACCGGCAACGCTTGTATCAAATTTCTGCCCATTATCATCAACGGCTTCCTTAAAAGATACTTTGACTTTGGATTCATCAAAGGTAACACCGGAAAGGTCATTTTCAGGATCAAATGTATCTCCAACAGTCAAATTCACCTCTTCCGCAGTCACGATCTCATCCGCATCTAATGCGTCCAGAACTTCTGCAAGCTCAGGAAGTTCCTCTTCTGTGCTTGCCGACTCAATCGTGCCTTCCTGCACGGTTGTTTCAGCAGACGTATTATCCGTTCCCGTTGCAGATACGGTCACAGCAGCATTAAATAATGTAGAACAGCCTATCAGCAGCGCCATAGCGCCCGCAATAAATCGGTTTTTGATTTTCACTATGCTTTTGCTCCTTTTCATTTTTTAGTCAAAAAAAGCAGGCCTTCACACAAGCCTGCTTATCGTTGCCCACAACCGCAGCCATACATAAAAACCCGGTCATGGATTCTATATTCAGTTTTTATGTATGACACTGGATGCGGACGGTCCCTGATCCAATGCATATACGATAGTTTCCTTTCTTATAAACTGCTCCCTGCATGGAAGATCACCAGAACCATCTGTACTACCAGCAGGAATAAACTAAGCACTAACCTTACTGCCAAACATAACAATTTTGCAACCAATAAAAGAATTGATACAAAGAAAGATAAAATTCTCTTTAAAACTGCCATATCTGTTTCCTCCTTAATCGTCTCCAAAATCATAGAATTGAGCGAACTGTACATCTTTTTCAGTATCGTTCTCTTCATCCATTTTCTCACCAGAAGGGCTCCTTTCGAGAGCTGCAGGAGGAAGATCCTGCAGCGCTTCTCTTACGGATTCCTTCACAAGATCAGCTATCTGGCTGGTCAGTTCTCCAAAGACCGCATTCCTGATCACTTCTATAAGTGGTCCATTCTTCTCTTGAAAATAACGGTTCACATCTTCCGTCCGTTTCTCTTCCTCTTCCTGTTTTAAGTACTTACTGAAATAGACTACTGCTTCCGCAATAAAATCATCTTTTGTCCGAAAGATATCAGAATTATAATCCTTCAGATAGCGGTATGCCTGTGCATGGACCGGACGGTTTTTATACAGTCTCAGGGAAGTTGTATACTTCTTCTCATTATCCATACCTTCTCACATCCTCTCATGCAGTTCTTTCATTCTGTATCTTCCTTCTTGCCCTCATAATGCTTTTGACAGCTTCTTCACAGCCCTTTGCATTGGCGCATACATCCGTCACAAACTTTACATTCCGATCCTTGTTATTCCCAAAGTGCTGGATGATTGAAGCGCCTCCGCCCATAAAAACCATGTTCGTGAGATCCAGATTATAATTATTGGACTGGATGATATCATAAATCTCTGAAGAATACTCTCTCAGGCACTTCGTGATCTCTATCCGGTACTTATCTGGACACTCATAGTCTCCGTACCGCATAAAAGACTCGATAAAGAACGGGGGAACACTGGCCCCGAGCCTCGCCACCATTTCTTCATTTACACGGTTAATACAATATAATGCAGCCTTATCGGATATCGCATAATTTCCGTCCGGCATACCATCCACAAAACCGACCAAATCCACTGTACCCCCTCCGATATCAATCAGGAGGCAGAATCCAGAATTGTCCTTTATAAGCGTGTGAATGACGACATGTCCCTGCATAAAGACATAAACATTTTCCAGTGTAACATGATAATGGATTCCCTCAAATTTAAAGTGCAGTTCCTTTGTCTTTGACAGGTATTTCTTAAACCCGTCCTTCTGCTGCTGAAACCGTCTGGGCGGAAGCGCTGTGCCAAGCATTACTTTTGAGCTTGTAAGTTTTCTGAATTTTAATTCTTTTGCCAGTGCCGCAAGGGTAAGCAGGTAATAATCATCATTATCTGTCTTATCTACACGCTCCATTACCGGGACCTGTCCACCAACATAATATATTTTATTCTGATATTCCAGAATATTTTCCAGACTATCTGGACGTGTCTGAAGCGGCTGTATTGCCGCTGAAAAAACGGAACTTGCTGTTTTCATGTTACGATTCCCATGGTCGATTCCAATGATTTCTGTATTATTCAACATATCTTACCTCCTGGATTCCTGATCCTACTCTCTATCTCTTTGGTGTTTTCTTATCTGGCTTTTTTATTTCCGAAGTCCGGCTCCTTCTCTCCGGCAGAAGCTCCATTTCTTCAAAAAGAACGGACATCTGCTGTTTTGTCAGTTCAAAAGACATATCGTATGGCATGAAAAGTGAAATCATAACTGCGTCTACATTCTTCCTGCCCTTCTGGTCCTCATGGTAGATCGTTGTTTCTGCTCCCCATGTGCCGTCGCAAGCTGTATAGAAGTTCTGCATTCTGCTATCATTAACACTCACTTTATACTTTGCTGTATCTACATAGATCGGCTTACTATCGAGTTTCTGTGTCTCATACCGGCAATTTGCCATATAGAGTTCAATATCTTTCTCCGGTGCAAAACATATATAGACATTCGTCATCTTCATTCCGCCCTCTTCTATCTCTTCGATATTCAACCTTGCAGAAAAACGTTCCTCCGGCCGATAGTCTACAACCAGTTTTTTCAGCCGTTCTCCTGTTTCTGTCTCAAAATACCACGGATCACCAATCACGATATGTTCCGGGCGTTTTATGCTGTATTCTTCTGCGCTCACTGTGCACTCTCCTTAATCAATTCATCAATATTCTTCTGGAATAATCTCTGCAAACGTATCACTACATGAACATTCGGCTTTTGCTCCCCATATTCAATCCTCTGATAAGTCCGTAAGCTGATCCCTAACTT
>DXIQ01000035.1 GCA_019112785.1 Candidatus Blautia stercorigallinarum
CATCCATGGTTTTCATCTTTCTAGCCATTTGATTTTTTCCTCCTTGAAAATTGTTTTGAACAATATTCCACTTCTAACCTGAAGTCTATGAGAATTATAGCACGATTTAACAGGCATGTCTATTTATAAAAGCAAAGAAAATCCAATGTTTTTACAAAAAAACATTGGATTTTCCCGGTTTTTTCTATACCTTTGTTTACTTTTACCGGCCTATTCCATCTCCATGATTTCCTTTATAGAATGGACAGAAAGTTCTCTGGCAAGCTGTTTCTGGATCCGGTACAGCTCCCTGTGGACCTTACAGCTGGAATCTGATTGATTATGTACACAAGCCTTTTCCGGATTCATGCACTCGATCATATAAAAATCCGGTTCCACAGCCAGATATACATCCAGAAGGGTAAGTTCACCCAGAGATTTCTTCAAGGCATATCCGCCGTTGCTGCCCCGGAAGCTTTTTACGATTTCTTTTTTCTCCAGTTTCTTCAATATTTTATAGACAAATGCCGGTGTCAGATCTTCCTTTTCACAGATCTGGTTCACACAGAGCTTTTCTCCTCCTGCCAGAGCCCGCACGATCCGCACCGCATAGTCGCACTCTCTTGTAATTAACATGAATAACTTTCCTTCCCTGTGGTTTACATTCAAGACTTCCCGGAGTGGCATCCGGGACTTTTGAGAAATATTATACCAATCTGTACCGTAATTATCAAGTTTTTTCTTCAAGAAAGGCTTGCAAAATCCCGTTTTTACGGTACAATAGAAGAGATTATGCACCAACAAATCTTGAATAAGATAAAAGTGAGGGAAATTTAAAAAATGATCGCAGCAAATAATGTTACATTACGAATCGGTAAGAAAGCACTGTTTGAAGATGTCAATATTAAATTCACAGAAGGGAACTGTTACGGCCTGATCGGAGCCAACGGAGCCGGAAAATCCACTTTTCTGAAGATCCTTTCCGGACAGCTGGAAACCACCAAGGGCGATATCACCATTACCCCGGGCCAGCGTCTCTCCTTCCTGCAGCAGGACCACTTTAAATATGACGCCTATCCGGTGCTGGATACTGTTATCATGGGAAACCAGCGTCTCTATGATATCATGAAAGAAAAGGAAGCCATTTATGCAAAGGAAGACTTTACAGATGAAGATGGTATCCGTGCCAGCGAGCTGGAAGGCGAGTTTGCAGAGATGAACGGCTGGGAAGCAGAATCTGACGCCGCTACACTGTTAAACGGATTAGGTATCGAAACAGATCTTCATTATGCTCAGATGGCAGACTTAAACGGCAGCCAGAAGGTAAAAGTCCTTCTTGCCCAGGCTCTTTTCGGAAATCCGGATATCCTGCTTTTGGACGAGCCTACCAACCACCTGGATCTGGACGCCATTGAATGGCTGGAAGAATTTCTTATCAACTTCGACAATACGGTCATCGTAGTATCTCATGACCGTTACTTCTTAAATAAGGTATGTACTCATATCGCCGACATTGATTATGGAAAGATCCAGCTCTATGCCGGAAACTATGATTTCTGGTATGAGTCCAGTCAGCTTCTTATCAAACAGATGAAAGAAGCCAACCGTAAAAAAGAAGAGAAGATCAAAGAGCTCCAGGAGTTTATCTCCCGGTTCTCCGCCAATGCTTCTAAATCCAAACAGGCAACTTCCAGAAAACGTGCCCTGGAAAAGATCCAGCTAGATGAGATCCGTCCTTCCAGCAGAAAATATCCATACATCGATTTCCGTCCCAACCGTGAGATCGGAAACGAGGTACTGATGGTAGAGGGACTTTCCAAGACCATTGACGGTGTGAAAATTCTGGACAATATTTCCTTTACCCTTGGAAGGGAAGACAAAGTTGCCTTTGTAGGCGGCAACGAAAGAGCCAAGACCGTGCTGTTCCAGATCCTTATGGGAGAGATGGAGCCGGATGAGGGAACTTATAAATGGGGTGTTACCACCTCTCAGTCTTATTTCCCTAAAGACAACACAAAAGAGTTTGACAATGACCTGACCATCGCAGACTGGCTGACCGGCTATTCTGAGATCAAGGACGCCACCTATGTCCGTGGATTCCTGGGACGTATGCTTTTCCCCGGGGAAGACGGAGTGAAAAAGGTCCGGGTTCTTTCAGGAGGAGAAAAGGTAAGATGTCTCCTTTCCAAAATGATGATCTCCGGCGCCAATGTACTGATCTTTGACGAGCCTACCAACCATCTGGATATGGAGTCTATCACAGCACTGAACAATGGTATGATCAAATTCCCGGGAGTGATCCTGTTTGCTTCCCACGACCATCAGATCGTACAGACCACAGCCAACCGTATCATGGAAATCCTTCCAAACGGCGCTATGATCGACAAGATCACCACCTATGACGAATATCTGGCTAATGATGAAATGGCAAGAAAACGTACTGTCTACACCATGACCCAGGAAGATAATTAAACTCTGATAAAATAGTTTACAGAAAAGCCGCTGTATTGGGTTTCTGCCCGTCCAGCGGCTTTCCCTCTGCCCGGAGTCCGGACTGGAAGGTTTTTAAGAAGTACCTTTTCCAGCCTTTATGGTCTGCTGTTCCGGCTGGATCTTCATATCCCGGAATTCTTTCGGGGAAATCCCGTACTCCTTTTTGAAAGCCCGGTAAAAACTGGAATAATCCTTAAAACCAAACATCAGATAAGCCTTTGTAATGCTGATGTTGCTGAGTATGGCATCCTGGCAGGCAGCCAGGCGTTTCTTCATAATATACTGATGAATAGAGATTCCTGTATTTTCCTTAAAAATATGGGCAATATGATATTTACTGGCATAAAACTTCCCTGCCAGACGTTCCAGGGATAGATCCTGGTCCAGCTGGGTATCTATATACTGGATAATATTTTCATAAAGATTCTGGTCTTCTTTCAGCTTTCTGGGATGGTTTTTCTCATACGCCATCCGGCTCAGATGAAGAAAAAGGTCGCAGATGCCAATGAAGATTTTTTCATCTTTTCCAAAACGGTCCCAGTGGATTTCCTCGATCAGGTGAAAAATCCTGGACTGGATACTGCTGAAGGCAACGGCGTCATTGTGAAAAACGTACTGGCCCTTATCTCTGGCAAGGCGGATAATATAAAAGTAATCTTCCGACATCTGGCGGATCCGCTGATAATAATCTATACTGATCCAGAAAACAAAACGGCTGTAAGGCTTCTCTGAATCATGGATCACTGCTTTGTGATGGATCCCCGGGGGGATCACCACTACATCTCCAGCCTTCAGGTCATAGAGTTGTTTTTCAATAAGGTAGGAAACCGTTCCTTCCAGGAAAAAATAAAACTCGTAATAGTCATGGGTATGGCTGTCTACATTGGCCATGTGGCTGTCGCTGTAATAATAAAGTTCATAATCTTTGGACAGCATATACTGTCTGGTCAAAAACTGTGTTTTCAGGTTTTTTTTCATAATTTTCCTTTTCTCCGGAGGATTTTATATAGATATCTGTATTTATTTTAGTACAAAACCACAACTTTTACAATGTATACAACAAAGTTATCAATTGGTTTTTTTTGGTTTGTTCATTATAATGAAATCATAAATCGAAAGAGAGGTATTTATTATGGAAATGACAATGCGCTGGTATGGCAAAGACCACGACACTGTAACTCTGGAACAGATCCGTCAGAGCTGCTATGTAAAGGGGATCATCACAACTCTGTACGACAAAATGCCAGGTGAAGTATGGACTCTGGATGAGATCATGGCAATGAAAAAAGAAGTGGAAGACGCCGGTCTTCATCTTGCAGGTATCGAAAGTGTTAACGTAAGCGACGCTATCAAAACAGGCGCTCCGGAACGTGACAAAGATATTGAAGCTTACATTGAAACACTGGAAAATCTCGGCAAAGCTGACATCCATATGGTATGTTACAACTTCATGCCTGTATTTGACTGGACAAGAACAGAGCTGGAGCGTAAAAGAGACGACGGATCTACAGTTCTGGCTTACAACCAGGACACCATCGACAGCATGGATCCTGAAAAAATGTTTGACAGTATTAAAAACGATATGAACGGCACTGTAATGCCAGGCTGGGAACCGGAACGTATGGAGAAAGTAAAAGAACTCTTCGCTCTGTACAAAGATGTGGATGAAGAAAAACTTTTTGACAATCTGGTATATTTCCTGAAAGCCATCATGCCTGTATGCGACAAATACGACATCAACATGGCGATCCACCCGGATGATCCTTCCTGGAGTGTATTCGGACTGCCCCGTATCATTTCCACTCAGGAAAAACTGAAAAGAATGATGGACGCTGTTCCAAACAAACACAACGGTGTGACATTCTGCATGGGATCCTACGGAACCAACTTAAACAACGACCTGATCGCAACCATCAAAATGCTGAAAGGCCGTATCCACTTCGCCCATGTAAGAAATCTTCGTTTCAACGATGGCATGAGAGATTTTGAGGAAAGCGCTCACTTAAGTTCTGATGGAACCTTTGATATGTACGCAGTAGTAAAAGCTCTGTACGAATCCGGATTTGACGGACCGATCCGTCCTGACCATGGCCGTATGATCTGGGGCGAAAAAGCAATGCCCGGATACGGACTTTATGACCGTGCTCTTGGAGCAGCTTACATCTGCGGACTCTGGGAAGCAGTGGAGAAACAGGCTAAAGAAGCAAAATAAAAAGAAAGGATCGTGTGTAAATTATGAAACTGACTTTAGAAGGTCTGAAAAACACAAAGGACTGGGAAGCAGCAGGTATCGTTCTTCCTTCCTATGATGTAGAAAAAGTAGCTGAAAACACAAAGAAAGCTCCTGTCTGGGTACATTTCGGAATCGGCAATATTTTCCGTATCTTTATCGGCGGACTGGCTGACACTCTGATCTCCAAGGGAGACGCAGACAAAGGTATCACCTGTGTGGAAACCTTCGATTTTGACGTAGTGGACAAAATCTATCGTCCTTATGACAATCTGGTACTGGCTGTTACCTTAAAAGCTGACGGCTCTACAGACAAAAAAGTCTTAGGTTCTCTTACTGAAGCTATCAAAGCTCAGTCTCAGGTACCGGAAGACTGGAACCGCTTAAAAGAAATTTTTGTAAATCCTGAATTACAGATGATCTCCTTCACCATCACAGAAAAAGGTTATGCTTTAAAAGGCGCAGACGGAAATTACTTCCCATTTATCCAGGCTGACATTGACAACGGCCCGGAAAAACCGGGAGCTGCTATGGCTGTTGTATGTGCTCTGCTCTTTGAGCGTTACAAAGCCGGAAAATATCCTCTGGCAGTAGTTTCTATGGATAACTGCTCTCACAATGGCGAGAAACTCCAGAATTCTATCACCACTATGGCTAAAGAATGGCTGGCAAAAGGTTTTGTAGATCAGGGATTCATCGACTACATTTCTGATGAGAAACAGGTTTCCTTCCCATGGTCTATGATCGACAAGATCACACCAAGACCTGCTGATTCTGTATGCGCGGATCTGGAAAAAGCCGGAGTAGAAGACATCGCTCCAGTTATTACTTCCAAGAGAACTTATATTGCTCCTTTCGTAAACGCAGAAGGACCTCAGTACCTGGTAATCGAGGACAAGTTCCCCAACGGAAGACCTGCCCTGGAAAAAGCCGGCGTATATATGACTGACAGAGACACTGTTAATAAAGTAGAGAGAATGAAGGTTACTACCTGTCTGAATCCTCTCCACACAGCTCTGGCCGTATACGGCTGTGTACTGGGTTACACACTGATCGCTGATGAGATGAAAGATCCTCAGTTAAATAAACTGGTTCATGAGATCGGTCCTGTAGAAGGCATGCCCGTTGTTACAGATCCCGGCATTCTCTCTCCTGCTGATTTCGTTGACGAAGTTATCAACGTAAGGATCCCGAATCCGTTTATGCCGGATACACCGCAGCGTATCGCAACAGATACTTCACAGAAAGTAGGTATCCGTTATGGCGAAACTATTAAATCCTATGTAGAAAAATACGGCGACGCCAAAAAGCTTACTGCTATTCCTCTGGCAATCGCAGGATGGTGCAGATATCTCCTTGGCGTAAATGACGAAGGTGAAAAATTTGAGCTGTCTGCTGATCCAATGCTTCCTGAGCTGTCCAAAGCATTGGAAGGCATTGAGGTAGGCAAACCGGAAACTTACACCGGACAGTTAAAATCTATTCTTTCCAACGCCAACATCTTCGGAATCGACCTGTATCAGGCAGGTATCGGTGACAAGATCGAGGAAATGTTCAAAGAAGAGATCGCCGGACCCGGGGCCGTAAGAGCTACTTTGAAAAAATACATGGATTAATCATTACTCCTAAAAGAAAAAAGAGGACGCCGTCGCATTAATGCGGCAGCGTCCTCTTTTTACGAAAAACTTTTTATTACATCCGGGCAGCTCTGTCCGCCTGCTGATATCGTTCTGCCCGGCGGAGCACTGCCCGGATACGGGCTATCATTTCTACTTTTCCCATAGTCCCGGACAGATAATCGTCTGCCCCATGGTCAAAACACCGGACTTTTCTGGATCCATCATTTATATCTGATACCATGATCACAGGGATCTGAACATATTCAAAAGAATCCCTCAGTTCATCCAGGATATCCAGCCCTTTCTCTCCAGGCAGATCATAGTCCAGAAGGATCAGTTCCGGACGGCGGTGTTCTAAAACTTCCAGCAGTTCTTTCCCTGATGGGATCGCCTCTGATGTATAGCCGCAGGATTCCAGTGTATACATCAGAAATTTTCGGAATTCCCCCTTAGGTTCAATACAGTAAACCACAGCTTTCCACTCCTATTTCTTTCTTACTTTTTTACCTTCTCATTGCTTTTTATGATACTTTCTCGTGTCTATCATTTTAACGATTTACTGTAAAGAAAAAAATCATGTTTTTGTAAATTTTCCGAAAACTTGCTATATTTGAGATTATTCCCTTAGAGCCGGATCTTTTATGCCATTTGCCTCAAAAGCTTTCTGTCTGTCAATGCAGGTTCCGCATACCCCGCAGGGGCGTTCTTTTCCCTCATAACAGCTCCAGGTAAGCTGATATGGAACCTCCAGTTCCAGCCCCTTTGCTACGATCCGGGCCTTATTTTTATTGATAAAGGGCGCTTCTATATGGAGAGCTTTTCCGCTGCCTTCCCAGACTGCCTGGTCCATACTTTCGTAAAAAGCCTGGCTGCAGTCCGGATAAGCATTTCCCGCCGCATCATCCATGTGGGCTCCATAATAGATCACCTGGCAGTCCAGGGACAGGGCAAGACTGGCGGCGCAGGACAAAAAGAGGCCGTTTCTAAAAGGCACATAAGTAGATACCGGCGCCCCTCCTGTCTGTGTCAGCTGTTCCCCATAAGAGGCCTCTGGGATTTCCTCCTGAGAGTGAGTAAGAAGGGAACAATCACTATAGGCAAAAATGGAGGTCAGATCCATTTCCAATCCTTTTATCCCATAATATTCCAGGATCTTCCTGGCCGCTTCTACCTCCTTTTCATGCTTCTGTCCATAAGAGATGGAAAGGGGGATCACATTTTCCTTCCCGTATTTTTCTATAGCGAGAACCAGACAGGTGGTACTGTCAATGCCTCCGCTGAATAAAACCATTGCTTTTTCTCCCATTTTTCCCCTCCTATCGGTTATCTACTTTTTCCGGGTACAGATCATGATGGGTCAGCCGGTCAAAAGCCACTTTTTCCCAGACAGTTCCCTGTTTCCCGTAGTTGCAGTAAGGATCAATGGAAATACCGCCTCTTGGCGTAAATTTCCCCCATACTTCGATATATTTCGGATCCATCAGACGGATCAGGTCTTTCATGATAATATTTACACAGTCCTCATGAAAATCTCCATGATTCCTGAAACTGAAAAGGTACAGCTTCAGAGACTTGCTCTCTACCATCCGCTCACCGGGTACATAAGATATATAAATAGTGGCAAAGTCCGGCTGTCCTGTCATGGGACAGAGGCTGGTAAATTCCGGGCAGTTAAATTTCACAAAATAATCATTGTCCGGATGCTTGTTCGGAAAAGTTTCCAGTACCTCCGGGGCATAGTCTGATGGATAAGATACTTTCTTGTTTCCAAGAAGAGATATCCCCTCCAGTTCTTTTTCTGTTCTTCCACTCATTTTTATTCACTCCTTAAATCCGTAACAGTTCATAATTTTTCCGGCCGGAGAATGCTCCCCGGCCGGCATTGTCAGTGTTCTGTGCTTTGCTTTCCCGGGATTCCCGCTGTTCTCCCCGGATAGATTGCCTTTTCCAGAGCTTTCACCAGGATTACTCCCACAATAGATGGAACCAGCTGTCCTACGCAGAGATTTACCGCCATCAGCGGATAGGGCATGGAAAGGAAATATGACAGATAGGTAGCTACTCCCAGACCAGGTACCAGTATGATCGGCACAGCGATCAGGAACTTGTTCCAGTTTTTCCTGCGGATCAGCACGATACAGGCCGCTGCTGTCATGCCGACGATACAGCCGCCCAGCATATCCACGATGCCGAATCCTCCGAATAACATATTTGATATAAAATTGGCGAGACCAAGGGGTAAAACCAGGAACGGAAATAGATAGGCAAGGGCATACAGGGCCGTGGCAATACGGATCTGATATGCCCCGAAAGAAAAGCTTTGGGTAAAATAGAGAATAACAATGTACATTGCCATTACCATTGCAGAAAAAGTCATCTTCTGCACCCGGCTCATTTTTGCAAGATTATCCATATTCGTTCACCTCCAAACAGAAAAAACGGAACTGCCACAATCACTTAAATGTGACAGTTCCGTGTCAACAACGATTAATTCTTTATGTTGTCCCTAGTTTTGTTTAATGACAGGATGGTCTCGAACTGTCAATTCCATATCTGGAAGTAACTGATGTCTGTAGTTCAGACGAATATGTATTATACCGGATTTTCCCGGATACTGCAAGTATTTCTTGACAGACAATATCTTTCCCCTCCGTGTACAAGGGTATATTTATCTGAAGATCAGATAGATCATATCTGCGCACAACAGAACAGCCAGGATCAGAGAAACTATCTGCACAACTCTCTGGGGCATTTTCCGGACGCCTTTTTCAAAAAGCGGCTGGAGGATGTAGAGAAAGACCATGCCTCCGATTCCGAAGCGTATACTGGGATTTAAAGCAACCCTTCCCTGAAAATTAAAAGAAAATCTGGTGTAGTCCCACATCCACTCTCCTCTTGTAGCCTCCATAATATAGCTGGCCGCCAGTTCTACCACTGTAGTGATCGCCACGATCCCGAGAAAAACCAGGACCGGCGTGATATTCAGCTTTCCTACCCGTATCTTTCTCTTCATCAGCCATCCCAGGGAGAAAAGGAGGATCAGCGCCCCAAAACCGTAGATCACACAGTAAGGGCCAAAGAGTACGCCTCTGTTGGAAAATCCCCATTGGTATACCACAACCTCCAGAAATACTTCATAGCACCAGCCGATAATAGAATACAACATAAAATATAAAAAATATTCTTGTACCTTTTTCAAGTTTCTTCTCCTTACTGCAGATCCTCTCTGGTAATTTCTATAGACGGATAGTGAGGAAGAGTTGTCAGATCCATATCTAACGGCACACTGTAGACCATATAATAGTTCTCAGGATTTTTCTCCGATAACTCCTGAAGTTTCTGTCTTGCAAGCGCCTTCTCTTCCGTGGCGAAAACTACAGATACCACTCCTGTTTTTTCGCCTTTTTCTTCTTCTACGCTGCCGCATAAGATCAGTTTCAGCTTTCCCTCTCCTTCCAGTCCCATTTTCACATAATCTTGATAATCCATATATACCCCTCCTGTATCTTTTTTCTTACTTATATCTTCTCTTCTTCAGCGCACTACCGCCTGGCCTCCAAATACTGCCGCCACTCCTGCTGCCACGCTTAAGATCACATACAGCAGGGCCGTCACTGTATTCCCGCCCTTTATCAGATCTCCTGTTTCCAGAGCAAAGGAAGAAAATGTGGTAAAGCCTCCGCAAATCCCAACCTTTAAAAACAGTACTACCCGTGGATTCAGGGCATTGTTCTTCAAAGCCAATCCGGCGATCAGTCCGATGATAAAGGAGCCTAATATGTTTATGGCAAAGGTTTTTACAGGGAAAGCCAGATTCTCATTTACAGGGATCAGCCCAATGAGATAACGGCAGACTGCTCCGATAAACCCGCCGGCGCCTACTACGATACATTCGATCATCTTTTTTCTCCTCCCTCAGGTTTCTTTCTATCTCCGATTCTATCATGAAAGCTTAGAAATGTCACTTTTTCCCGGCTAATCACACAAAAACTGCCCCTGTTTGGCAAAATCCTCTTCTTTTGCTGAACAGGAGCAGTTCATATAAGTATAATCCTCAATGGGAATATCCGCAATACGCAGCAATTTTAATCATCTTGAAAAATCAGGGGTCCCCGCCATATCATAAGGCGTTACCTGATATACATAGTAGTTCAGCCAGTTTGTATACAGATTGTTGGCATGGGCTCTCCACAGAAGCAGAGGCTTGTTTTCCGGGTTATTATCTGGATAATAATTCTTTGGCATGTCAATAGGCAGGCCTTTGGCCAGATCTCTTTTGTATTCCTGATCCAGGGTCACCCGGTCATATTCCGGATGTCCCATAACGAAAATCTGGCGGCCTCCCTGAGCCATAGCCAGGAACACTCCGGCTTCCTCGGACTCTGCCAAAACTGTCAGCGCCTTGCAGTTATGGATATCTTCTGCAGGCACTTCTGTATGACGGGAATGAGGTGCAAGGAATACGTCGTCAAATCCCCTTACCAGAGGAATCTTCCGGTTCATGACTTTATGGTAAAACAGTCCGAAAACTTTATGGTCCATCATCCTTTTTTGTAAACCGTAGTGATAATACAGACCGGCCTGGGCAGCCCAGCACAGATAGATGGTAGAAGTCACATTGGTTTTTGTCCACTCCATGATCTCTTTCATCTCTTCCCAGTAATCCACTTCTTCAAACTCCATCTGTTCCACCGGCGCGCCGGTAATGATCATTCCATCATACTTATGATCCTTCACTTCATCAAAGGTCTGATAGAACTTATTCAGATGGCTGGTGGCTGTATTCTTGGAAGTATGGCTCTTTACCATCATAAAAGAAACATCCACCTGGAGAGGGGTATTAGAAAGAGAACGGAGCAGCTGCAGCTCTGTCTCTTCTTTTAAAGGCATAAGATTCAGAATGAGAATCTGTATAGGGCGGATATCCTGATGTACCGCCCGGTTTTCATCCATGACAAATATATTTTCTTTTTCCAGGATCTCCTTGACCGGAAGATCGCTCTGTATCTTAATCGGCATATTTTCTCCTCACCTTTCTGTGTATCTTTTTGTGATATTCATATTTCACTATTTTACAACCAACAGAGTATTCCTGCAAGTCCCCGTCTGCTCCTGCATCGCTGCAGTTTGACCCGCTCCATCACCCTGCTGCCGCCCTACATCAAAGGGGCAAAGAGCCGCAGGATCTTTCCCAGAGCTCTGGTGCCCAGTGTCAGCTTTTTATAATCGGAAACCTGGATCCTGATACATTTCTCCAGGGTCTCCTGAAAATCTTTTTCTATATATTGTATCTGAGAATTCCGGTACATGAAAAGCCCGCACTCAAAATGGTGATAAAAACTCCTGTAATCCAGATTTATGGTTCCCACAGTAGCCTTCTCGTCATCTGACACAAAGACTTTTGCATGGACAAAGCCCGGTTTATATTCATAGATCTCTACACCTGCTTCCAGAAGTTCGTTATAATAGGTCTTTGCCAGGGCAAAGGCCGTCTTTTTATCAGGGATATGGGGCATGATGATCCGGACTTCTACTCCTCGTTTGGCTGCATAGATCAGGGTCATAAGAAATTCATGATCCAGGATCAGATATGGGGTCATAATATGGACATAATCCTTTGCCGTATTCAGGATATCCATGTACACCTGTTTTCCCACTCTCTCGCTGCCATAAGGGCGGGAACCATAGGGGATCACAAAGCCGTCATTGGGCATAGAAAATTCCCGGGGTGTCCTGTAGCGCTGATAATCTTCCGGTCTTTTTTCCCAAACATTCCACATTTCCAGGAACATATAAGTAAAGTTTTCCACAGCCTTCCCCTTGATCATCACTGCCGTGTCCTTCCAGTGGCCAAACCGCAGTTTGCGGTTAATATATTCATCTGCCAGGTTCGTTCCGCCGGTAAAGGCAGTTTTTCCGTCAATGAGCAGGATCTTCCGGTGGTCTCTGTTATTATAATGAGTGGAAAACACCGGTTTGATAGGGGCGAACATTTTGCAGGCGATCCCTTCTTTTTCCAGAAGTTCCGGATAAAAATAGGGAAGCAGGGACAGAACACAGGTTCCGTCATACATTACCCGGACCTCTACTCCTTCTTTTACTTTCTCTTTCAGGATATCCAGGATACTCTCCCACATTTCTCCTTCCGCTATAATAAAGAATTCCAGAAAAATAAACTTCTCCGCCTTTTTCAGCTCAGACAGGATATCTTCATACTGATAATCTCCCAGAGCATAATACTTCACTGAAGTATGGTCATACACAGGGGAATCTGCATACCCGGACAGATAATCTGCCAGATGAGCAGTCTGGGGATCTGTCATCCGAAGCCTTTCTTTAACTTCCGGCTTCTGTGTTACATATTTCCTGGTTTCTTCAGATAATTCTGTCAGCCGCTTATAGATCAGTCTCGTACCCGGCTGCATAGTAAAATACAGATAAAGAAGGGATCCCACTACCGGCAGCACAATGATAGGAAGCATCCATACAAGCTTAAAATCCGGGATTCCCCTGGCATTATATAAGTAGATCACCACACTGGCGCTGATAATAATAAAAAAGCCATACAGCACAAAGCTGTAATCACTGAGAAATATAAACCCTCCTAAAATCAGGGCAAACTGGATAAGAAAGGCTGCCGCCACCACCAATGTCCTGCCATAGATGATCTTTCTCACCTTTTTCAGGCCTTCTGTTTTAATTTCGTTTTTCTGCATCTGTTTCCCGTCCTTTATATTTAAGAGAAAAATCCCTCTTCTGCGTCTTTGTCATGCTGTCCTTTTCCTGTCTTTTATGATTCCTCTTCCGCCATATGGAGAAAATCTTCTTCTGACAGGATCGGTATCTCCAGCTCCCTGGCCTTTTTGTTTTTGGAAGAGTTGGATGTCACATCATTATTAATAAGATAATCTGTCTTGGAAGTAACGCTTCCAGTAACTTTTCCTCCACGCTGTTCAATGTATTCTTTCAACTCAGCCCGGTTGGCAAAATGGTTTACACTGCCGGTGATCACAAACTGTTTTCCTTCCAGAGTAAGGCGGTTCTCCTGTTTTACCTCTTCCAATTCCAGATGAGAGAGGAGATGACGGAACTTTTTCATCTTTTCTTCATCTGCAAAATACTCCGTGTAGGACTTGGCGATCACTGGACCGATCCCTTCTATGCCGCTGATCTCTTCTGCCGTGGCATGGATCATTTTTTCCAGATCATAGTCAAATTCTTTACAGATCACTTTCGCGTTGGCAAGACCGATATTGGCGATCCCCAGACTGTAAAGCAGCCGGGGCAAAGTCGTATGCCTTGCCCGTTCCAGACTTGCCATAAGATTGTCAAAGGATTTCTCCCCAAAGCCTTCCATATTTACGATCTCTTCCCGGTACTTTCCGATCTCAAAGATATCTCCGAAATCTTTGATAAAGCCTTTCAGGATAAATTTCTCCAGAGTAGCCTCAGACAGACCATCGATATTCATAGCGTCCCGGCTGACAAAAAGGGTGAAAGATTTGATCTTCTTCGCCTGACAGTCAGGATTCATACAGTAAAGAGATTCTACTTCATTTGTTTTGATCACTCTGGCTTCCTTTCCGCATACCGGACAGGTATCCGGGATCTCCAGATTTCCGCTGCGGGTAAGATTCTCTGCGATCTGAGGAATGATCATATTGGCTTTATAGACCTGGATCTTATCCCCAATACCAAGCTGCAGTTCTTTCATAATACTGATATTATGAACGCTGGCCCGGCTGACAGTGGTCCCTTCCAGTTCTACCGGCTCAAAGATAGCCACAGGATTGATCAGTCCGGTTCTGGAAGGACTCCATTCAATCTCTTTCAGTGTGGTTTCCCGTATTTCATCTTTCCATTTAAAGGCATAAGAATTTCTTGGAAACTTTGCAGTGGTCCCCAGAGAATCTCCATAAGCAATGTCATCATACAGGGCAACAAGTCCGTCTGAAGGAAAATCATTTTTAGCCACCTGAGTGGAAAAGTATTCCATTGCCTCATCTAAAGTATCTCTGGTCACTGACCGGTATTCCACCACTTCAAATCCCTGATCTTTCAGCCATTGGAACTGCTTTTCTCTGGAGTTCTGGAAATCTACACCCTGAGCCCTCACCAGGAAGAAAGCATAAAAATGAACGTTTCTTCTGGCTGTGATCTCATTATTTAACTGGCGTACAGAACCGCTGCACAGGTTTCGAGGATTCTTGTACCTGGCGTCTACATCTTCAATCTCTTCATTGATCTTTTCAAAATCCGAATAATTGATAATAGCCTCTCCCCGCAATACCAGATCTCCCTTAAAAGAAATCTGAAGAGGAATATTTTTAAAGACCCTGGCGTTGTTGGTAATAACCTCTCCCACTACGCCGTTTCCCCTGGTAACTGCTTTCTGGAGCTTTCCGTCTCCATAGGTCAGGACAATGGTCAGTCCATCCAGTTTCCAGGAAAGAAGCGTCTTATGATCCCCGATAAAATCCCGGAGAGCCTCTACGTCTTTGGTCTTATCCAGGGAAAGCATGGGAGTCTCATGGGCTTCTTTGGGCAGTTCATCCAATGCCTCATATCCCACAGAAACCGTGGGACTTCCCGCAAGGGTCACTCCTGTTTCTTTCTCCAGATTTTCCAATTCATCATACAGCTTATCATATTCAAAGTTACTCATGATCTCCCGGTCTTCCTGATAATAGGCCTTGGCAGCCTCCTGAAGCACAGGGATCAATTCTTTCATTCTCTCTATCTTATCCATCAGGGCTCTCTCCTTTAGCTCTTCTTTTTCTTCCCGGGGGTTCTGTATTTTCCCGGATTCTTTACAGGTTTTCCTCCCCGGAACACTTCCCGGACAGGAGGTTTCTCTTTCAGTGTTTTTTCCAGAAGCTCCAGCTCCCGGCCTTTGATCTCTCTTAAGCCTCCCACAGGCAGGTCTCCCAGACAGATATTCATGATCCTTACTCTTTTCAGAGTAACCACCTGATATCCCAGATACTCGCACATTCTCCGTATCTGCCGGTTCAGTCCCTGGGTCAGGACAATGGAAAATGATCTCTCCCCTGTTTTCCACACTCTGCATTCTCTGGTAATGGTTCCCAGGATAGGTACTCCCCGGCTCATCCTGGAGATAAACCGGTCTGTAACAGGCTTATCTACCGTGACTTCATATTCCTTTTCGTGAAAATTTCCCGCCTTCATCATCCCGTTGGCCAGGTCTCCCCGGTTGGTGAGAAGAAGCAGTCCCTGGGAGTCCTTGTCCAGTCTTCCAGCATAGTATACCCGGACAGGGTAGTTTACATAAGAAATCACGTTATTTTTTACCTTTGTGTCTGTAGTACACTCCACCCCTCTGGGCTTGTGAAATGCAAGAAGGACTTTCTTCTCCGTCGGTTCAATTTTTTTTCCATCTATCCGTATCACGCAGGTCTCCTCTACCTGCATGCCGGGCACTGCTTTTACCTGATCTACTTCCACCCTTCCGGCTTCGATCAGGCGGTCCGCCTCCCGGCGGGAACAGATACCCGCATCGCTGAGATATTTATTCAAACGCATATCCTCTATCCTTCCTGTTATCTAATGAAATTTTATTATACCGCAAAGCGGGGAGCCAAGCGAGCATTTATGTTCATTTGGCGACCGCCAGCGATACTAGCCGCCCTGCGGCTAGTATACCACATTTGTTTCCTACCTGTCTTGCTATTTCAGGTCCATTCAATGTATAATAGAGGGACAAATATATGCAAAAGAGGATAAAGCAATGAAATTTACTGTAAAAGGTGTATGTTTTACTCTGCTTATTATATGTTCAGGCTTTCTCCTGCTGATCTTTCCTTCTTTTGTTATGGGCACAGTGAAAAATTATCTCATTGCCCGGGAAAACAGTGAGATCAGCCGCAAGGAGGATCATTGGGTGTATAACAGCTCGGGAAGACGTTTTGAATACCATGACGGTTCTTTCATCCAGAACACCAGTCAGGAGATCGACGGGGTCACTTACTATTTTGACGAGAAAGGTTATGTAAAAACCGGATGGGTCCAGGAAAAAGGCGTGCTTTATTACCGGGATTCTGACGGGACTCCCGAAACCGGCTGGTTTGAAGATGAAAGCGGCAAATACTATCTGGATGAAAACGGCTCTCCTAAGATCGGCTGGGCAGATATTGACGGCAAAAAATATTATTTCTCTTCCACCGGAGTAATGGCCACCGGCTTTACAGAGATCGACGGACAGCAGCATCTGTTTATGGATGACGGCTCTGTATCTCCAGGCTGGGCAGACAAAGACGGCAAGCGGTATTACCTGGATGAAAACGGCACTGTCTCCACAGGCTTAAAAGAAATCGACGGCAAGACCTATTTCTTCCGGGAAGACGGAACTATGGCTACCGGATGGATCACAAATAACGGAAGCCGTTTCTACATGGGTGATGACGGGGCTATGGTGACCAACGCCTGGGTAGACGAAGGCAGCCAGCGCCACTATGTAGGCGCAGACGGCAAAGAGCAGACCGGATGGATCACGGTAAACGGGAAACAATATTTTCTCAATGAAGAAGGGATCCTTGCAGACTCCGGATGGATGAAGCAGGGGGATAAATGGTATTTTATTGATACAGACGGCAGTTCAAAAACCGGTTTGTTTCAAAGTGAAGGAAAATGGTATTATCTCACTGCTGACGGCAAGCTCCAGGAGGGCTGGGTGGAAAGTCAGGGGAAACGGTACTATCTGGCTAACGGCCAGCTGATGACCGGCTGGAGAAAGATCGGCGACAAACAGTATTACTTTAACGGCGACGGTACCATGGCTACCGGATGGATCACTATCGACGGAAAATCTTATTTTCTAAAAGAAGACGGCAGTCTGGATACCGCTGCGATGAAAGAAAAGACCCCTGCAAAAGCAGGGCAGTAAGGAGCTGTCGCATGAATCAAAATCGAGAATATGATTCATGCGACAGTCCCGCCTCACAGCACTGCCAAATAAGTATGCACCCTGCCTGTAAAAAGAAAGCGCTGTAAGAGTTAAAAAATCGGGAGCACCGTCTGGTGTCTCCCGATTTTTAATAATCCTCATTTTTTACTGAAGCAGGTCACTGTAAACATAGGCTTCCTGTCCGTTATATTCCACTTTGATCCAACTGTCTCCAGCATTCTCCAGTTTCTTTACCTGGTCGCCTGCCTGAAGCCTGCCTAAAATTTCTGAAGATGTATTGGCATCTGCCCGCACGTTACAATCTTCTGTGGCTGTGAGCATATCACCATCATCAGCCATAAGCGCGGTATTGGTTTCCTCGCCAAGCTGTTCCAGATAGCTCTTCAGTTCTTCATCAGATTCTACAGCTTCATTGTATCGCTCTTCTTCCTGAGAGATCAGATCCTGTACATCCTCTTCCTGTCTGGTCTTCTCAATACACTCCTGTACTTCCTGATCAGATTCGTCATTATGGATCAGCCAGTTTCCACTGTCATCCTTCATTACATATAATTCTGACAGCCCCGGAGCCGGTGTATCTATTCCCTGGAATTTCAGATCATAAGATACAAATACCACATAGCTGTTTTCATCCAGTCCCTGTTTCGTATAGACCTGGATATTGTCATAGCTTTCTATGTATGCCGCGTTGACAACTTTAGCTTCATCTGTAGAACTGAAATTATCTGTCAGTTCCTTCATGGCATCTACATTCTTCTGTCCCCATGCATCATAAAAGGACTTGATCAGGGTATTTACTTCAGGATATGCATTCTCTTTAAGAGCATTGGTATCCGTTTCTTCTTCTTCAGATCCTGTTTCATCCGAAGTATTGTTCTCTTGTTCTGTTTTCTGCTCTTCCTGGTCAGGTCCGCTGTTTAAAGCTCTGAATATAGCACGACCCCCGAAAAACAGGATAAGCAAAACTGCCAGAATCGCCAGACCCAGAAGAATATACCTCAGATTATCTGAGAGCCATTCTCTGAAATTGTCTAACATACCTGTCCTCCTTAATACAAGAATGCCCCTTACTCCATGCTCTCCCCAAAGCATAAAACACACCCGGAGGGATTCGAACCCCCGACACATGGTACCGGAAACCACTGCTCTATCCCCTGAGCTACGGGTGCTTGATCATTAACATCCTGGTTATCATATCACATTTTTTCCCACTTGTAAAGCGTTAGCCCCATTTCCGTCAATTTAACCATAATTTTGGGAAATACTGCCCGATTTCATGAAAAAATCAGGCAGTATTCCCCACCTTTTACATCATAAGTTTTTCTTCCTGTCTGTCATAGTAATAAACCTGGTCAGAAAGTATCTCGTCAGCCTCCACCTGCGTCTGATTTACTTCTCTGACCATCCGTGTCAGTTCAATCCGGGAATACTGCCCCTGATCCGGGACCAGAATACATTCGTGAACACTGCTTGGCAGCACATAGAAATTTTTTCTGAAGATCTTAGAAATGTGGCTGAGAAGATGGGGATAAAGCAGAGTCGCTGCTCCAAAACATTTTTCCTGATTGCTGAGAACGTACATGATCTCCTCGCCTGTATACAGTTCCTGTTCCTCATCACCGGACAATTCACGGATCAACGCGTCCATTCCCTGAAAACTGTAAGGAAGTTTTCTGCTGGTATTCATTACCGCATCCTCTAAAAGCTGTCTGGAATCAATCTTCCATGCATCCAGATTGCAGTTATGGATCAGCATAGTAGCCCCCTGGAACTTTCCTTTTTCCAGCCGGTAATAAAAGACCACCGCAAGATCCAGATAAGAGATATAAGGAATTTTCGTCAGCAGTACCTTGTTCATCTCATAATTGATCAGTTTAAAATATACCTGCCCTCTGGCCTTTTCATAATTTTCAAAGCTATCCAAGGAAAAATCTACCTCCTTTTCCTGACATGCATTCTGCAGAAGGATCTTTCTGGAAATTTCTTCCATAGTTTCCCTTCCCCATTTCCAGTTTTCAAAAAACTCCCGGAGATAGATGGTAGGCGCAATACGCGCTCCCTCCTCCAGGATCACTACCGCTTCTTCCCGGATCCCATTGTTCTTTTCCACAGACTGAAAGCAGATCTTTTTTTCTTCTCCCAGTATCTGCCGCAGATGATCCAGAAGTTCCTTTTTGAATGTCTCAAATTCCATAGGCATCCATCCTTTCTTAAAAATTTTATATATCTTGCAGGGCAGACCCCTGCAGAAATATCTGACTTTGTAACATCAAAATGTATTTTCAAAAACGGGGACAGGTTATGAATGTATCCGGCAGTTTCCGGATTTCCAAGAACGGCACACTCTGTGCCGGCAAACATAAAAATTTAATCGAGAAAGAATTGAGAAAAGAAAAACTGCCGCGGAAATACGCTTCTCCGCAGCAGTTCTCATTGGTAAGTTCAGATCCGATCCCGGGATATCTGATCCTCCCGGTTTCCGATTTTTATACTCTGGACAGGTATTCTCCTGTTCTGGTATCGATCTTGATCACATCGCCCTGGTTAACAAACAGAGGTACATATACCACTGCGCCAGTTTCTACAGTTGCAGGCTTGGTAGCGCCCTGTGCTGTGTTTCCTGCGAATCCAGGCTCTGTTTCTGTGATCTCCAGTTCAACGAATAATGGAGGCTCGATAGCAAATACGCTTCCATTATAAGAACATACTTTAACGTTCTCGTTCTCTTTTACAAATTTCAGAGAATCTCCTACAGTATCCTTATCGATAGCGATCTGATCATAAGTTTCATTGTTCATGAAGTTGTAAAGGTCGCCGTCATTATATAAATACTGCATATCTACACGGTCAATACGAGCCTGTGGGAATTTTTCAGTAGGTCTGAAAGTTTTCTCCACTACACCTCCGTTGATCACATTTTTTAATTTTGTTCTAACGAATGCAGCACCTTTACCTGGTTTAACGTGCTGAAATTCCATAATCTGTACTACGTTACCATCAATTTCCAGTGTGAGACCGTTTTTAAAATCTCCTGCTGATATCATAATGATATTCCTCCTTATTTCGTCCATTGGGGAAAAACCGCAATTTTTCCGCTGTATTTTATTCTATAATACATCCGGGCATTTTTCAACTGTTTTTTCGCTTTCTCTGGTCCTTCCTGTAAAAATAAAGGACGATCTTTTCCAGTTTTCTCTTCAGTACGATCTGGATCTCTTCCTTGGGATGGATGGGCTTTACCAGAATATTGTGGATCCCTGTCCTTTTGGCTCCATATACATCTGTAAAAAGCTGGTCCCCGATAAAAACCGTATTTTCCAGATCCGTCCCCATAAGTTCCATGGCTTTCTGATAGTTTTTTCTGGCCGGCTTATGAGCGTTCTCTATAAAATGAACCTGGATGTTTTTATTAAAGGAACTGACCCGCTCGTATTGATTATTCGATAAAAGGCAGCAGGAAAAGCCGATCTTTTTCAGTCTTTCAAAAAGTTCCTCCGCCCGCTTGTCCGCCGGCGCCCCGTGGGGCACCAGGGTATTGTCAATGTCAAAAATAATCCCCCTGAATCCCTTCCTGTACAGATCTTCGAAATCAATACTGTAAGTGGAATCCAGATATTCATCAGGAAAAAACTTCTCCAGCATATTCCCCGGTTCCTTTCTGTCCGTTATTTAAACCTATGGTAACAGCCGGGAAGCTTTTTGTCAAACTCAGCGTTCCTCTAAAGATATATAAGGCTGTTCTTCCAGAACATTCTTGTATGCAGGGCGGATGATCTTATCCGTATTGATCAGCTCTTCCATACGGTGGGCGCTCCAGCCTACGATACGGGCAATGGCAAACATCGGTGTGTAGAGTTCCAGAGGCAGGCCCAGCATACTGTAAACAAAGCCGCTGTAGAAGTCTACATTGGCGCTTACGCCTTTGTAGATCCGCCGTTCTTTTGCGATAACTTCCGGTGCCAGTCTCTCGATCTTGGCATAAAGCTCATAATCCCGTTTTCTTCCTTTTTCTTCGGCCAGACGTTTTACGAATTTCTTAAAGATCTGTGCCCTTGGATCGGAAATAGAATATACCGCATGTCCCATACCATAAATAAGGCCTCTCTTATCAAAGGCTTCTTTGTGAAGGAGTTTAACCAGATAATCTCTGATCTCATCTTCATCATTAGGGTCTTTGATATGTCTCTTCATATCGTGGAACATACTTACCACCTTGATATTGGCGCCGCCGTGCTTCGGTCCCTTCAGGGATCCCAGAGCTGCCGCGATCGTGGAGTAAGTATCTGTACCTGAAGAGGATACCACATGGGTGGTAAAGGTAGAGTTATTACCGCCGCCATGCTCCATATGGAGTACCAGGGCCAGATCCAGGATAGTGGCCTCAAAAGGCGTATATTTCTTATCCGGCCGGAGCATCAAAAGGATGTTCTCCGCAGTGGAAAGATGTTTCTCCGGATTGTGGATATACAGACTCTTCCCCTGATTGTAATGTCTGTGGGCCTGATAACCATATACAGAAAGCATTGGGAACACACTGATAAGATTGATACACTGACGAAGTACATTGGATAATTCGATATTTTCCGGATCTGCATCATAAGAATAAAGTGTAAGAACACTTCTGGAAAGAGTATTCATCATGTCTCTGCTGGGAGCCTTCATGATAACGTCCCTTACGAAATTCCTCGGAAGACTTCTCTGGGCAGCCAGAATACCTTTAAATTCTTCCAGTTCCTGTTTATTTGGCAGCTTTCCGAAAAGAAGAAGATATGTAGTCTCTTCAAAGCCGAACCGCTTGTCATTTAAAAATCCCTGGGTAAGTTTCTCTATGTTAATCCCTCGATAATACAATTCTCCTTCGCAGGGAACAGTCTTGCCGTCAACTACCTTGCTGGAAACAATATTGGAGATCTGGGTCAGGCCTGCCAGTACTCCCTTTCCGTTTATATCTCGAAGTCCCCTCTTTACATCATATTTTCCATACAAATCTACGTCGATCTTGCTGTGCTCTTTACAGATTTCAGTAAGAGCCTCTAACTGAGGTGTCACTTTCATATTAAATCCTGACATTTCGATTCCCCCTTTTCTTTTTGTCTTTCATCACTTTAGCACGATAATATCTTATCATACCCGCCAGTAGCACACAAGGAAATTTTTTCTAAACAATTTGTGAACTGTAACAGTTCACTCATGGAGCTGTCCAAACTGTGTCTTAATCTTCCTTGAGATTTATTTTTGCCAGGGCCTGGGCGAAAGCATTGTTTATCGGCTCCTGGGCTTCTTTCTTCTGCTTGTTCAGATAACGCTGGACATCTCTCTTGCTTACGCCGGCTCCTTCTTTTTCTCTTCTGGCCTGGAAACTGGAGAGTTTCTCTTTATAACCGCAGGTAGAACAGATAAAAGTATCTTCTTTCCCTTTCAGATACAGTTCCATCTTTCTGTGGCAGTTTGGGCACCGGGCGTTGGTGAGCCGGGAGATAGTCTCTCTGTGTCCGCAGGTCCGGTCCTGACATACCAGCATTTTACTGTTTTTCCCGTTTACCGCCAGCATACGCTTACCGCATACCGGACATTTGGTATTGGTAAGATTATCATGGCGGAAGGTTCCTTCTCCGGTCTTGATCTCCCCGATCAGCTCCTGGGTATAATCTCTGATATCTTTCAGAAAAACATTTTTCTTTAATTTCCCCTGGGCGATCCTGGACAGCCTCATTTCCCAGTCTGCGGTAAGTTCCGGTTTCTTCAGATCCCCGGGCACCAGCCCCAGCAGCTGTTTTCCCTTGGAAGTGATCAGGATATCGCTGCCCCGTTTTTCCATCAGGAAAGTGTTGAACAGTTTTTCAATAATATCCGCTCTGGTGGCCACAGTGCCAAGCCCTCCTGTCTCTCCCAGAGTTTTCGCTGCCTTGGCATCTTTGGTCTGCATATATTTTACCGGATTTTCCATAGCGGAAAGAAGGGTGGCTTCGTTAAAATGAGCCGGAGGCTGGGTCTTTCCATGAGTAATATCCGCCCTGTCTATTTTCAGATGCTGTCCCTTCTCAAGCTCTTTCAGGGTCTGGAACTCTTCATCTTCCTCTTCCGTCCATTCCCCGTCATAGGCCTCTTTCCAGCCCTGGTTCTTTACGATCTTTCCCTTGGCAGTGAAGATTTCTCCCGCTGCCTGGCCTTTAATGGTTGTCTGCTCGTACTCAAAAGGGGGATAAAGCACACTGCAGAATCTTCTCACTACCAGATCGTAGATCTTTCTTTCCTCGTTGGTCATATGATCCAGCTGGACAAACTGTTCTGTGGGAATGATGGCATGATGGTCGCTGACCTTTTTGTCATCTACAAAAGATTTTGCGGCCTTCACCGGTTTCATAGACAAAGGCCCTGCGATCTTCCGGTAAGGTCCCACGGCGCAGGCTTTCAGCCTCTCTTTGATGGTTGGCACGATATCACTGCCAATATATCTGGAATCTGTCCTGGGATAAGTCAGGACCTTATGGTGTTCATAAAGCCGCTGCATGATGTTCAGAGTTTCCTTTGCGGAAAATCCGAATTTTTTGTTGGCATCCCGCTGCAGCTCTGTCAAATCATAAAGTCCCGGGGCATAAGTCTTTTTCCCGGACTTCTCAATTTCTGTAATCTCCAGGGATCCATTTCCTGTCTTTGCCTTCAGGTCTTCCACCCGTTCTTTTGAAAAAGACCGGCGGCTTCCGCTTTTGGGATCCTGCCAGGAAAACCGGATCCCTCCTGCCAGAAGGTTCAGCCCATAGTATTCCTGAGGCTTAAACTGCCGGATTTCTTCTTCCCTTGCGGCGATCATAGCCAGAGTGGGGGTCTGAACCCGGCCGCAGGAAAGCTGGGCATTATACTTGCAGGTCAGTGCTCTGGTGGCGTTGATGCCCACCAGCCAGTCTGCCTCTGCCCGGGATACTGCTGCGTCATATAAAGGCTCATAATCCTTGCCGTTTCTTAAATGCGCGAAGCCTTCCCGGATCGCCTTGTCTGTTACAGATGAGATCCAAAGCCGCTTCACAGGTTTTGTGCAATGTGACTTTTCCAGGATCCACCGGGCTACCAGTTCTCCTTCCCTTCCTGCGTCTGTGGCAATGATGATCTCGCCTACGTCCTTTCTGAAAAGCTGGGTCTTCACAGCCTGATACTGCTTTGCTGTCTGTTTGATCACCACCAGCTCCATTTTTTTTGGCATCATGGGAAGATCTTCCATCTTCCATTCTTTATATTTTTTATCGTATTCCTCCGGATCCGCCAAAGTGACAAGATGTCCCAGGGCCCAGGTCACTACATATTTGTCTCCTTCCAGGGCTCCATTTAATTTTTTACCGCATTTTAATACCCGGGCTATGTCGCGGGCTACCGAAGGTTTTTCTGCTAAAACCAGAGATTTCATAATCCAGACAACCTTTCCTTTTTTTAGTCATGGGTATTATTATACCGGTATCTGTCTGTTTCTTCAAGAAATTTTCAGGGTGTCTCCGTTTCCATGGTCTTTCCGAAAAACGCCGTAGTCTTCTTTACCTTTTCCATCAGATCAGCAAAACTTTTGGGCGTAAGAGACTGTTTTCCATCGCAGAGAGCTTTTTCCGGATTATTGTGCACCTCGATCATAACTCCGTCTGCTCCGGCGGCAATAGCTGCCATAGTAAGAGGTTCCACCATAAAACGGATACCTGCCGCATGACTGGGATCCACGATCACCGGAAGATGGGTCTTAGACTTCAGCATGGGAATGGCGGATATATCCAGTGTATTTCTCATGGAAGTCTCAAAAGTACGGATGCCTCTTTCACAGAGGATCACCTGTTCATTTCCCCCTGCCATAATGTACTCTGCACTCATAAGCAGCTCTTCCAGTGTATTGGCCATGCCTCTCTTTAAAAGAATGGGCTTGCGGATCTTTCCCAGCTCTTTGAGAAGCTCAAAGTTCTGCATATTTCTGGTTCCTACCTGGATCACATCCACATTTTCAAACAAAGGCAGATGTTCTGCGCTCATGATCTCGGTCACAATGGGAAGTCCCGTGGCTTTTTTTGCTTCCAGAAGCATTTTCAGTCCTTCGCTGCCCAGTCCCTGGAAAGAGTACGGGGAAGTTCTTGGCTTAAAAGCCCCTCCTCTTAACAGTCCGGCTCCGGCCTTCTGGACGTCAAAAGCTACCTGGGTCATCTGCTCTCTGGTCTCCACAGAACAAGGGCCTGCGATCACCTGGAAATATCCTCCGCCGATCTTTCTGCCGCCGGCTTCTATGACAGTATCTTTGGGGTGCATGGCCCTATTGGCTTTCTTGTAAGGCTCATTGATCCTCTTTACGGATTCGATCACGTCAAGAGCACTCAGCCACTCCTCGTCTACCTCCGTGGTATCTCCGATCAGTCCGATCAGAGAAGTATTCATTCCTTCGGAGAGATGAAGCTTCAGCCCCATATCCGTCAATTGTTTTTTTAATTCCTCTACTTTTTTCTGGTCCGCATTGTTTTTTAATACAAGAATCATGTTTTTTCCTCCTATAAACTGAAAAAGCCGGTGCCTGCTGCTGCAGACACCGGCTTATCTCTATGGACAGCGCCTTCCTCTCAGGGAATTTTTCTGCAGCAAAAAGAACCTGCGCCGTAAAAGCCCAGGAAGCAGTAATAAAAATAAGAATTTCTATTTCCGCAAAGAATCTGCTGCATCATGTCACTGTACCAGCCTTTCTGTTTTAAGTTATCCCTATCATATCCTGTGGAGACCTTTTTGTCAACAGAAAATTTTAGCAATTTAAAGCGTAACAGCGATAAGATTTAACGAAAAAGGAATTGTCAGTATAGAATATGTCTCTTATAATGGAATCAGAATATAAACGGTTTTTAGAATTATTGTCAAAGGAGTAATCAGCATGAACAGCCAAGAAACCCACAGCCGGCAGGCCTATCAGGTAATACGTCAGGTCCGGAAGGCCGTGATCGGAAAAGACGACTGTATCCGGAAAGTCATGATGGCAATCTTAAGCTCCGGTCATATCCTTCTGGAAGATATTCCCGGAGTTGGAAAGACCACTATGGCTCTGGCCTTTTCCAGAGCGCTGAATCTCAAAGAAAAGCGTCTGACTTTTACCCCGGATGTCCTTCCTGCCGATCTTACCGGATTCACCATGTACCGAAAAGAAACCGGCCAGTTTTATTATCAGCCCGGAGCGGTAATGTGCAATCTTTTTCTGGGGGATGAGATCAACCGTACCTCGCCCAGGACCCAGTCCGCTCTGCTGGAAGTCATGGAAGAAGGACAGGTCAGTGTAGACGGCGTTACCCATCCTCTTCCCAGACCTTTTATCGTTATCGCCACCCAGAATCCGGCAGGCTCCGCAGGCACCCAGCTCCTTCCCCAGTCCCAGCTGGACCGTTTTACTGTGTGCCTTACCATAGGATATCCGGATATGGAAGAAGAAATTTCTATCCTGAAAGGCCGTATTGCCCGAAATACCATTGAACAGGTACAGCCTGCCGCTGATTCCCAGGGACTCCTTCTTATGCAGGAAGAGGTCCGGAATATCTTTATCCATGACCGTATCTATCACTATATCGGCAGACTGTCCCAGGCCACCAGGAACAACCCTATGATCGAACTGGGGGTGAGCCCCAGAGGATCCCTGGCTCTTGCCCGGATGGCACAGGCCAGTGCCTATCTGCGGAACAAAACTTATGTAACTCCTGATGATATCCGGGGAATCCTCATGGACGTCTGGGCTCACCGGATCCTTCTGAATGCAAAGGCAAGGATCAGTCATCTGACCCCTGACGCTGTTTTAGAGGAGATCCTGAAGACGGTTCCTGCTCCCTCTCTGCGCAAAACCTGAGGTATGTTATGATAAATCCATTGTTTGTCCTGCTTTTCTTTATCCTGCTCTATACTGCGATCCTGTATCAAAGCCAGGCGGCTCTGGCCCTGTGTGTTCTTTTTATATTCTGGATCCTGGCCTCGTTTTTTCAGGTTCTGTACTGCCGCAGAAAGATTAAGATCGATTTTCCTTTTTCCGCCTATACAGGAGAAAAAGAGCAGCAGGCGGTTTTTACTTTTACAATAAAAAATACCGGATATCTTCCTCTGTCCGGAATCAGGCTCGGTTTCCTGCTTCTGGACCAGAGCGGAAAAAAGACAGAGGGGAAAAATTTATTTCTGTCTCTGGGACCCCGAAGCCGCAGAAAATTTTCTCTGACCTTTTCTTCTCCTTACTGCGGAAGATTCTATGTGCAGCTAAAGAAACTCCGGATCTGCAGTTTCTTTTCCCTTGTGCAGATATTGTCAAAAACAGACCTGACAGGAGAAGCCGTATTTTTTCCCAGGCCTCTCCCTGTCTCTGTAAAAGTCAGCGAAAAAACCCGTTATTTTGTTCCAGAGGGAGAAGACAGCCTGGAAACTCCTTTTCTGGCTTCTTCCGCCTCCGGAAGTTTTACGGAAGACATCCGCAGTTACCGGCCCCGGGATCCTCTGAAACTGGTGCACTGGAAACTCAGCGCCAGAACGGATGACCTGATGGTACGGACTCCCGATACCGGAGAGGGATTTTCTGTCCTGCTCTTTTTAGATCTGGCCGTCCCGGAACAAAAAGAGTCTGCCAGACAGATCAGCGCCTTTTTCCAATGGGCCGCCTCTCTCTCCTTTGCCCTGGTGGAGATGAAATCCAGCCATCTGATGATCTGGTTTGATCAGAAAGAGCAATGTCTGCGGCGGCTTCCTGTACGAAATGAAGAAGAGCTGAACTTTGCCCTGTACTGTCTCCTCCACGGGGAATTCTATCAGGATCCCAAAAGTCTGTATTCTCTTTATTCCAGAGAATATCCCACCGCCACCTGGGCCTGCAGACTTTTACTGGATACTCATCTGGATCTTTGGCGGGAAGAAGAAAAGATTCTTTCTTCCACTCCGGAATCTTTGAAAGAAGACCTGGCTCTGATAGAGATCATTTTGTGATTTAGGAGGATAGCTATGAAGAAAAACCATAATTTTCAGCTTACGATCCAAAAGAAAGGCTTCAGTCAGAACAAAAGCGGCGCGTTGATGGGAACTTTCTGTTCTTTTCTTCTGTTCTTCTTTGCCTGCGGCAGCTGTCTTCTGAACTTCTCCCTTATCTTTCATTCCGGGTTCTCTATTCTTTCCACCGCAGAACTGTGTGTTATCCCTGCAGTTGCCGGTACATTCCTTTTCGCTCTCCGCGGAAGGGAAAAATTCTCTTACTTTCTCTTTGGCTTCCTGGGAATACTGCTCCTGGCCCTGTATCTTTTCCGTGAAGATTTTTTCCGGCAGTTTTTCAGCGCCGCAGGAGTTCTGGAAAAGCTGGTCCGTGCAGCTTACAATCTGAGTATTTTCCCGGGATATACAGACAATGTAAAGGATAAATGGATACTCTGCTTCTTCCTGATATCCCTTTATATGCTTTTTGTCCTTCTGTCCATGCTCTGGAAAAAGCGTCTTTTCTTTGTGCTGCTTCTGGGACTTCCCGGACTGATCTCTTACCTTCTGGAGGTCTCTGTCCCTGTTGCCCTTTTTGCCCTGCCCTTAGGAGCCTTTATTCTCTGGAGAGGAGCTCTCTGGCCCCAAAGCGTATCCCGGCTGTGGCTCCTTGCCGTTCCTTTTCAGGGGATTCTTTTCCTGACAGCCGCCTGTATTTTTGCCCCTCTTTTCTCTCCCTGGGTCTTTCAAGCCAGTGAATCCCTGTCCGCCTGTATTAACACAGCAGGAAACCGGCTTTTATCCGGAGGGGAAACAAGTCCTGCCCCTTCAACGGACAGGAAAGGGACGGACGGCCCAGGTACTTTTTCCTACGAGGCTCAGACAGACAGCCAGCAGATCACCAGCAGTCCGCCTTCCTATACTTCTCAGAATGTCCTGTCCCTGTCCATAGACGGGGAGATATCACAGCCTTTGTATTTAAGAGGATTTGTAGGCGCAGACTATGCAGATTACCAGTGGACCCCGCCCCTGGATGAAGAGTGGTATTCCTATGCAGGAGACAGGGGAATTGCCCGGCAGCTGGCCAATGGAGTCTTCCCCCTGCCTCTTTTTGGAATTCCTGAGGAAGACCGCCTGTCTATTTCCATAGAATTTTCACATGCTCCTGACTTTACATATCTGCCTCTGGTCAGTGTAAGCAGCAATGTTACTCTTTCCGAAAGCAATGTTCTCCAGGACCAGACCAGCCTGAAGCTCAGCGGCCGCTGCTTTCCGCTCACTCTGGACAGACTTTCGGAAATACCTCTGGGAAATTTCTATCAAGGAAACCTGGATCTGGCAAAGGCCTATGAAGCCTTCTGCCGGGACCGTTATACTTTCTGGAACGAGGATCCCCCGGAAGCCCTCGTAGAAGAACTCCGGCAGCTTCCTGTATATGCTTCCATATCTGAGGTTCCCTCAGATGAAGAGATTCAAAAGGCCGCAGAAGAAATCCAAAACTTTCTGTGGAATCATGCCTCCTACAGTCTGTCCCTGGAGCCCTTTTCCCAAAGCATTCCTCTGTCCCAGGAACTTCTCTATGAACAGAAACGGGGCTTCTGTATACACTTTGCTACTGTAGGGACCCAGCTTTTCCGTATGTACGGCATTCCGGCCCGGTATGTGACCGGCTACTCTGTTTTACCGGATATGCTGCGGACAGATCCTCAAATGGGATATACCGCCCAGGTTCCGGATTCCAGAGCCCACGCCTGGGTAGAAGTCTATACCCAGAGTGCCGACTGGATCCCTGTAGAGGTAACCCCAAGCGCCCAGCTGCCTGTTCCTCAGACAGAGGACACCAACGAGACGGTTCCTCAGGATATGCCTGAGGAAGAGACTCCTGATAATACCGATGAAGAAAACAGTGGCATTACCGGAAACGAAGGAAAAGATCCCGGTGTTCTGGGTACACTTGCAGCGGTAGGAAAAGGCCTTCTTATCGCCATCGTAGTCCTGGGTACACTGGTTCTTCTCCTGCTGTTTGTCCGCCGCCTGCTGTTTCGCTTCCGGCTGGGCTATTTTGCAGGTAGCCCCACTCAGGCATACCTGACTGTGTTCAAAAATCTGATAAGACTCTGGGAACTGGAATTTTCCCTAGAAATCCGGACTTCCACAGACCGTGAATATTTCCGTCTTCTCTCAGAAAAGCTTCCCGATCCTCTGAAAGAAGAATTTGCCACTCTGTACACGGAAGCAGAAACCTTCGCCTACGGCCAGAAAAAACCTTTTCCCGCCCAGCTTGGCAACCTTCGCCGTTACTACCTGCGGCAGCGAAAAACCTACATTGCCGGAAAAAAAGGACTGGAAAAGCTCAGCAGCCTGCTGGTATAACCTCTTCTCACTTTCGGTATAACCTCTTTCGCCCCAAAAGCCTAAAGGAACCGCCATCTGTTTTATGCGAATTCGCCGAGCACGCTTTGAGACCACAGGCTCAAAGCAGCGCAGGCTGAGCAATAAAACAGATGGCGGTTCCTCTCTTAATTTCACTATCGGTATAAACTCTTCCCATTGCTAAAACCTAAAAGAATCGCTGTTCATTTTATGCGAATTTCCCGAGCATGCTTTGAGACTACAGGCTCAAAGCTGCGCGGGCTGAGCAATAAAATGAACAGCGATTCTTGAGAACTTTTCATCTGCTTGGGAAGCGGCTTATACCGCTTCCGCCTTTTCAAACTGGCTATTATATAGATTTGCGTAGAACCCGCCTGCTGCCAGCAGTTCCTCATGGGTTCCCTGTTCAATGATATCTCCCTCATTCATGACCAGGATCAGGTCTGCATCCCGGATAGTTGAGAGACGGTGAGCGATAACAAAGCTGGTCCTTCCTTTCATCAGGTTATCCATAGCGCTCTGTATCCGTTCCTCGGTCCTGGTATCCACAGAGGAAGTGGCTTCATCCAGGATCAGGATCTTATTGTCTGCCAGGATTGCTCTGGCAATGGTAAGAAGCTGTTTCTGTCCCTGGGAAATGTTATTGGTCTCCTCGTTCAGGACCATCTGATAACCGCCCGGCTGGGACATGATAAAGTGGTGGACATGGGCTGCTTTGGCTGCGGCGATGACTTCTTCATCTGTGGCGTCCAGCCGTCCATACCGGATATTTTCCATAATAGTTCCGTGGAACAGCCAGGTATCCTGGAGCACCATGCCGAACATTTCCCGCAGTTCGCTTCTGTTAAAGTCTTTTACATTGTGGCCGTCAATCAGGATCTCCCCGGAATTTACATCATAAAACCGCATGAGCAGCTTGATCATGGTGGTCTTTCCCGCTCCTGTAGGACCTACGATAGCCACCTTCTGTCCTTCCTTAACCTTCATGTTGAAATCATGGATGATCATATGACTTGGATCATAACCAAAGGCCACATGGCGGGCTTCCACATTTCCATCTAAGTTGTGGATATCCACCGGGTTCTCCACAGTCTGGTCTTCTTCCTTCTCATCCAGGAACTCAAAGACTCTCTCTGCAGCTGCTGCAGAGGACTGGAGCATATTTGTCACCTGGGCGATCTGCTGGATAGGCTGGGTAAAGTTCCGGATATACTGGAAGAAAGCCTGGATATCTCCTACTGCCACGTTGCCCCGGATCACCATATAGCCGCCTAAAAGAGCTACCATTACGTACCCCAGATTTCCTACAAACTGCATAATAGGCATCATCATGCCGGAGAAGAACTGGGATCTCCATGCGGAGGTATACAGCTTGTCGTTGGTCTTTTCAAAATCACGGATCACATCTTCCTGTTTATTAAAGGCCTGGACTACGTTATGTCCTCCATATATCTCCTCTACCTGGCCGTTTACTTCACCTAAATATCTCTGCTGATCACGGAAATATTTCTGAGAATGTTTCATTACATTTCCGATGATCACCATAGAAACCGGCAGGATCAGAAGAGAAGCCAGGGTCATCCATACATTGATAGACAGCATCATGACAAATACGCCGATCAGGGTAGTCACAGATGTGATCATCTGAGTAAAACTCTGGTTAATGCTGGTCTGAAGGGTATCCACATCATTGGTGATCCTGGAAAGGATCTCACCGTGAGTCTTGGTCTCGTAGTATTTCAGAGGAAGCCGGTTCAGCTTTCCGGAAATATCTTTTCTCAGATTATAGGTCACATTGTTAGAGATTCCTGACATGATAAATCCCTGGACAAAGGAAAATACTGCGCTGACCAGATACAGGCACATGGCTCCGATAAGGATCTGGGCGATCTTTCCGAAATCAATTCCCGCTCCTCCGCTGATCTTTGACACGATCCCGTTAAAAAGCTCTGTAGTGGCTTTTCCCAGGATCTTCGGGCCGATAATATTAAAAATGGTGCTTCCTACCGCAAACAGCAGCATGATAAAAAGCTGGATACGGTATCTTTCCATATAGATAAAAAGTCTTTTCATTGCCCCTTTGAAATTCTTGGCTTTCTCCCCGGACATTCCACGTCCGTGTCTGCCCATAGGGCCTCTCGGTCTTTCATTACTCATTGGCTAATTCCTCCTCTGACAACTGTGACATGGCGATCTGGCGATATACGTCACAGGATTTTAAAAGCTCTTTATGAGTTCCCTGACCAACCACACGTCCTTCATCCAGTACCAGGATACGGTCTGCGTGAAGAATAGTGCTGATACGCTGTGCGACGATCAGCGTGGTGGCATCCTTGGTTTCTTTTTTCAGCGCTCTTCTCAGAACTACATCTGTCTTGTAATCAAGAGCGGAAAAACTGTCATCAAAAATATAGATCTCCGGATTCTTGGCAATAGCCCTGGCAATGGACAGACGCTGTTTCTGACCTCCGGACACGTTAGTTCCCCCCTGAGCAATAGGATCTTCCAGTCCGTCTTCTTTTTCCTGGATAAAATCCCAGGCCTGGGCGATCTTGGCTGCTCTTTCTACCTCTTCAGGAGAGGCGTCGTCATTTCCGTAACGGATATTGGAATCAATAGTTCCTGAGAACAAGACTCCCTTCTGAGGCACATAGCCAATCTTATCCCTAAGACTCTTCAGATCCATTTCCCGGATATCCACACCGTCAACCAGGATCTTTCCTCTGGTCACATCAAAGAATCTGGGGATCAGATTTACCAGCGTACTCTTACCGCTTCCAGTACTTCCGATAAAGGCCACGGTCTCTCCTTTTTTCGCAGTAAAGCTGATATCGGAAATCGTCTCCTCATCAGCTCCCGGATAAGCAAAGCCTACATGGTCGAAAACCACTTCTCCTTTTCTGTCTGCGGAAGGTTCTGTATGATTTTCTCCATCCTGGATACTTACTTCTGTCTCCATAACTTCGTTGATACGCTTTGCGGAAACACCGGCTCTCGGTATCATGATAGACATCATAGTGATCATCAGGAAGGCCATAATGATCTGCATAGCGTACTGCATGAAGGCCATCATATTTCCGACCTGCATGGTTCCCTCATCTACGGCATGGGAGCCGTTCCAGACGATCAGCACAGTGATCCCGTTCATGATCAGCATCATCACCGGCATCATAAAGGTCATGCACCGGTTTACAAAAAGATTGGTCTTCATCAGTTTATAGTTTGCGTCTTCAAAACGCTCTTCTTCATGTTTCTCTGTGCTGAACGCACGGATCACATAGACGCCGGTAAGGATCTCCCTTGCCACCAGGTTCAGGTTATCGATGAGATACTGGAGCTTGGTGAACTTAGGCATGGCGATCTTAAACAGCAGACCTACAAACAGCATGATCACGATCACTGCCAGCGCCAGGATCCATGTCATGGAAGCGTCCGTCTGGAATACCTTATATACGCCTCCGATCCCCAGGATAGGCGCATAAAGAACGATACGAAAGATCATGGCAAAAAGAAGCTGGATCTGCTGTACGTCATTGGTGCTTCTGGTAATAAGTGAAGCTGTGGAAAAATGATTCAGCTCTGCGCCGGAAAAAGAAAGGACTTTCCGGTACACACTGTTTCTCAGATTTCTTCCCAGTGTAGCCGCAACCCTTGCGGATAAGAAGGTAACGGTGATCGCCGCTGCCATTCCCAGAAAGGCAAGGCCCAGCATTTTTCCTCCGGTGAGAAGGATATAATGCATCTGCATCTGATCCAGGTCCTGCCCCTGAGCGCTGTATTCGTCCTGGACAAACAGCACTGCTGACTGAGTCACGATAGAATCCGGCATCTGCTCAAACTGTTCTTCCATACCGGAAAGCATCTGAGAGAGCTGCTCCTTTGGGATCTGTTCCAGAATCTGGAAAATATCAGCGTCCTGATCCAGTCCCATCTGTTCTTTTATCTGAGCCACTTCCTTGGAAGAAGGATCGGAAAGGCCGGTTACGATCAGTTCCGGAACTCCTAAGATACTGTTCAGTTCTTCCCGTTCTTCAGAACTGATATCTTTCAGCTCATACATCCCATTGGTCAGAGTATAGTCTTCCTGGACCTGTTCTCTGTCCTCCTGGTCCATAAACAAAAACAGTTTATCAGCGGATTCTTCCCGGAGCTTTTCCGGTACTCCGTCTTCTATGCCCTTTTGCTGGATTCCCACATTGATGATATCTGATGTGTAATCCGGCAGAGACAGATCGCAAAAGGCCTGAACAAACAGAAGGAGAAGGATCATCACGAGATAATACCATCTCTCCTTCA
This sequence comes from Candidatus Blautia stercorigallinarum, assembly GCA_019112785.1. GTDB lineage: Bacteria > Bacillota > Clostridia > Lachnospirales > Lachnospiraceae > Blautia > Blautia stercorigallinarum. The sequence goes on from DXIQ01000035.1 coordinate 34,847, forward strand.
TGTAATGAAACATTTTTAACATACTGTCACCCCTTATTTAGTCTTTCTATGTTTTTTTCATTGCCGCCTTCTTCCAGGTTCTGGATCATCTGAAGGAAAAAACGGCGCAGGAGACAAATCTCGCTTTCAGAAAAGTCTTTAAAAAGAGCTTTTTCTCTTTCTTTTATACATTCTTTTGTCTTTCTGGTCACAGCCTTTCCTTCTTCCGTAAGGTATATACGGCTTAAACGCTGATCCTTTTCATCGGCTCTCCGTTCTATGATCCCGGCTTTTTCAAGTCTCTTAATAGAAACAGCAACTGTAGGCGGACTTATCCTGAGCGCCTGGGAAATCTCTTTCTGACTGATTCCCTCCCGGCAGAACACCAGACCTACCAAAGGCACCTGTTTCGGATGGATCCCAAAATCTTTTACCAGAGCAAAAGCATTCTTATAGTAAAGATGAGTCAGCCTTACAAACAGGTTCTGCAGGTCCTCTTCCCTTTTCTCTTCCTCCATTTTTTCATCTCCTTCCTTTTAGTTAGTCGGCTAACTTATAATATGGCAATTTCCTGATATTTTCAACCCTTAATTTTATATTTTTAAATTTTTTTATAATTAATTTACAAAATTTCATTTAGTCAGCTAACTTTTGTGCAAAATCACATACTCCGGATTTTCTTATTTCAGGCTGCAGTCGGGGATGTCGCATTAATCAAAATCGAGAATATGACTAATGCGACATTCCCTCGTTGTTTTATGATACAATGAGTATTGTATTAAATTTTGTTTTGGAGGGTAACATGAAAGATATGAATAAGATCAGGCCTTCTTTGGCCAAAGATGTGGAAGCAGTTGTCACCAGTTTTAATCAGGGGACTATGGTCCTGGAAGCAGTTCAATCTTTATGTGAACAGACCCTGCTGCCTGCCAGGATCCTTCTCGTAGATGACGGCTCAACAGATAAGGATTCCATTTGTATATTGAAACAGATTGAATTGGACGCTAATTGGTCCGTTCCTATAGAGATCCTCCGTCAGCCCAACGGCGGAGTATCTGCCGCCAGAAACGCCGGTATCCGCAAGGCTCAGAGTCCTATGGTGCTGGTACTGGATGGAGATGACCGGCTGGAGCCGTCCTATATTGAAAAAGTCAGCGGTCTGCTGAGAAAGGATCCTTCTATGACTGCTGCTTCTTCCTGGCTCCATACCTTTGGTGTTCTTGACGCCGTCGTCCGTCCTCAGGGAGGGGGCATTACCGCCTTTCTTTCCCGGAACTGCTGTCCTGCCACTCACATACTCCGCCGGAAAGTCTGGGAACAGTGCGGAGGCTATGATGAGTCTATGCGCTCCGGCTTTGAAGACTGGGATTTCTTTCTCAGTATGCTGGAAACCAGCTCTGACGCACATATCGGGATCCTGGAGGAAGCTTTGATCGACTACCGGACTGCCCCTGCCTCCTTTAACGTAAGAAGTATGGAAAAGCGCCTGGAGCTGATGGATTTTCTTATCCGTAAACACAAAGCAGCCTATCAGGAGCACATGGTCCAGGCCATACTGGGTATCGAATCCATCTCCATGTCCAGACTCCGGGGCTGGGAAGAAGAGATCTGCCATGGGCTGGAGAAAAATCAGTCTTTGAGCAAAGTCTCTGAGGATTTTATGAAACACCCTACCTATGGAGACGGCGGCATGGCGGCGGCTGTCCGCATCGCATCTTTAAAGGCGCTGTCGCATTAATCATATTTTAAGAATATTTATACATTTTATGCGAAAATGTATAAATCTTCTCGATTCTGGCTAATGTGACAGCGCCTTCAAAAGATTTAAAATTTCTATACAGTTTTTGTTTTTAAGTATTGCCGGTATGCTTCTACAGGCATTTCTTTTCCTGTGAAAAGCAGATAGTTTTCTGCTCCCTGCCAGAGCATCATACCTTTTCCTTCGATGGTCTGGCAGCCGGCTTCCCCGGCTTCTTTCAGCATTCTGGTAACTTCCGGATTGTAAACAATATCTGCCACTACCAGATCCTTTCTCAGCCATTCCTTTGGGATCAGAGTCTCCTCATGAAGATCCGGCTTCATTCCTACGATAGTGGCATTTGCCAGGATATCCGCTTCTGCCACTGCTTTTTGCAGCTTTTCTCTGTCCTCCAGCCGGTCTACCGTCACCCTGCACTTTGGAACCTTTTCTTTCAGTTTTCTCTGGGTTTCCAGAGCTCTGTCATAGAATTCATCCCGGCGATTGAAAATATGGATTTCTTCCGTTCCTTCCAGGGCAAGCTGAACCTGGATGGCTGTGGCAGCGCCGCCAGCGCCTAAAACCAGAACTTTTTTCCCTTTTACTTCTATCCCATGCTCTTTTAGATTTTTCACAAACCCGATACCATCTGTAATATAACCGGTAAGAACACCTTCCTCGTTGACAAAAGCATTGCAGGCCCCTATCAGCTCAGCAGCCGGAGATAAACGATCCATCAGCTTTGCCGCAATATTCTTACAGGGCATGGTGAAATTTCCGCCTCTCATTTTCAGCAGGCGTATAGTATTTATTGTCTCGGGCATATCCTCGGCTTTTACGTCAAAAGCCAGGTAAGCATAGTCCAGTCCGTCATGCTGGAAACAGAAATTATACATTTCCGGTGAAGCAGAATGGCCTACAGGCGAACCAAATAATCCCATTAAACCTGTATATCCTGATATTCTCTTTTCCATATTTTTCACCTTTCCTTCCTGTCCAGATCCAGCAGCTTCTTTACCAGTTCCTCGCAGATCTCCAGTTCTGTCTTGCCGTCTGTAGCCACGATAATATCTGCCGCTGCCTGGTATTTTTCCCGCCGGGCCTCCATCAATCCGGCAATAAATTCTGTGTTCTTATTATTTTCCAGCAGCGGACGTTCATGACTGTCTTTCACCCGCTCCAGGATCGTCTCCGGGCTGGCAGTAAGAAGTACCACTCTCCCGTTTTTCTTCATTTCCACTACATTCTGCTCTCTCAGGGGAACGCCGCCGCCGCAGGAGATCACTACATTGGTCCGCTCCTGCATTTCAACAAGGAGACTGGTCTCCAGATTCCGGAAGTATTCTTCACCCCTGGTCTCAAAAATATCGGAAATACTCATGCCTTCTCTCTTGGCGATCATCTGATCCATTTCAATGATCTCCATATCAAAGAGCGTATGAAGGTATTCGGAAATGGTGGATTTTCCGGATCCCATAAAACCGATCAGGACGATATTATAGGAAAACAGCTTTCTGGCCTGTATCTTTTTACTGCTTTTCAGGATCGCCTGAAAGACATCTTCCACTTCCTGCTTATGTCTGTATCCTTCCAGTTTTTTCTCCAGCCAGATACGCTGCCGTTCTTCCTGCTCCGGCTGGAGCATAGACATCTTATTTTTTTCTTTATAGGCCATCAGCTCTTCCACTACGGCATTACGCCTGAGCAGTCCTTCCAGGATTTTTTCATTGCAGGCCATAAGTTCTTCTCTGTATTTTTCTAACTGATCCATAATCTCTTCCTATCCCATCTGTTTTTTTCTTTTTACTTCCCGCTCTTTTTCTTCAGATAAAGCCGGCCACATTACGCAGAGCATGGTGACAAAGCAGGCAGTGCCTCCGATAAAGTTGGAGATCGGCTCTGCCAGGAAAACTCCGTTTACCCCCAATCCCGCCACATGGGGCAGCACCAGGGTCAGAGGGATCACGATCACCGCTTTTCTCAGCAGAGAAAAGAAGATGGCGTGTTTCGCCTTTCCCAGCCCGGTAAACACACTCTGTCCCGCAAACTGCAGAGACATAAAGCAGAATCCGAAGAAATAGATCCGCATGGAAGGCACGCCGATCTTCATCAGTTCCTCCCTGCCGTTAAACATGGCGATAAAGACCCCTGGTATCAGCAGGGTGATGATCCATGCCAGTGTGGTATAGACGATGCCGATAGCCGCCATAACCTTGATCCCTGACTTCACCCTCCGGTATTCTCCGGCGCCGTAATTAAATCCGATCACAGGCTGAGATCCCTGGGTAAGACCGTTTACCGGAACACTCAGCACTTCCCGGACAGAATTTACAATAGTCATAACCGCCACATAGGCGTCTCCCCCAAAGGACTGGAGAGTTACATTGCAGACAATCTGCACGCCGCAGTTGGTGGCCGCCATGATAAATCCGGAAAGGCCGAGGGCCAGGATCTCTTTTACATATCCCAGGTTCATCTTCATCCTGGAAAGCCGGATCCGCAGAAGGGTATGTTTTCCTGTAAGGAATTTTACCACCCATATGGCGGAAACTGCCTGGGAGATCACCGTGGCAATAGCCGCTCCCTTCACACCCATGCCAAAGACAAAAATAAAAACCGGATCCAGCACAATATTGATCAAAGCTCCGATGAGCACCGTAAGCATACCGGTCCTGGCAAAGCCCTGGCAGTTTATAAAGCCGTTCATACTCAGGCTGATCATAACAAAGACTGTTCCCAGCAGATAAATGCTGATATAGTCGTCTGCATAGCCAAAGGTAGCGTCGCTGGCTCCCAGGGCATAGAGAAGGGGATCTTTGATCACCATTCCCACCAGGATCAGAACAACGCCTGTGATCAGCGTAAGAGTGAAAGAGGTTCCCATGATCCCCTCTGCCCGTTCCTCATCCCCTCTTCCCCTGGCAATGGAGCACAGAGGAGGGCCCCCGGTTCCGATGAGATTGGAAAAAGCAGTGATGGCCGTTATAACAGGAAAAGCAACCCCTACTCCTGTAAGGGCTGCTGAACTGGCTCCCGGGATCCTTCCGATATAGATCCGGTCCACAATGTTATATAACACATTAATAAACTGGGCCACGATAAGGGGAAGAGCCAGGCGGAGAATGGTTCCCCCTACGCTTCCCTTAGAAAAATCATGCTCCTCTTCTCGGACCTGATGATGATTTTTAAAAAAATGCATGATTCCACTCCCTGTTCTTCTTTTGTTTTACTGATGATAGGTTTTTAAAAAGTCTGCCAGTTTTTCTGTGGCTGTTTTCAGTTCCTCCACTCTGGGCAGATACACGATCCGGAAATGATCCGGTTTATCCCAGTTAAAGCCTTTGCCGTGGGTTACCAGGACTTTCTTTTCTCTGAGAAAATCCAGGGCAAACTTTTCATCATCATAAATATGAAATTTCTTCACATCGATCTTCGGGAAAATATAGAAGGCAGCTTTTGGCTTTACAGCAGAAAGTCCCGGAATATCATTGATCGCTTTGTAGATATATTCCCTTTGTTCATAGATCCTTCCTCCCGGCACCAGATACTCATTGACGCTCTGATAGCCTCCCAGAGCCGTCTGTACAATAGACTGGGCCGGTACATTGGAACACAGCCGCATATTGGACAGCATGTTCAAGCCTTCTATATAATCCTTTGCCTTGTCCTTGGCGCCGCTTAAAACCATCCAGCCCACACGGAAACCTGCCACCATATGTGACTTGGAAAGGCCGTTGAGCGTAATACAGAACAGATCCGGAGCCAGGGAAGCAATGGAAGTATGTTTGATCCCGTCCATGACCAGCCGGTCGTAAATCTCATCGGAAAAGATCATCAGATCATGTTCCCTGGCAATATCTGCGATCTTCATCAGGATTTCTTCCGGATAAACCGCCCCGGTAGGATTATTGGGGTTGATGATGACGATGGCTTTGGTCCTGTCTGTGATCTTGCTCTTCATATCCTCCAGATCCGGATACCAGTCCGACTCCTCATCACAGATATAGTGGACCGGTTTCCCTCCTGCCAGAGACACGCACCCTGTCCAGAGAGGATAATCCGGGGAAGGCACCAGGATCTCATCCCCGTCGTTCAGAAGGGCAAGGGTCAGGATACTGATCAGCTCGCTGACCCCATTTCCTGTATAAATGTCATTTATGGTCACATCAGGGATGTTCTTTAGCTGGCAGTACTGCATAATGGCTTTTCTGGCAGAAAAAATCCCCTTGGAATCCGAATATCCCTGAGATTCCCGAAGATTATAGATCATATCCAGGATCACTTCCTCCGGTGCGTTAAATCCGAAAGGCGCAGGATTTCCAATATTCAATTTCAGGACATCTATCCCGCTCTCCTGCATACGGTTTGCCTCATCCAGCACCGGTCCCCGGACATCATAGCAGACATCATCCAATTTTGAGGATTTCCGAAATGTACTCATATTGCTTCCCCCGTTTCTGTTTTTTTATCAAAAATACTCAGTATTAACTACAGATTTTACCACTTTACCCTGATGGATTCAATCTTTTTCCCCGTGGATCTTCCGGAAATATTCCTGTATGTTTTTCTCATATCCATTATCCGTAGGATGATAAAATTTCCTTCCCAGAAGCTCTGAGGGCATATACTGCTGTTCCACATAATGATTTGGATAATCGTGGGCGTACAGATAGCCCACTCCATGTCCCATCTTTTTGGAACCTTTATAATGGGCATCCTGGAGATGGGAAGGTACTGTGGTCTTAGTAGTCTTTACTGCTTCCATAGCGTCAAAGACCGCCATACAGGCCGCGTTGCTTTTAGGGGCGCTGGCCACATAAGTCACTGCCTGTGCTAAAGGGATCTGGGCTTCCGGCATGCCCAGGCGTTCCACCGCCTGAGCTGCCGCCACTGCCACCACCAGAGCCTGAGGATCCGCATTTCCCACGTCTTCTGCGGCGCAGATCATGATCCTTCTGGCAATAAACTTAATATCCTCTCCTGCATAAAGCATTTTCGCCAGATAAAACACCGCCGCATCAGGATCCGACCCCCGCATGCTCTTTATAAAAGCGGAGATGGTATCATAGTGATTGTCTCCGGTCTTATCGTAACGGACTACCCGCTTCTGTATACACTGGGAGGCAGTTTCCAGATCAATATGGATCTTCCCGTCTTCCCTTCTTTTGGTAGTCAGGATGCCCAGCTCCAGAGCATTCAGCGCCGCCCTGGCGTCTCCTCCGGAAATATCTGCCAGAAATTCCCTGGCATCTTCCTCTAACACCGCATTGTAGCTTCCCATTCCCTTTTCCTTATCCGTCACCGCCCGGTCCAGAAGGGTTTCAATATTCTCCTTTGTGAGGGGTTTCAGCTCAAAGATGATAGATCTGGAGATCAAAGCCCCGTTTACCTCAAAGTAGGGATTTTCTGTAGTAGCGCCGATCAGTATCAGAGTGCCGTCTTCCACAAAGGGGAGGAGGTAATCCTGCTGCCCCTTATTAAAGCGGTGGATCTCGTCAATAAAAAGAATCGTCTTCTTTCCATACATACCCAGATAGTCCTGGGCTTCTTTTACCACCTCTTCCATGTCCTTTTTTCCCGCTACGGTAGCGTTGATCTGCCGGAACCGGGAGCTGGTGGTATTGGCGATCACTTTCGCCAGGGTAGTCTTTCCTGTTCCCGGAGGGCCGTAAAAAATAACGCTGCCCAGTTTGTCCGCTTTGATAGCCCTGTAAAGCAGCTTATCCTTTCCAATGATATGTTCCTGGCCCACAACCTCATCCAAAGTGGAAGGCCGCAGTCTGGAGGCCAGAGGGGCCTCCTGCTCCAGATTCTGTTCTTTCATATAACCAAATAAATCCATGATCCCTGTTCCTTCTTTCCTGATTTTCAGTCTGTATCCTCTCCAAAATACCGTTCCTTCAGTTCCTCATAGCGCTGCTGTCTCATATCCCCCGCCTGCCGCCGGGCCGCCCTGTCTAAAAAAGAAATAGGGATCCCCGTCAGCACCAGGATCAGCATACCGCCTATAAACATCAGGAGCAGCCAATGGAGTCCGGCTTTTAAAGTCTTTTCCCTCATATCCCGGTTTATCTCATTGATGTTCAAAACCTGAGCATATCTTCTCTTCCCGCAGCAGGGGCAGTCAAATTTCTTTGCATAATATGAATAATAAGGCCTGTTCACAAAAGCGGTCCCATGGACCTCCGTTCTGGTCACTCTCCGGTATCTGCTCATAAATCCCTTATTAAAATCCCCTGCTTTTACCGTATATTCTGTGCCGCACTTTTCACACCGCACATGCCCCACAAAATCCCCGTCGGCAGTCAGTTTCCTGCTGTGCCGTATAAACTGGATCCCGCAGAAGATCACCCAGGCCATTAAAGCCACACCCATAACTGCTGTAAGAATAAACCTTGCCCATATCATCTTCTTTTTCTCCTCTCCTGCCTTATCCATTTATTTTATCATGCCCGGGGTTTTTCGTCACCTGTATTTCCACATATGCCGGCACTCACTGTTCTGTTTTCGTACTTTTCCTTGTTTGTGGTATTCTGTCATGCTATAATTTCTCTAAATAGTATATTTACCCAGGCAGCCAGAAGAGCGGCTGTGGTTCCCCGCCTGAGTCTTGGACAGGAGGGATGCCTATGAGTACATATGAAGAGTTGCAGTTAATCACTTCAATAGCACTGCTGATTGTTGCAATCTTAACGTATACACATAAAAAATAGCCGCCCTGCCTCTGGTAAAGAACGGGCGACTATTTTCAGCCAATGATTTTTGCCGGGCGGGGAGCCTTGACCTCCCTTTCTGGCTGTCTTGGTAAATATATTATAAGGTAGAATTATCTTTCTGTCAAACATCAGCCAACTATTCTTTATAAACTTTTCTATTCTTGACATAAACCCTCCAATTCCGTAAAATAAGTCCCGTATACTTATACTAAATGATCAATCTGCAGCAGTGGCCAAATATGCGTGTGAGTATGCCCCCCTGGCCCGCTGCCTGTGGAAATGAAGGAGATTATATGAATATAAAAAGTAAGCGGACCTTTCTGGCCGCAGTTGTTCTGCTGCTTATCCTGATCCTGTTTGCCTTTATGTATCAGCGCAAAAGTCAGACAGAAGCACCGGAACCTATAAGCAAAACGGATTATCTGCTGAATACCATTGTCACAGTCACTCTCTACGATTCCCAGGACGAGGAAATCCTGGACGGCGCCCTGGACCTTTGCAGAGAATATGACGATCTTCTCAGCCCTACCACCCAGACCAGTGAAATTTATCAGCTGAATCATGGGGAGCTTCCTGTGGATGAAGATGGGTTCTATGAGTTGTCAGAGAAAACCGCTGATGTGATCTCTCATGGCCTTTCCTACTGTGAGCTGTCTGACGGAGCCTTTGACATTGCCATAGAGCCGGTTTCTTCCCTGTGGGATTTTACCTCCGGAAACGGAAAAGTACCTGATGAGGCCGCCATTCAGGCAGCACTGCCCCTGGTGGATTACCGGGATATTACTTTAGATGGAAACCGGATACGTTTTGCAAAAGAAGGCATGGGGATCAATCTGGGAGCCATCGCCAAAGGCTATATTGCTGACCGTATCAAAGATTATCTTCTGGAAGAAGGAGTAGAAAGCGCTATCATCGATCTGGGCGGCAATATCCTCTGTGTGGGTCAGCGTCCGGATGGAACGCCCTTCCGCATTGGTATCCAGAAGCCCTTCGCAGACCGGAGCGAAACAGAAGCTGTTATGGAGATCTCTGATAAGTCTGTAGTGTCTTCCGGCATTTACGAGCGGTACTTTGAGCAGGACGGCGTCCTTTATCACCATATCCTGGATCCTTCCACAGGATATCCCTATGACAACAATCTGGTTTCTGTCACCATCATCTCCAATAAATCCGTAGACGGCGACGGACTGAGCACTACCTGTTTCGCCCTGGGGCTGGAAAAAGGTCTGGACCTGGTCAACAGTCTGCCTGATGTCCAGGCTGTATTTATCACCGATGACTATCAGCTCCATTACAGCGAAAATTTTGATAAAGAGATTACCTTATCTCAGTAGTCAAAGACCCTCGCGGCAGGTCTACGTTCCACTCCGGTCGGTGCTGTGTGCCCTTTGTTCCAATGGATTATTTCCAGCGCTTTTTAAGACAGCAGAAATAACGTACCCTGTAAAAAAGGACTCTCCCTGTTTCCCGCTATCCCAGCAGGAAACAGGACAGAGTCCTTTTGCTTTAGTAGATACTTAGTATCAGATAAATAAAGCTCATAGAAAGCATTTCCAGGGGCAGTCCCCGGAAACGGGGGCCTGCGCTTGAGAACCGGATCATCCGCGCCACAGAAAGGAAAAGCAGAACGGAAACACCTACCGTCCAGATAAAGGCGATCACGCCCCCGAAAGTAACCATCTCAAAAGGTCTGGAAAAGATCACTGCCGGAACCACCAGAAGCAGGCTCTGGGTTCCTGAGGATCTTTTCTTTAAGATCCCGTTGGTAAAGGCCAGAGCCAGGCCTGCTGCCAGGAAACCGAAAGCCGTGCTCTGAAAGCTCTGGGAAAAGAAAGGTGCCTTTTCCAAAAGAAGATTGCCGAAAATTTCTCCCTGGGAAAGAAATTCCCTTACGATCCCCAGGAGGATCCAGAATCCCCACAGGATCCCGGATTCATAGAAAATACTGCCGTAATCCCCTTCCAGTTCTCCGAAAAGAGCCGCTTTTCCTGCCAGAAGTCCTATCACCGCCGTCATTATCCAGGTTCCTGTATCCACCCTGATCCCCAGGGCAGAAAAGCCCAGGAGAAAGGTGCCTGCGGCAATGGCTCCGGTACCAATGAGCACGCAAAGTCTCAGACTCCAGACCGGCACCACTCCTTCCAGAAGGTTTTTGAGAAATTCTGCAAAAACCACTGCCAGGATCACCAGGATACCTGCCGCAAAGGCTTCTTCCATGTTCCGGGAAAAAAGTACCATACCCAGAGCAAAAGCTTCTGCCGGATATTTTAATTTCATCTCTGTTCCCCCGTTCCTTTAGTCTATGGTCTGTAAAAATTCATAGGCAGCATTGATCCCGTTAACAGCTGCTGTAGAAGAAATAGTAGCGCCGGAAATCCCATCTACCTGGGTTCCTTCCTGGGGCGCCTCTTCTTCTGTCTCCACTCCTGCAGCCTGGTCGATACACTGCTGAGCCAGATCTGCAAAGCCTCCTACAGAAATACTTACGCCTGAAACTGCATCAGTCTTTCCCTGATTGTCCATGGTCAGAAATCCCAGGGACTGGTTCTCCACCAGCGCCTGACCCAGCGCCTTAGACTGCTCTGCCCAGGTAGGTCCGTCTTCTGTCATAACATACTGACCATTTTCGGACTGTTCGCTTTTCTTATTTCCGTCACTGTCTACAGACTCCCATACCGCGTCTGTGATCTTTCCGTCTGCTACTGTGATGGTCACCTGATCTGTATAGCCGTTGTTGTCTGGTCCATCTGCCTTTGCCTCATAAGTTCCGTCCTGAAGGACCACTTCTGTCTTTCCTGCGGCCTGATCGATACACTTCTGAGCCAGATCTGCAAAGCCGCCTACGGAAATACTTACTCCTGAAACCGCATCGGTCTTTCCCTGATTGTCCATGGTCAGAAATCCCAGAGACTGATTCTCTACCAGCGCCTGGCCCAGCGCCTGAGACTGCTCTGCCCAGGTAGGTCCGTCTTCTGTCATAACGTACTGGCCATTTTCGGACTGCTCGCTTTTCTTATTTCCGTCGCCGTCCACAGATTCCCATACAGCTTCTGTGATCTCTCCGTCTGCGACTGTGATGGTCACCTGATCTGTATAGCCGTTATTGTCTGGTCCATCCGCCTTTGCCTCATAGGTTCCGTCCTGCAGCTCTAAATCTTCTGCCTGGGCCGTCTCTGCCTCTTCCTCTGTTTCCAGAGTCATGCCCGGAAGATAAACCGGAGCTTTTGCCCCTGCGAACTGGCTTAAAAATTCTTCCTCTGTGATCCTGGATCCTACTCCTTCTGTCTCACTTTGTTCTGTCACCTGGACGCCTGTTACTGTAGACTTATCCTCTCCGAAGGAAACCTCCATAACAATGTCTCCGCCATATCCGGCTTCTTTTACTGTTACCAGATATCCCTCCCGGGTCTTAGCCGCAGACTGGATGTTTTCAGCTCCTGACACATCGAACTCCTCTGTCACCTGAGCCTGTCCCTGACTCTGGTCTGACCCCTGTTCCTTTGCCAAAGCTCTGGAGCCTGCGATCACTCCAAAGGACAGGGCGGTTACTATGATCAACGCAAGAATTCCTCTGACATTTTTATTTTTCATATTCGTCTCCTTTAAATCACATTTTTCTTTGTTCCGTATATATGCTGCTGGTAAAGCAGCCCAAGGACTCCCGCCAGACAGTTCGCTGTCAGGATCCCGAAACAGATCCCCTCTGGATAGGCGCTGAAAATACGGATAGCCGCTGTAATGATCCCGGCTGCCAGTGCATACAGGAGTTTTCCTCTCCTGGAAACAAAGACATAGTCTGTCAGCATATAGCAGCCTCCCATGATCAGTCCTCCCCCGAAAAGGTTGGCAAGAATATCACCGGTAAAAAGTCCGGAAGGACCAAAGATAAAGGTCAGGACTGTTACAGTGGCGATATAAGTCAGGGCAGCCTCTATATTGACTACGCCCATATAACACATATAAGCAAATCCTACCAGCAAAAGCAGCTTGCTGGTCTCACCCATGGCCCCGGGTACTTCTCCCAGGAACATCTGCAGGTAGGAATATCCGGCCTCGCCTCCTGCCTTTACCGTTCCCAGAATAGTAGCCTGGGAAACCGCGTCTGCCGCCAGGGTCCTGGGGGCTGTATACTGCATGACTGTTCCCGGCCAGACTACCATAACCAGCAGTCTGCCCATAAGGGCCGGATTGGCAAAGTTGCTTCCGATCCCGCCGAACATCTGCTTAACCACCAGGATACTGAAGATATCTGCCGCTGCCAGGACCCACAAAGGAACTGTCACCGGCATGTTAAAGGCCAGGAGCATTCCTGTGACCACTGCGCTGAAATCCCCTGCGGTAACCTGCTTTTTCGTCACTTTCTGCCATAAAAATTCTGTCAGCACACACAGGGCCACAGAAAAGGCAGTGAGATAAAAAGCCTTGACCCCAAAGTAATAAACTGCTCCAAGAAGAGCCGGGATCAGGGATATAGATACATGGAGCATGATATTTCTGGTTGTCTGCTCCGTTCTCAGATAAGGTGCGCTGATTGCTTTTGTCTGGCTCATGATTTCTTCACCGCCTTTTCTCTCATTCTCTGCTTCACCAGATCCCTTGCCATTCTGGTCCGGAGGGTAAGCTCCCTCTTAGCCGGACACACATAGGAACAGCAGCCGCAGGCAATACACTCGCTGGCGTACAGTTTCTGGCACAAGTCATAATCTTCATTTAAATAGGCAAAATCGATCTGATAAGGGGTAAGTCCGGCAGGGCAGGCGTTTTTGCAGGCCTCGCAGCGGATACAGGGCTGCTCTTCATACCGGCTCTCCGGAAGGACCAGGATCCCGGAAGTATTCTTGGTGATATAAAACAGCTCCTCTTCTCCCTTCCAATGGGAAGCCACACATGGGCCGGTCATAGGACCGCCGGCAATGATCCGGTTCTTCTCTGTTGTGACTCCTCCGCACAGTTTTACCAGCTCTCTGGCGGAAGTCCCCACAGGCACCAGGAAATTTCCCGGATTTTTCACACAGCCTGTTACTGTAACGATCCTGGAAGTCAGGGGTCTTTTTCCCAGTATCATATCTGCAGCTGCCTTTGCTGTTCCCACATTAGAAACGATCACCCCCACATCTCCAGGAAGACCTCCCATAGGTACCTCTCTTCCCAGAACGCTCTGGATCAGCTGCCGCTCTCCTCCCTGAGGATATCTGGCAGTCAGGGCCTTTACTTCCAGATCTTCTGACGGCTCCAGAATTCCCTGGCCTTTTATTTCTTCCAGGATCTTCCGGAGATTTTCAATTGCCGCCGGCTTATTATCCTCAATACATACATAAGCTTTTTTCGCTCCTGATGCTTTTAAAAGCAGCCGGACGCCGTTCCATAGTCCGTATCCCTGCTCTGTCATCAGACGATAGTCGCAGGTCAGAAAGGGTTCGCATTCTGCGCCGTTGATCAGCAGGGCATCCATCTGTTTATCTGTCTCATATTTCCGGAAAGTGGGGAAGCCTGCTCCTCCCATACCGGTAAGGCCTCCTTCCCGGATACCTTCCAAGATTTCTTCCCGGTCAATTCCAGACAGGGAGATCCCCTTTTTTTCATAATCCTGTATCTGTCTTTCAGGCTCTTCCTGACGGCGGATCACACAGGCAAGCATCTCTCTTCCCTGATTTTTTACCATTTCCGTCTTTATTACCTCTCCCGTAACACTGGCATGAAGAGGCGCCGCCATAAAAGCTTCCGGTTCTCCGATCTGCTGGCCTTCCCGGACATGATCCCCGGGCCTGACCTTCAGGCTGCAAGGCCCCCGAAAGGACTGTTCTGCCAGGATCGTCACTGTTTCCGGCCAGTATTCCCGTACCGGAACATCCATAGTCAGAGACTTATCATAACCATCGGTGGGATGGATTCCTCCCGGAAATCCTTTTGTCTCATCTAGGTGCATATTTCGTTTTCCTCCATCAAATATTTTGTTAAAAAATTGACGTACCTGAATAGAATATCATACTGGAGTTGTTTACGCAAGATTTTCCTTATAATTTACGCATAAGATAGTATATGAAGATATGATCATTTTACCCGAAGATTCAGATATGAGCCCCCGCCGGGCAGAAGATCCGAAATTACCATATGAAAAAGCCCCGTAAACACTGGGTTTACGGGGCCCTAAAAACCGATTAAGCTAATTTGCTCTTAGCCAGTTCTGCCAGAGTTGTGAATCCCTCTGCGTCGTTGATAGCCATGTCAGCCAGAACTTTTCTGTTCAGGTCAACGTTAGCCAGCTTTAAGCCGTGCATGAATTTGCTGTAGGATAAGCCGTTCATTCTTGCTGCAGCGTTGATACGAGCGATCCACAGCTGTCTGAACTGACGTTTTCTCTGCTTTCTTCCTGCGTAGGAGCTAGCCAGAGCTCTCATTACAGACTGTTTTGCTACTCTATACTGTTTGGAACGGGCTCCTCTGTAGCCCTTAGCCATTTTTAATACTCTGTTATGTTTCTTCTTAGCGTTTAATCCGCCTTTAATTCTTGCCAT